>CADAXW010000001.1 GCA_902792005.1 uncultured Lachnospiraceae bacterium
CAGGCATTCAGAAAAAGATTTGCAGATATGTTGATCTTTCGGTATAATTGTATTTCGTAGGAAAACTACTGACCGACATCATTCAGGAGGTTGGAAATGTCTGAAGAAATAAAGAAAGCCAAAAATATGGCTGATCGTATCAAAGAACGGGGGAATGATCGGGAAGAAGACGATTACTCCGATCTGGAGGAGGGACAGCTCGCTCCCATTGTTGTGAAGGAGATCAAGACTCCCATGTCAACCTGGGGCATCGGACCGGTCTTCGGGCTGATCGCCATCGCCCTTACCGTTGCAGCGATCCTGCTTCGGGATAAATGGATCTTTGATTCCGGTATCCCTGAAAGCGATGCTCTCCGATACACTTATATCGGCATCGGCTGTGTACTGATCCTGGCCGGCCTGGTCATCTACTGGAAGGCCGTGTTCGGCATCCGAATTGACGATTATATAAAGACCGGCAGACTTTGTACGGAAGGCATCTATGCCTGGGTACGGAATCCCATTTACACAGCGATCCTGTTCGCCTGCACCGGTGCACTGTTCATTTCCGGCAACACCTATATGTACTTTATTCCCATTCTTCTTTGGATCATCCTCACGATCCTTCTGAAGAAGACTGAGGAACGGGATATGTTCCAGCGATTCGACCAGGAATATCTGGATTATATGTCCACTGTAAACCGGGTGATCCCGAAGCCTCCGGCTAAGTAGCATAATCAAATCATCGCGTAAGCATAAAGAAAAGCATGACATCGGTTCTCCCCTGTCATGCTTTCTTTATAATGATCTCTATAATGATCTCTGCAGCAGTCCGATCTCTTCCGGGTTCAGGCAGTGTTTGAAGCTTACATCCCCCTCCATCCGGGCAGCCACCTCATCCAGCTTCATCCAGCGGACCTCCTCCACCTCTTCCTCCTGAAGACGGATGGTGTCAATGTCCACTTCCTTCCGGTACACGTAGATATAGCTGATCTGATTGTCGTACCACTGCTTCCCGTAAAAGGGCTTCATTACATTTCTCCTGGTAAATCCCAGATAGGTCAGATCCTCCGGCTCTGCATGGATCCCCAGCTCCTCCGACAGTTCCCGGACTGCGGCAGGAAGCTTCTCATCTCCGGCGGAAATGTGTCCTGCCGAGGATATATCCCAGCAGCCCGGATTGGAGTCCTTGGTCTGACTTCGTTTCTGAAGAAGCACCTCTACGTTGCCGTCCTCTTCCTCCCGGAGTACCCACATATGAACTGTGGCATGCCGAAGTCCCAGACGATGGGCCGTATCCCGCTCCTGCACCTCTCCGGTGGGCGTTCCGTCCTCCTCCAGGATGTCCAAAAGCTCCAGCCGTTTTCCATCCAGTACGGCCTCCTGCAGCCGGCCTTCAGCATCATAAACCAGCTTCAGTGAGAAGAAGGGTCTGTCCTCCTCCAGAAGACGCAGAAAAAGCTTGTCTCCTGCCCAGAGTTCCAGATCATACACATCTTCCTTCGGGACCCATTCCAGCGTCCCCTCGTCACATTCCACGACCTCTCCCTCAAAACGGTCCGCCGTAAATAGCGACATATATTCCAGGCATGTATCGCCTGACACAAATGTGATCAGCCCCCGAAAGCGGAGGGATGTCAGGGTAAGCCCTGTCTCCTCCTTCACTTCCCTGAGAACACATTCCTCGGGACTTTCCGTTCCCTCAAAATGCCCGCCGAGTCCGATCCATTTGTCCTTATTGATATCCTTTTCCTTCTTTACCCGGTGGAGCATCAGATACCTGCCGTCCTGCTCGATATAGCATAAGGTCGTCAGCTCTGCCGGGATCAGTTCATCCTTAACCTGTGACATATGATTATTCACCGTATTCCTCATTTGTTCCATGGACTGCAACCGCCTCGGTAAGCTCCGGTCCTTCCGCAAAGTCCGGATCCTCCGGCTCCTTTACGATCTCGATGTCTTCTTCCCGCATATCCTTCTCACGGTTCAGTGCATCATAGATACAGGGAACAACGATCAGGGTCAGCAGGGTACCGTAGGTCAGACCGCCCACAACTACGATGGCCATGGGCTGTCCCATTTCCGAGCCCTGACCCATACCGACTGCCATGGTGGACATGGATATGATGGTGGTAAGGGCGGTCATAAGTACCGGACGAAGACGGGTCTGGGCGGACTCGATGATGGCGTCCTTCTTGGACATTCCCTGCCTTCTCAGCTGATTGATATAATCCACCAGTACGATACCGTTATTTACAATGATACCTGCCAGCATTACGAAACCGATCAGACTGATGACACTGACCTCGCTGCCTGTCAGCCAGAGTGCCAGGAAACCGCCTGTGAATGCCAGCGGGATGGTAAACATGATGATGAAGGGCGAAAGCAGACTCTGGAACTGCGCCACCATGATGAGGTAGATCAGGACTACCGCAAGGAGCATCATCAGAAGCAGCTGTCCCATGGCGTCATTGATGGCCTCATTTTCGCCACCGACCTTGATGGAATAGCCCTCCGGCACCTGTACGCGCTCAATGGCCTTTTCCACATCACGTCCCACAAGACCCACATTGTAGCCCTCAGCCACCGATGCGGTAACATTGATGAAACGTGTCTGCGCCTCATGATTGATCACCGCCAGCTCTTCCCGCTCGGAAATGGTTGCGATCCTGGTCAGAGGAACCTCTTCCTCCTTTGCCTCCGGATCCTTGGGATCCTTATAGGTAAATGTCATCTTGTTCAGGTCATCCTTTGTCATGGTTGCCTGCTCAACCGAGTTGACATAGACATCATAATCCTTCAGGTCGGTGGAAAGCTTCGTAGAGGAGCTGGACTCCGCCGTCTTCTTATAGATCAGCTGGAATACCTGCGCCACGGTCATACCGTACTTGGCAGCCTGCTCCTTATCGACGGAAACATATACCTCCTGCTCCATATTTCGAAGGCCGTTATTCACCTTCTCAACACCCGGAACCTGCTCAATGGCCTCTCCGGTCTCTCTGGCCAGATCCTGAAGCACCTTCAGATCACGTCCGCGGATCTGCAGGGAAATGCCTGAGCCGTACAGTGCACTCATATCCATCATCTGGGTATTGATCTTCACCGTACAGTCCAGTCCCTCGGCCGCCTTCTCGATCTTCTCCTTCATGATATCATTCGAGGTTTTGACATTCGGATCCAGAAGGACATACATGGTTACGCTGGAACCGGAACCGCCGGATCTTCCACCGGAGCTGGCGATCCCTCCTCCGATACCAGAGAGGAGCGTACCCGAACCCATCATGGCACCGATGGTCTCGATCTCTTCCACATCCTTCAGATTCTCCATCAGCTGATCGGAGTAACCGGTCATTTCCTCAAATTCCCTGGTCTGTCCCTCGGGTGCGGAAAGAGTGACCGTGATCTGGGTCGATGTCATTTCCGGCATAAACGCCGTACCTCTGCTGAGGGAAAGGAAGATGCTTCCAACCAGCAGGGCAATGGCTGCAAGGAATACAACCACCTTCCACTTTAAAACGCGCCGCAGGAACCTTCCGTATACATTCAGGAACCGCTCATAGAGTCCGTTCTTAACCTCCTTCGGCCGCTTCAACATACCCTGAGCCATGGCAGGAACCAGAGTCAGCGCAACGATCAGGCTGGCGCCCAGCGTGTAAAGAATGGTAAGTCCCATATCCACGAAAAGCTGTCTTGTGATACCCTCGGTAAAGATGATGGGCGCAAACACGCAGACCGTGGTAAGTGTGGAGGACGTAATGGCCGCTGCCACCTGGCTCGCGCCGTTGACGCAGGCCTTCTTCACCGGCATACCCTGTTTATGCAGCCGGAATATATTCTCGATCACGACAATGGAGTTATCCACCAGCATACCGATTCCAAGTGCAAGTCCTGACATGGAAATGATATTCAGGGAAATGTTGGAGAAGTACATCAGCACCAGCGCAAATACAACGGAAAGCGGGATCGCACATCCGATGATCAGCGTGGGGCGGAAATCCTTCAGGAAAATGATCAGCACAAGGATCGCAAGCAGCGCACCGATCCCCATGTTCTGGAGGATGGAGCTTACGATCAGATCGATATATACACCCTGATCCATCAGGGTCGAGAAATGTATGGTCTCTTCCTCGGTTTTCTCAAGACTCTTAAACTTCGCCAGGATGCTGTCCGTCACATCTCCTGTTGCATAACCGGTCTGCTTCTCAAAGGTAAGCAGCACGCCGGGCTGTCCGTCGATCCTTGCATAGCTGGAGTCGGAATTATCCACCACCTCAACGTCGGCAACGTCAGAAAGATAAACCTTTCCGATGCTGTTCATGCCAAGATCGATGAGTACCAGATCCTGAAGATCCTTCACCGTCTCAATGGACTCACCAACCTTGATCAGATAGCTGCCGTCCTTCTCCTGGATATACCCTGCGGGCATATCAAAGTTCTGGGCCACCAGAAGCTGACGGATCACATCCGCGGAAAGCACGGAATTTATATCCGCCTTTGCTTCCGCATCCGTCTTCGTCTTCTCCATGGTCTCTTCTGCTGTTTTGATGGCTGCCGATCCGGAGATCAGCTGCATGGATGCATCACTGAGCTGCAGGGAGCCCAGAATTTCATTCTTATTTAACGCAGTAAGCGCTTCATTTATGGTTGCCTTTCCGGCCTCCACCTGCTGCTTTGCAGTGGTGATGGTGGAGATTCCGAGTTCAACCTGTGCGCGCAATTCCGTCAGTGCCTTGATGGCCTTCGGAATATCCTCCACGCCCTTGATGGTGATGCCGTACTGAGAAAGGGCACTTCCAAGAAGTGCGATGTTCGCGTTCAGTTCTTCCTGCCGTTTTACCAGAGCCTCTCTCTGGGCCTTCATTTCCGCCAACTGTGCTGTCACCTCAGTGATCTTCTTCTCCAGCTGTTTCCGGGTCATTCCTGAGGCTTCCTTTAACTGATCATCCGGGAGAAGTGCCAGCTGCGCCAGAGATTCACTCAGCTTCTCCAGCTCTGCGATACCGGCATCCAGCTTCGCGATGCCATCCTCCATCTCCTTCACGCCCTTCTGGGCATCCTCCAGGGTCTTCAGGGCCTGGTCGATGCCCTGCAGTCTGGACTGCAGTTCTACCTCCTGCTTATCCAGATCCGTTGCTGTTGTATAAAGCTCGATCTTCTTTGTATTCAGTTCGGTCTGGCCGGCACTGATCTTATCAGCCAGCTCCTTCTTTCCGCTTTCTACCTGTGCCTGACCGCTTTCGATCTTGTCCTTATTCTCCTGAAGCTCATCCTCCGCTTCCTTGAACTGATCCCGAACCTCCTTCAGGACCTTATCGTTCAGCGCGTCGATCTTCTTCTGATTCAGAGTGACCTGAACGGTCTCCTTGATGCCTCCGGTTGCCGTAACAGAGGCAACACCCTCGATACTCTCCAGCTGCGGGATGATATTGTTATCTACGTAGGTAGATATCTGGGTGGCATCCATGTTCTCCACACCGATGGCCGCTACCATGATGGGAAGCATGTTCGGGTTGATGGACATGACCATGGGTGCACCGATGGAGTCTGCGAATCCGCTCTTTACCTGATCCAGCTTCTGCTGGATCTCGATCATGGTGGAATCCATATTTGCAGTCTGTTCATATTCCAGGATCACGACAGAAACACTGTTTCTGGACATGGACTGCAGTGTCTTCAGATTCGACGTGGTGGCCAGCGACGCCTCCAGCTTCGAGGTGATATCCCCCTCCACCTCCTCCGGGCTGGCCCCGGGATCCGTAGTGATGACGATCACGTACGGAAAGCTCATATTCGGCAGAAGATCCGCCGTCATTTTTGTATAAGCCACATACCCGAGGACGAGGATCATGACCACGCCCACAAGAACCGTGTAAGGTCTTTTTACGCTGAATTTCGAAAGCATACTGTTTCCCTTTCTCTCTAATACATAAATGTTCCGTAAATGTTACAGAAACGTTCTATAAAAACAAAAAAAGTCATGTTCGATACTACATAACTTTTTTCATTCTGTCAAATAAACAATCCTTTATGTTTTGTATGAATCTGAGTTGGAACTACTGTCTGTCGTAGTAAGACTTTCCTCCATTCGGATAAAAAAAAGTGCGGATATAACCATCCGTCGATACAACAACGAAAGCATTATCCCGCTCCCGGTAGTAAACGTCATCCCCGTCCTCTTTTTCCAGCTTGTGCAGGCTGGAGGGATCTGCAGCTACCGCTGCTGCTGCCGCTTCATAGGCATCCGCATCCGCAAAGCCCATTTCCTTTCCGTGCTTCTTATAATGCTGATCCTTCTTTGCCTGATCCCTGAATTTCAGATCGGAGGCAGCAGGGGAAGATTCCCCGCTGCTCTTTCCTTCTGTTTTTTTCTCTGTCTTCTGTTCTGTCTTCTGCTCTGTCTTCTGCTTCGTCGCCTGCTCCGACTTCTGCTCTGTCTTCTGCTTCGTCGTCTGCTCCGTAACCTGCGTGGTTCCGGTTTCCGTAGCATCCTCATCTCCGCCGCCCTTCATCAGAAGTGCCAGGAGTCCCAGCATAACCAGCGTAAGCACCACCACACCGATGATCAGATACCATATGGTATTCGGATTCTTCTTTTCATACATGTTCATTATCTCCTTCTTGTTCCGTTTCCGGACTGCCGTAGTTTATATTGGGATGGTCCTCTTCATATACCACTTCCCCGTGATACATGGCCGCTGTCTTCTTTCTCCGCCGGGCAGAGAAAACCATGACCAGCAGAACAAAGACCACCGCCGTGGCGATCCAGATCTTCGGATCACCGAATCGGAACTTCATGTAAAAGGGAAGCGGATAGGATTCTTTGGAAACCTCGATATTGAAATTCACACCTGCATAAACACCTAAGCGGCGGTGCATGGGGAAATCGGCATCACTTTTCAGAAAGTATCTGTAATCCTTTGTGGTTCCGCCTCCGTCATCCCAGGTAATATCCAGATTATACCATTTTCCGTCCACCTGAACCATATTCCACATATGGTCCGCCACTTCGGTATCTTCACCCCCACCGTAGCCGGTGATGATCCGGGTCTTCACGCCCGCTACATTTAACAGATAGTACGCCGCAAGGCTGTAGCCGGAGCATACCATCACGCCGTCCCGGAAGCCGTCGATATCCGTATGGTTCACCATGGAGGTCTTCGTATCATAATCAAAATGATCGATCAGATAATCATGCACATTTTTCACGGTATCGTATTCCGTCTCGCCTTTCAGCGTTGGCGCCAGCTGATCCATTTTCGCAAAATGTGCGTCCATCTCCTCCTTGGAGTAGGGATACTCGATGCGGATCTGAAAGGAGTGTCCCTGGTAGGACAGATAAACGGTACTCATATAATAGCTGAGGTAACAGCCGCTTTTCAGAGGCTTAGACTCATCATAATGCGCCTGAAACCTGGGCATATCCATATGGATCAGGGAATCCGCCCTTCCGACATCATTCACCCGGTAGTATCGGCTCATCTCCCGGGCACTGATCTGGTCCAGTATTTTTTCATACAAATCATCGGCGTCACGTATCTCCTCCTGCGCCGCAGCCTCCGCCGGAAGTTTCCAGCCTCCCAGCGAAATCAGCAGGAGAAGGATCATGCAGAGACATTTCCAGCCGATCCGTTTTCTTCCTGATCTCATTTTTTCAGCCTTTCATAGAATAGGATGCAGAAAATCACGCAGCACACCCGGAAACCGGGATGCCGCGTGAACTGTCCCCTTCTCTTTATCACAGCATTATATTACAGCCGTTTCTCCATCAAAAAACAGTCAAAGGGTTCTCTGTGAACCACATGCTTGGAATTCAGTTTATAACCTCTTGCCTCATAGAAGTTCGCAAGAATATCCCGGGCCTCGATGACGGTCTTGGAATAACCGAGTTCCTTCGCCCACGCTTCACCCTCCTTCAGAAGCCGGGTACCTACGCCCCGCTTCTCATATTCCGGAAGAACAACCACGCGGCCGATCATCATATTTCCCTGCTCTGTGGGGTAGAGACGGCAGGTGGCCACCGGACGGGTCTTATCCAGAAGGACGATATAGATGGCATCTGTTTCATCATGCTCATCAAACTCCGTCTGAAGATCGATACCATAACGTACTCCGTTCGCCTGGATACGGACGTAGAAGGCCCCTGCCTTCTGCCAGAGCTCCGTTGCACGGATCAGCCTCAGGGCTCCGGCCGGATCGATCTCCTCCGGCAGAGGATCCCGCACGGACTTCACCGCATCCGGATCGCAGGCTCCAATCTCCCTGTAATTGATCTTTGCCACCTTTAAACTGATCTGATTGGACCCAAAGGCAATATTCGGTGCAGATCCCGCCTTGGGATCATCCTCCCAGAAGCACACCGGACAAACCTCATACTTCCCGGGCCCGTCATCCAATGTATAATTATTACAGCAAGGACATTTGTACTTCATAGTCCTTTCCCCTTCCCCTGTATCAAATATGACCCTTCGTTATTCATCCTTCTGATCGAAGGAAAAATAATCTTTCAGATCCGATGTCTCTGTTTCCGTCGAAGTAGAGACATTCGTTTCCGCCGAAGTAGAGACATTCGTTTCCGTCGAAGCCGAAACATTATCATCCATCACTAACGAATACTTATTGGTACTCTCAGCCCCTCTGGGAACTGACGGTCCTGCATACCCACGGTAGGGCTGTGCCTGCTGTCCTCCATACGGTGTCTGTTGTCCGCCGTACTGCATCTGCGGCGCTCCGTAGGGTGTCTGCTGCCCGCCGTACTGCGTCTGCGGTGCTCCATACGGTGTCTGTTGTCCGCCATACTGCGTCTGCGGCGCTCCGTACGGTGTCTGCTGTGCGCCGTAGGCCGCTGCACCTCCGATGGCTCCGATGCCCTGCTGATAGAGATTTGGCCCTGCTCCGGCAGGATTCTGCGGCGCGTACGGTCCCCCCGGATACGGCGGCATTCCGCCCGCACCCGCTCTCGCCATGGCATCCGCAGGTCCTACATTGTTCTCATTATCACTGCGGATCTTCAGGTAAAGCCCGACAAGGATCAGGATAGCGATCTGCATGATCACATTAAACACGGACTGTCCGCTGGAGAAAAAGCTGGAAAGGATATCCTTCAGACTGATGGTCCTTCCAATGGCCGGGATCAGGATAAATACAAGTCCTGCCACATAACAGCCGGGGGCCCGAAGCCACTCTCTCCCGATGGTCTCTCCGTCTTCCAGATCTTTTGCCGTTTTCCCGGAAATGATAAAGCTCCCCGCAAAGAATCCGATACCTGCATAGATCAGGATCATTCTCCAGTTGAACAGGACCGATCCTGCATATCTTCCAAGCTGTGTCCAAAGCCAGATCAGGATGATCAGGAATTCAGCCAGCATCCCTCCGCCTACCGCAATGGACGCAATGCCGTAGCGGTCCATTTTCTCGGTGATCATAAAGAATGTCATGGCAGCCATTCCCAATGTCACCAGCGTTTCCGCGATCACAGTTACCCAGATCACGAAGTTTCCGCCGCTTCCCTGAAGCAGTATATTTGCACCGTACTTATAATACTTTCCGATCATCCGGTAAAGATCGATCAGCTGGACGATCCGAAGGAGCGCCATCACTGATATCGTAATTCCTGAGACAAAGCAAAGGACCTTCTGAAGCTTGTCTTTATCCATAGTAACCTCCTCAAAACAAAGCAACACCCACCCCATATTGTAACATGATTCATTTCGCTACACCACATATTTTATCAGCCAAAGTATGATAAACTGCAGCGGATAGAACACATAGAAAAACCATTTATGAAATGCGCCCTTACTGCCCCGCTCCCCGTTGTAAAGGAAAAGGAACGGAAGAAACAGGAACAGCCCTGCCTGCCACAGCTGCCCGTACCAGTTCTGATCTGACGAGACACAGAACAGGATACCGATGATCACATACCCGACGGTGACAATGCTGAACCATTTCGCCTGTTCACTCCTGGAATCCCGGTGAGCCGCAAATGCAATGGCATAGATCGGTGCCACCATTCCCCAGTCACAGAACATGGACAAACCGTAGATCCCGCCGAACAGCACGCATCGGAGAGTAAAACCGGGCACCAGATCGTAAACATAGAGTGCCAGGAAGGAAAGGAACAGCGTAAAGAGCATATTGAAGTCCGGATGCAGGACAGTCTCCCAGAATGTAGGCATCACCCGTTCTCCGGTCGCCACATCCATATGCGGAAGCCCGTACTGCATGAGACAATAGGGGATCTGGGAAATGAGTGCAAAAACAAGAAGCCGGATCCCGTACTTCTTCCGGTTTGACGTATGTGCATAGCCCTCCGTCAGAAGATAGATCATGATGGGGGCCGTCAGTCGTCCCACAATACGGCAGAGCAGCCCCGGAATCGTCTGAACGGACAGAAATACCATTCCGATATGATCCACCACCATGGCTGCAGCCGCGATATATTTCATCTTATTGCCTGTAAGTCCGCGTTCCAAAGCTTATTCCTCCCCGGGCCCTGTCAACCCAGGTTATATTTTACCACATTTCCTTCCGAAATGACGAACGAAAATGGGCATCCCGCAGAAAGCTTCTGCAGAATGCCCTATATTTCTCTTAATTGATATCCTTATCTGCGAAGAACTCAACGATCTCGGTATAACCCTCCGCTGTCAGCTGTTCCTTCTGGAACTTCTTGTTCTTCTTCATCATTACGATATTGATCTCAGCGCCTGCCGAGCGAAGCTCCTTCGCCTTTGCAAGCAGCTGCCCCAGCTTGTCACCGGGCATTCCCTTTTCAACCAGGTATGCCGTCTTCCCTTCACTGCCGGGCACCTTGAAATCACGCTCCAGCAGGAGCATAACGATACGCTCGAAGCCGATGGAGAAGCCACAGGCCGGTGTGGGCTGGCCCGTGAAACGTCCGATCATCTCATCATAACGTCCGCCGCCGCCTACGGATCCGCCGTATTCGTCCATGGATATCTCAAAGATGGGGCCTGTGTAATAGGACATTCCCCGTACCAGAGTGGGATCAAATGCGACCGCGAATTCCGCTTCCTTTGCCCCCTCCACTGTATTCATGATGGTAACCAGATCCTCCGTGATCTTTGCCGGAAGAACATCCCCGAGGGTTTCTGCCAGGAGGCGGATCCCTGCCGTATCCGGTGTTGCCTTACGGAACAGCTCCAGATAGCGGTCCACCACTGCCTCATCATAGCCGGCACTCACCAGTTCCTGGCGGACGCCGTCCATTCCGATCTTGTCCATCTTATCCAGAGTGATGAAGATCCCGTCATAATCCACGGTCTCTCCCTCCGGTGCTGTAAAGCCTGCATAATCCACCATGGCGCGGAGGATCCTCCGGTCATTGATGCGAATGGTAAACTTATGAAAATCCAGCTTGCCGAGAAGTGTGGAGGTTGCAAGGATCAGTTCGATCTCCGCCAGAATGGTAGGCTCTCCCAGGATATCGATATCGCACTGCATGAACTGGCGATATCTGCCGCGCTGGGGACGATCGGCCCGCCATACATTTCCCATCTGAAGCGCCTTAAACGGGCTGGGAAGTTCATTTGCATTATTGGAATAATAACGGCAGAGCGGAACCGTCAGATCATAACGAAGTCCGCCGTCCACAAGATCCGCTTCCGTCTCGGCCTCGGCCAGCTTCAGCTTTTCTCCGCGCTTCAGGATCTTAAAGATCAGCTTTTCATTCTCTCCTCCCTGCTTGGAGGAAAGATTCTCGATGTGTTCCACACAGGGGGTCTCCATGGATGTAAAGCCGAACTTCTTATAGGTCTCCTTGATGAGGCCTATGGCGTAGTCCCTGATCTCCATCTCCCTGGGGAGTATATCCTTCATACCGGTAACCGGCTTTTTCTTCATTGCCATACTTTCTTTCTCCTACTCACTGCGTTCCTTTTTCATGAACTACACTATACCACCAAATACAGGAAATGAAAAGACCCCTGCGATGCAGAGGTCTCCTCGGTCTTTTAAATCTATTCCCGATCTATACCCGGTTGATATCGTCAACCGTAATCTCCTTCTTTGCATTAGCGCCGTCAGCACCCTCACGGAAGTCTGTAGCTCCCATAACCTTGTCCAGGTACTCCAGGAAACGGTCGATGTTGCCTTCCTCCATTCCCTGCAGGGACTGCTTCAGCCGCTCATATACCGGCTTGTCTGCTGTATAGCCCTTCTCCTTGATGTATCCACGTGCCAGGGAGATCATGCCCTTCTCTTTGATCTTGTGAATTCCAACCAGATAGATGAACTTATCAACGATCTCCTGATTGTCCTCAAAGAATCTTGCAAGCGAGTCGATCTCACCGGTCAGGATCACTACATAATCATTCTGATCCGGCTCGGAATTCCGGATAACCTCAACCAGCTTCTCCGGCTGTACCAGTCCGGCATTCTCGATGATAAGGCATCCGCCCTTCAAGCCTGCCAGCTTCTCAAGACCGATCTTGTTCAGCTGCTTTGCTTTGATCTTTGCGATCTTATCTGACTTTACCAGCTCCATGCTGTAGAAGCTTCTTGCGAAGTCCTCGCCGACCTTGCCGGTACCGAATCCGTTTCTACCCAGGATAACGATATTCATCGGCATATCCGGATGACGAAGGATGGAGTTCATGGAAAGGATCACATCATCCGATGTGGACGGGATCTTACTGTATTTCTTAAGGGTTACAGCTCTGGAAGGAAGCGCTCCAAGAGGAACCTCTTCACCGGTTACAGGATCCGTTACACGACGAACGCCCATGCCTGCCTGTGCTTCCATCTCACGTCTTGCAGCGCGCTGTTCAGCTCTCTTCTCCTCTGCCTCACGCTTTGCTGCACGCTCTGCACGGCGGCGTGCCTCTTCCTCATATGCCTGCTTCTCCTTACGTTCAGCTTCCCGAACATAAGCCTGCATATCCTCTTCCGCAGTCTTTTTATCCTGCTTATCCTGCTTATCCTGCTGCTTCGGTGCTTCCTGTTTTGTCTGCTTCTCCTGCTGCTTCTTTCCGGACTTGGCTGTTTTCTTCTTCTGTGATTCAGTCGCAGGTTTTACTTCCTGTTTTGCTTCCGGTTTTGCTTCTGCCTTAGCCGCAGGCTTCGGTTCAGCCTTGGGTTCCGGTTTCGGCTCCGGTTTCGGTTCCGGTTTGGCAGGTGTGGGTTCCGGCTTGGCAGGTGCTATCGGTTCGGACTGAGCCGATGCAGCAGACCCTGCAGCCTCTTCCTCCTTTGAAAACATTTTTTTCAGCAATCGCTTGATCGCTTCGTATGCATTTCTAAACGGTTTCATATACAACCCCCTCCAAACGAAAGTATAGAAACATTATACTACATAATTTATGAAATTTCGACTACGAAATGAATAAAAAATGATATTTTTTTTACACTCTCTAAATGTTGTGCTGTCCACTGTCCCACTACACTATATCCGCGATTCACCCACTGTATCCCTCTATTGATACCCCGGCATGATAGTGATATAATAACATATGTGACTGAAAACATATAGCAGAATCCTGGTATTATCTCATGATCAACGGCAAAAAGATAATTGCATTATGCGCTTCCAGAATTTATGATCCGCAGATCTACGGCTTTATCAAAACTCTGCACGAGACTCTGCAGGCGGATAACTGCGCTCTTTTGATCTTCGGGATCAACTCCGACATCTACTGGGCGGAGGACATGAATCCTGCGGAGACCTATATCTTTGATCTCATGCCCTATGAGGAACTGGACTGCATCATGATCATGGATGAAAAGATCAAGAGTCACAGGGTTTCCAGCCGGATCATTTCCAGGGCGAAGGAGACATCTGTTCCCGTTATCATCATAGACGGCTCGTACGAAGGCACTCATCATGTGAACTTTGATTACGAAGCCGGTTTCGAGGAGATCACACGTCACGTGATCGAACGCCACCATGCAAGACATCCGCATATGATGGCCGGACTGCCCAACAACGAGTTCTCCGACCGGAGGATCGACATCTTCAAAAAGGTCATCGCCGAAAATGGGATCCCCTTTGATGACAGTATGCTGAGCTACGGTGATTTCTGGGCAGATCCTACCCGGGACGCCATGCGTGAGATCCTGAAACGCGACCGACTTCCGGATGCCATCATCTGTGCCAATGATATTATGGCCATAAATGTAAACGATATGCTTCAGGAGGCCGGAATCCGTGTTCCGGACCAGGTGATCGTTTCCGGCTTTGACGGCTTCGACGAGGTTTTCTTCTCTACACCGAAGATCGCCACCTCCAGCTGCGATACCATCCTTCTGGCAGAGGCTGCCGGATCCGCAGCTCTGAAGCTTATGAATCACGAATCCATCGGCGATACCTATATCACACCGCGGCTGATCCCCAATGAATCCTGCGGCTGCACCGAGCATAACTGGAATGCGCTGAACATGATGGCCAGCTTTAATAATAATTTCTACCGTCACCAGGATGACACACGCATCCTGTACGATATCACCTCCAACATGGAGACCAGCGATACCCTTTGGGATATGGCTGCCAGCATCCACAACCACAAGACCAAGAATTCCCTGACGGTGGTGGATATGAACATCTTCGACATGGAGGAGAACTATTTCATGACCAGCCCGGAGAAGCATCCCACTCCGAACTTCCACATCATTAACGATGCGGATTACGCCGAGGAGCACCGGTTTGACCGTATCCCTCTTCCGGATGAGCTTTTCTATGATAAGACCGTAAACGATAAGGAGTCCGTACTTTCCGGCAACTTCCGTGACCGGATCATCGAGCTGATGGACAGCGGCTTCCCGCTGGTATTCAACGCTCTGGATTATATGGATCATCCCTTCGGATTCAACTGCTACTTCTACCGGGAGCTGGTGATCACCAACTATTCCCGCTCTGCCATCGTGACCAGTGCGATCAGCATGGGCATCGGAGGCTTTGTGAATCTGCAGTATCAGCGTCGTCTGCTGGAGAAGGTGGATGAAATGTACCGGCACGATTCCCTTACCGGACTGTATAACCGTCTGGGCTTCCATAAGGTATTTGATGCCTTTGCCACTCAGGAGGAGAACTTCGGAACCCCGATCACCGTGATCATGTCCGATCTGGACGGCCTGAAGTTTATCAACGATAACTTCGGTCATGCCGAAGGCGACCGTGCCATCACGGCCGTGGCGACCGCACTGAAGGATGCCTGTCCAAATGGCGCCATGTGCGCACGCTTTGGAGGAGATGAGCTGTTTGCTGTGCTCCTGGGAGACTGTGATCCTCAGTCCATCGTCCCGGAGATTGATCGAAATCTCGGCCGCATCGAAAAAGAATGGAATCTTCCATATTCCGTTGCCGCCAGCAGCGGTTTCTTCACCACCACTCTGGAGGCAGGTTTTGAGATCACAAAGGCGCTGAAGCAGGCGGATACCGAGATGTATAAGATAAAGACAAAAAAGAAGGCCTGATTTGGCCTTCTTTTTCGTTACATTACATTTTACTTTCGCTTCACTCCATTTACGGTAATGGAGGCTCTTCCGTAGGTCTCTTTGATCTTCTCTGCCGGCGCATTTGTTATCTTTCCGCTGTCAGACTGCAGATCAATGGTGATGTCCGAGCTGCTGATCTCCATTTCCGTATCCTCACTGATCCCACCGTACACCAGCCCCTGCCGGCCGATGCCCTTGTAGTTAAACCCGGCATAGACCATGCGGATCCGGGTGGCACCCGTAAGACTTCCGAGAGCGGTATGATAATCTGCCCTGACATCCAGATGGATCGCAAGATCGTTCACCTCTACCGTCGCTTTTTCTCCGGAAATGGTACCGATGGCCGCCAGTGTCTTGCTGCTTCCGGTACAACGTACCAGAGATCTCCAGATCCGGATCTCCGTCTTCCCTTCCATACTTCCGATATAAACACTCTTGTAGAAGGAAACCGCAAAGAAGATATCACAGTCATGGATCAGAATGGGATCATTTCCCTTGAAGGAACCAATGGCCACCCCTTCGTCACCATTCATATGGAGCACATACTTCCCCTTATTGATCTTAATGCTTCCGCCCAGTCCGGATCCGATTCCAACGGCTGTCTGTCCGCTGGACTGGATGGTCAACTCGCCGTCCTGATAAAACTCAATGATGCCGTGACGTTTATCCATGGCGTTTCCAATGGCAAACGCACCTGCGGCGGTCTGCTCGATCAGAAGATTTCCGTTTCCTTCCATGGCAAACTGCGCACTCTCAGGCACCATGACGCCTCCGCCCTTAAATCGGTTTTCTCCCACAAGGCAGAGTGTCACTCTGGAACCCTCGGCCATACGGATACATGGGCGGCTCTTGATATTGGACAGACATACATTTTCCAGCGTGATCCGTCCGTCATAGCCCTCCAGGATCTCGATATGAACATTCGTTTCCATATTCGGCATACCAACGATGGTGATATCCCGGAAGGTTGCGTCCTTATCTCCGATCAGGATATTCGTTTTATTCTCATTCACCAGATGGCTGAGAGATATGCGGCTGGAATTGCCTGCATGATAGGCCTCATCCGCTGAGCCGTCCTCCTTTTCGCGATGGAATCGGCTGATCTCACTTCTGACACTGCTGTCCACGGACTCCAGGATCTCCGCCGAGGGTCTGGCCACATAGTAGCCCTGGATCAGATCCGTTCCAAGACGGATCACCGTCTGCAGTTCCTCCGCAGTCTCAACGCCCTCTGCCAGTGCCAGGATCTGATTGGAATGACAGAAGTCAATGATCTCTCTTACAAAATGCTGCTTCTGGGAATTCACCTGAATATCCGAGAGCAGGGAACGATCGATCTTTACATAGTCCGGCATGTAACGGAGCAGATTACTGATATTGGAATAACCGGTTCCGTAATCATCAATGGCCATTCCGATGCCCATTCTGCGGTACTGCTGCTTCAGGGAATTCAGTTCCTCATCGGACAGTTCCGTCTGCTCTGTCATCTCCACAACAGCCACATCCGAGTTCTGTCCCATCTTCTGTTCCACCAGAACAAAGTCCTGATATTCCAGCTTACAGCCCGGAATACTGTTGATAAAGATCTTCTTGCCATTGAACAGATCCCGGTGTTCCTCCACATAGGTCAGAACGTTATTAAAGGTAGCATACTCCACATCCGTGAGGCGCCCCATCATATTCGCATACCGAAGGATGGACAGCGGCGAAACCTTTCTGTCCGTTCCGGATCGCATCAACGCTTCGTAGGAGTAGATCTCGCCATCCACCGCATTGACAATGGGCTGGAAATGGTACACCAGCAGGTTGTTGTCCAGGATCTTTTTTGTCTCCTCCATGTCCAGGCGTTCTTCCGGTGTCAGGTCGTCTATGATGGTGATCCCCATCTTCACCATACTCGGATCCTGTCCCATCCGCATGGGGTTCTTCACGGTTCCCACCTTCTCCAGATGCTGGATCACAAGTTCCCTACGGAATGCCTCCAGCCCCGACATCAGGGTATTCAGCCAAAGGCGGGTCACGGATTCATAGCAGGCAGATTCCGGCGGGAAGGCCAGAACCACGTAACCATAGGTCTTATCTTCAAAATACAGTGGTATAAAAAACGATACAAGACCGTTCAGATCCACATCTCTCGCGATCAGCTCTCTGGTCTCGAACTGACGTCCTGCACCCACGCGGCAAAGGGAGGGGTTCTCAGAATCGTAGGACAAAATATCCACCATGGTACTGGGATATCCGTGTCGGAAGAAGCCTCCCTGAACCAGATCATCCGGGTTTACCCATCTGGGGTCCAGTGCGATCTCCACCTTGCGAACCTCTCGCAGATAATGAATAGACTCGTAAACGGTATGGAAGAATTCATCAATGGTATCGGCCAGCATGAGATTCTCCATAAAATGATTATGGATCGACTCATGTCCTTCCTCGGAATCCTTGGTCCTCCACAGTTCTCTTCTCTGCATCAGATAAGCTGTATCCGGATGACATCCGCAGCTTTCTCCGATAAACAGCTTCCCAACAGGCTTGGGTTCCGGAACATTTTCCCCTTTACGCATCCTGTCCACAGCCTCAACTGTAAAACTTCCGTAGTACTCTGCAGGGATCACTGTGGATGTAAGGGATCTGGGACTGCGCTGTCCCTCATCCGAGGTTCCATAGCCTGCAACGATGATATCCTCCGGGATCTTTATGCCATTTTGTTCCATGACATCCGCAAACCCGATGGCCATGCAGTCATTGGCGCACACAATAGCTTCCGGCATCTCCTGTCTGTGGCGAAGCAATGCCTCCGCACAGCCGGTCCCACTGGTATACCAGAAATCACCGTAGAAGATCCGATCCTCACGTACCGGAAGCCCATGGGCCTCCATGGCATCCCGATATGCCTGCAGACGGCGCTGGGAATGGACGTGATTCCTTCTTCCCGTCAGATACGCGATATCCTTCTTGTGATGCTTTTCGATGATATGGGATACCTCTGCATACACTGCATCGTAGCCCACGGTCCAGAAATGATAGAAATAATCCGTATCGGTGTCCACGCAAACAACAGGACCCGAAAACTTCGTGTGGATCCTTTCCTGAAGCTGACGCTCGACTCCCGGAGTCTGGAGCAGATCCGAGAACAGGATCAGCGCATCAAAACGATTGAATGGGATCAGATTGAAAATGTTGGAGTCACCCACCTCACGTTCCTCGTTATCCTGATATTTGATATACATGGAAAAAATCTTGACGTTGTAACCCAGCTCCTGGGATTTTTTCACGATCCCGCGGACCAGCTCCTGCTGATACGGCTCATCCGCCTGAGCCATCATAACCGCAATCTGTTTACCCTTCATACAAACTACCTCTCGCCCGGGGTTAACCCTGATACTCCTCCCAGGTCATCCCCTTCTGTATCGTTTCTTCTTTTGTCTCATCATAGGGGCGCGGTTTTCCAAAGTAATAACCCTGCGCCTTCTCGCAGCCGATCTTTTTCAAAAACTCATAATGGGTTTCTGTTTCCACTCCTTCGCAAAGGGAGACAAGCCCCATACCCTTGACACCCTCAACGATATAATTCATCAGCTGTGCTGTTTTCGGATTATGGTCGAAACTTCGGAGAAAAACCATATCCAGCTTCAGAACATCAAACGAATACTCCACCAGATTATTCAGGGAGGAATAACCGCTGCCGAAATCATCCAGCCATACCTGATAGCCAAGAGCTCTCATCTTATCGCACTCTGCCTTGATGTGTCCCGGATTTTCATTCAGCACACTTTCCGTGATCTCCAGATCCAGCATATTTCTGGGAACATTATATTTCTTTCTGGTTTCTTCCACAATACCGAAGATATCACACAGTTCAAAGTCCAGCCGGGAGAAATTGATGGAAGCCGGGACGATCACGTCTCCCTGACGGATCATTTTATTATAATCCCTGCACACCTGTTCCACCACATAAGCATCCACCCTGTGGATCAGATGATAGGTCTCCAGCGTCTCGATAAAATCCCCGGGAGACAGTACGCCGATCCGCGGATCCACCCATCGTACCAGCGCCTCGTAACCGCAGATCTTTCCCGTGGCAACACGCACCACCGGCTGATAGAACACCTTGATATACTCCTTCTCGATGGCCTCATCCACATGATCCACCACAAACTGCTGCCGTCTGAGCCGCTCCCGAAGGGCTTCATCATAAACGCAGCAGAAGATATCATGTCTGTGTTTGATGCTGTTGCAGGCCAGACGTGCATGATCGCAGGCAAGGCCGATCTCAGCCTTCCGATCATCCATATAATAGATACCGACCTTGATCCGTACCCGTTTTGCAGAATCCTCGGAAAGCAGGATCTTTTTGCAGATTGCCTCCGCCTTCTGCCGTACCACATTCATGCTTCCTTCCATACAGACCACAAAATGATCATCCGAGAATCTTGCAGCAATACTGTCCGGGCACTCCTCCTTGATGGTCTTTGCCAGATCGCAGAGAAGCTCATCTCCCAGCCGGAACCCGTTTCTCTCGTTAAACAGCTTGAAGTTTGGAATATCAAAGTGAAGAATGGAGAGCTCCTTCCGACGGGAGTCCGGCGAAGCCAGCTTCATCTGTACGCTCTGATAGAAGAAGGACATATTGAAAAGACCGGTCAGGCCGTCCGTCTCCTGATTCATGGAAAGAACCTCTGCCTCCGCAAAGGAATTCCTGTTGCGGTTCAGATATTCGTTCTCATCCACATCCACAATAAATACATAGAAATAGCTCTTCCCTCCCCGGCCATGAAGCAGATGTCCGAAATCCTCGATATAACGGACCTCTCCCTTCTTTGTCAGGATCCGGTAACGCACATAGTCATGCCGTTTTTCTCCGAACATGGTCTGGGCCTGGATCTGATTCTGGATCTTATGAAGGTCATCCGGATGTACCATCCCACGGAAGGAATTCCCTGTGAAGGCTCTGAATTCCTCCAGTGTTTCACAGTCATAGAGATGGATCACATTTTCATCCGCAAAAAGGATCTCCTCTCCACCGCCATGGTTGTAGATGAAGAAGCCTCCCGGGAGTCCGGTGGGGATATGCCCCCGAAGATAACGCTTCAGCTCCCGCTTCAGGTATTCATAGCGCTGGCGCTTCTCCTCCTTCGCAAAATGTACCTCTCTGGTCTGCTCCGGGTTATTCTCATAGCTGAGCACCTCGTCTCCGAACTGCTCACTGGTAAGATCAAAGACTGCATCTCCGATCACATTGTAGCAGTGATAATTTCCACCGGGACGAAGGATCCCGTACACATCTCCTCCGAAGATATCCTGCACGAGAAATGCCGTGATGGAGCACTGTCCCAGGGTCTGGTTCTCCATGCTCCACTCTGCGCGAAGCCTGGGAGCACAGGTATACTCACACCAGACATGCTTCAGCGCATCATAAAGTTCCTGAGGCGTCCTTATCTCACTATATTCCTCCGACATGGCCGGTACCGTGGCTCTCTGCCACCCGTAAAACTGATACCCCATAGTAACCTCCAATAGTAACCTCCAATAAAAACCTGCAATAAAAAACATCCCGCAGTCCCTTCTATTTTATCAGAAGTTGCGGGATGTTTCCACTATACAATTACGGGATTCGATCACCGATTTTGATTACCGGATCCGATTATCGGGCCGAGTTACTGGATCCAATAACCGGCATTATCGAAGTAGTAGATCTTTTCCTTGATGGCATAGGCCTGGCCCTTTGCATACCAGCCGTCCTTCGTTCCGTACCACCAGCCTTTTTTGCTCTTATGCCACTTGCCTTCCTTTTCAGGTGCCGGAACCCAGTGGCCGTTCTTGTCAAAGGTATATCGGACGCCCTTAATGGTCAGGGTTTCATCCTTTGCATACCAGCCCTTGCTGTCTCCGTACCACCAGCCCTTCTTGTTCTTATGCCACTTTCCTTCGTGGTCGGTTTTGGGTTCCTCTTTCTTCGGATCCTCTTTCTTAGGATCCTCTTTGGGATCATCCTTTGGATCATCCTTCTTCTTAGGATCGTTCCAGTAGCCCTTCTCATCAAAGGTGTACTTTACGCCGTTGATCTTGACGGTCTCACCCTTTGCCTTCCAGCCGGAGGTGTCACCGAACCACCAGCCCTTTTTCGTCTGATGCCAGCTTCCCTTGTATTTATAGGTACACTGTCCGTCCTCTTCATATCGGTAGCCGTTCCACCAGCCGCCTGCCAGCATGTAACCCGAGGATGCAAACTTATACTTCTTTCCGTCTATGGTCTGTGCGCCCTTCACCATCTTGCCGTTGCTGTCGAAGTAGTAGGTCTTGCCGCTTATCTTTCTCCAGCCGGTCGTCTTGTAGCCTGCGCTGTTCATGTAGTACCAGTTTCCGCCGGACTTCAGCCATCCGAAGCGAAGCTTTCCGTTCGCGTCAAAGTAATACTGCTTTCCGTCGATCTTCTGCCAGCCCGTCAGATTCTTTCCGTTCTTTGAATAATACAGATTATTGTTCTTGATCTTCCATGCTTCTCTTCCCTCATAGTACTCCGCATATGCCATGATGGAATCATGACCTGTGGGGCCTGAAGAGAGATACTTATCATAGTAAATGTCGTAGGTCAGTACCGTACCTGAGCAGTTTCCGCTGATGTAGGTAAGGATATGCTTCTCAGGATCGTACTTCACAACGATACCTACGTGACTGAAGTAACGTCCGGTTCCATCCCAGGAGAAGAAGATCATTCCACCCGGTCTGTAGGGGATATCATATGCATCCACCTCTGTATGCACATACTCATTCCAGTCCTCATAAGCCGCGATCTTCTTTGTTGCCGTCGGTGTGTACCACACCTGTGCCTGATCACAGTTGAAAGAGGTAAGAATGGAGTTCTTCTCGATACGGGGATCCGCACAGTAGGAATAATACCATTCCTTCTTGTTCATGTCATTTCCACTGTATATCCCTGCCTGATAGAGACACCAGCTGGTAAAGATCGCACACCAGTCACAGTCTGCATACTGAGAAGAAACCGATCTGCGTGTTACGTATCTCTGTGCCCATCTTGTATACTCCGTATTACCGGTTCCACCGTTGAAACGAAGCTTCGTTCCGGTCCAGAGATATCCGTTGGCACTTTCCGTTTCAGGATCATATCCTGCCATGGCATAGTTCCGATAACCCTCCTGAGACTGAGCGATGGCAAGCACACGCGTCATGATATCCGACTCATTCTGCAGACTCTTTAGGGTCGACTGCAGTCTGGTGTAGTACTTTGATGTCATATACTCTCTTGAGAACACTTCATTTGTAGCAGTTCCGTCATCCCGAAGCCACAGATTGTCCTTCCAGATCTCGGTCTGCATCACGCCGTCCGCGTTGAAGTAATACTTCTCATTATCGATCTTCTGCCATCCGGTCAGCATGATTCCCTTGGTATTAAAGTAATAGTGAGATCCGGAAATCTTCGTCCAGCCCACAGCCATGACACCGTTGGTCTTAAAATAATACTTATTATCGTTAATGGTCTTCCAGCCGGTCTGCATCGCCCCCTGGGCACCGAAATAATAGGTGGAACCCTCGATCTTCTTAAAGCCGGTCACCATCTTGCCGTCCTCATAATAATACCACTTCTTGCTCTTCTGGACCCAGCCTTCCTTTGCCTCATCCTGGACAACACTCTGCACCGTACTCACACTGTTTTTAAACACAGAAGCGGGAGTCGCAGGCACTGCTGTAGCAGCCTTCTTTTCCTCTTTCTTCTCTGTCTCGGTGGATGAAGTCTCCTTTTCAGATTCATCCTCGGTTTCAGCCTCTGTCAGCTGTTCTGTGCTCTCTTCCCCGGGAGCCGCCTCCGTACTGAGAGTGGCCGCTTCCTCTGAGGTTTTTTCCGAATTATTTTCCGTAGTCTCTTCTGTCAGCTGTTCTTCAGAAATACCATTCGATCCTTCTTCTGAAGCACCGCCCGGTGTGGAGTCGTCATCCGGGATTGTCTCTTCCACAGCGACTACCTGCTGACCGTTCTCTTCCTCGGCGTATACCTTTGCCCCCGGTGCCGTGTACAGACCTGCCGTCAGTCCAACTGCCAGAAACAATGTAAGTGCTCTTGTCCGTTTTTTTCTCATGTACTTCCTTCCTTTTCTTGTGAGCTGACATAAAAAGAGGGACAGCTCTCGCTGTCCCGTTTCTTATTGTCCAGCCAGATTTACTTCTGGATATACTTATTCAGTGTATCCACAACAGTATTCAGATTATAAGGCTTTGCGATATAATCATCCAGCTGGTTCTCTATGATCCGCTCCTTGTCTCCGAACATCGCCCGTGCAGTCACGGCAATGATCGGAAGCCTGGTGCGACGTTCGTGCTGTTCAATCTTTCGGATTTCCTGGGTTGCAGCAATTCCGTCCATTATGGGCATCTGCACATCAAAGAGTGCCGCGTCATAATGCTTCGATTTGAAGAGCTCTACCGCCTTCTCACCATTTTCCGCGATATCATAAGAGAAACCTGCCATACCAAGGAGCTTGCCGATTACCTGCTGGTTCACGGGCTCATCCTCAGCAACAAGGATCCTCGCATTTTTGCCATTTGCATTACTGATGGAATAAAGTGCAGGATCCTGCTTCTCTTCTTCCACCTTCTTCGCCTCAGCCTCTGCTGCCTTAACGATCTTCAGCGGGATCTCGGCAATAAAGGTTGAACCGATACCTTCTTTACTCTGTACGGAGATCGTACCGCCCATAAGCTCGGTGATCTGCTTGGAGATCACAAGGCCAAGGCCGGAACCGCCGTACCGTCTTGTATCCGAACCATCCACCTGGGAGAAACGGATAAAGAGCTTGCTCATATTTGCTTCCGAAATACCGATACCGGTATCCGCTACCGCGATACGGAGTGTAGCCTTTTCTGCCGTATCATCAATGGCTGCGATCTTCACACGCACGCCGCCATCAGAAGTAAACTTGATGGCGTTGGACAGAAGACAGTTCAGAACCTGCTGGATCCGCTGTCCGTCTGCGCGTACAAGCTTCGGAATATTGTTGCCAAAATTGAGATCAAGAGAAATGTTCTTGTTATTTGCCTCGGGTACATGTGCTGCCACAGTCTCCTCGATGGCTGCACGGATATCCGTGATCTCCTCTTTGATCTTATACTTTCCTGCCTCAAGCTTACTGATATCCAGGATATCATTGATGAGACGAAGCAGGTTATCTGCACAGTTCTTTGCTGTGATCAGGTTATCTCTGTAATCAGCCTGAAGGTCTTCTGCCATCAGGGTCAGCTGGATCATGCCCAGAATACCATTGATCGGGGTACGGATCTCATGACTCATATTTGCAAGGAACTCAGCCTGTGTCTTGTATGCAGCATTTGCATCCTCAATGGCACGTGAAAGCTTGGCCTCTGTCTCCTTCTGCTCTGTAACGTCGATGACTACCATGTTGATATGGTCAGCCTCGGACTTATACATAACCGTATTGAATACCTTGCCCAGCTTCTCCATGGTGATCTCAACATCCATAAGATCACCCTGCTTTGTACCGGATGTATTGTACGCACGGAACCACGCATTGATATCCTGAAGGACCTCAATGTGTGACTCACCGATGATGCGATCCAGATAGTCCATCCGATCCAGATTGAAATAAACACCGAAGGTCTCGTTTGCATCTACCATGCGGTAGCCTGTCACCTGGCCGGTGGAATCCGTTTCGATTTTTGCCTGAGCAAAGCCAATGGGAAGATTCATGAACAACTTGCGATACTTGTCATTCTTGGAATCAGACGAACCGCCTGATACCTGACTGATAACAAGAAATGCGACCGCGATCTGCAGAAGCAGAAGAATGATGCCTACAACCGTGTTCCCCACAAGAACGCCGATAAGCCCGAGCACGCCAATCACGACTGCCGCGCCGATCGCCAGTACCTTCCCGTCCATCTCTTTCAATTTTTCCATAATGCACCCCTTTGTATCATTTCGTTCTCTGCCCAAACCTTCAGCCGCGCCGCATCCGGATCAGACTTTTATAGAGCTGTCTCTATCACGCCATGAGAACATACATAGTATGATTATATATCGGATTCTTCTTTATGTAAAGTAAACTCTTGCTTTTTTTCCGTTTTTTCTATATTTTTTCTTTTCTTTCTTCGGAATACGCAGAAGATCAGAATAAACAGCACCCAGGCTGCAGCGCTCACAAGAAGCCCCGGAAGAAATCCCGGAGATACATAGTGAAGCGTAACCTCATGCCGTCCTTCGGAAACGGGAACCGCAAGGAAGGTATCTGCAATGGCCATGGTCTCCACCTTTTCACCATCGATCTTTACAGTCCAGCCCTTATCATAGGGAATGGATGTGAAGAGCAGCCCATCCTCCTTCATGTTGATGGCTCCCTCTACATTTCCGTCACTGAACTTTGTGATCTCAAGTGCCTGCTCTGACAGATGATCAAAGATCTGCTGACGGACCTCCTCATCCAGCCTGGCCAGATAGAGGCTCATGGTGCCGCCCTCCGGCGGAGTATCCTCAAACTCCACGGTGATCTCTACCTCATCCCCGTGGGTCAGATAGCCCAGATCCAGGATCTGTGTTACAAACCGCTCATGACCCTTTTCTTCTCCGTTCACGGAGTAGCTCAGCTTTTCCGCCTTGTTCACCTTGGTGTCCATCACATAGGTTCCATCCTCTTCCACCGTGAAGCGGGCTGTGATGGTCATATCATCCTCACTGCCGTTCAGATGATCGAAGTTGATGACTGCAGGGCGTTCCTCCGTAACCCAGGTATCGCAGGCCGTGCCTGAGGTTTCCAGCGTGGGGGTCACAAAGCGGTACGGCCGCTTGGTGGTTGCCAGGCTCCGTGCCAGATCATTTACGGTTTCGATCCGGTTGCTTCCCACGGACTCCCAGAACTCTACATTTGCGGGAACACCGTAGCCCAGAGAAAGGGCATAGTTATCCTCATAGACCCTGACCTTTCCCTCGGTGATAATGGGATCCTCCCGGCTTGCAATTCCGGAATACTCGGAGGCTCTTACATAGGTGAACCGAACGCCGATCAGCATGTTCAAAATGGGATTTCCTCCGTAGAACAGGAACTCATTCACGCCTGTATAGCAGCCCAGGTCACCCATGGTATCCACCAGATTTCCGCCTACCGTTGAGCAGAAGGTTCCCACACTGCGAAGTCCGTTGTAGGTGGCTTCATCCAGCATCCGGGTGAGGGCCTGATCCTCTCTCCAGAAGATCTGTCCTCTGCTTTCCGTCAGCATCTCCACCTGTTCCCGGGCAGCCTCCATGGAGTCTGCATACTCCACATAGTAGGCGCCGTTTGCCACATCATTCTTCGCATAGCCTACCACCGCATTGGTGAGAAGCTCCGTACATACGATGCTGCAGATCACCACCGTGCTGGTAAAGATCTTCATTCCTCCCATTTTCCGAAGGAAGATAAAGATCATATAGACGATCACCAGGAGCAGGGTGATAAGAAGGATCAGCCATGGAGACAGGAGTTCATCCGGCTTCCCGTACCAGAAGCACAGGAAGAAGAAAATGATGGTTGCTGAGCCGGCCAGAGCCAGACGGAACACCTTTGTCTGCTTCAGGCGCATATATGCCTCATACGCCAGTGTCAGAAGCGTGAAAATGTACACAAAGGAAAACCGGTTGGGAATTCCGTACTGATCATGGAACCCGTGCCAGATAAAGTTCAGTGTCGTGGTATTAAAGCTGAGGATCAGAAAAGCTACCAGAAGCAGCTTCTTCACCCGTTCCACAATGGAGATCCTGTCGCTGAACAGGTATACGAAGAACAGCAGCACTGCCAGAACGCTGCAGTACGCATTCAGTCCTCCGTCAAAGCTCTGCATTTCCAGCGGAACCGTCAGGAAGAAATGCTGCTTCAGGAGCGTGAAGATATTTCCGTAGAACGAAAACTCCGGGAAGCCCTTTCCTGCCGAGGATGTGGTCATGATACCCAGATAAGCGGAAAGCAGGGCAAAGGCCGCCATGGCCGCCGCCAGAAGGGAGCAGCCCGCAAAGACAAGGCCGCTTCGGAAGAAATTCTTCACGCTGCCGTACCGATGAGCAAAGAACCACAGCACCAGGAAGATGCAGATGATAAATGCGATATAGAAGTTACAGAACAGGATGTAGAACATGGAAAGGATGTAAAGCACGGGGCTTTCCTTCCGGAAGATCCGCTCCATTCCGAGAATGGCCAGAGGCAGGACCATGATACAGTCCAGCCACATGACATTCCAGCTGTAGCCGATCATGTATGCATTGATGGCATAGCCCAGAGCGAAGGCGGAGATCATCATGTTGTTATCTCTTCCCCCTCTTCTTCTGGACAGCCAGTAGCCGAAGGCGCCGGCGGAAAAGGCCAGCTTAATGATCACCAGAAATGTAAATACGGCGAAAATTCCTGATCTCGGGACCAGTACCAGCAGAAGATTCAGCGGACTGGCGATATAATAGAGGAGCAGCGAGAAGAAGTTCTGTCCCATTCCGATATTCCAGGAATAAAACAGACTCTCAAAGCTGTGCAGCTTCCTCTGGTAATCCGAGAAAAAGGGAACATACTGATGCATACTGTCTATGCTTGACAGGGAATTTCCTCCGAAGGGTGCAACATCCGAAAGGATGGTCAGGATCAGCATGACGATAAATACCACCAGCGCCGGTACCAGCCAGGACCAGTTCCTTTGGAAGAACGCGAAAAAGCGCATCCCATGGGTGCGCTTTTTCTGATTATTATTTTCATTTTTACCTGAATCTATGATCAACTCGGTGTCCATGATCTACTCCTTAGTATCTCCTTCTTGTATCTTACATGTATCTTATATGTATCTTACAAGTCCGAGTTATTTTGTTGCAGCAAGGAGATAGATGAACGGTGAGTTCCAGTAAATGGTAACCTCGTTGGTCGAATAGGTCTGTGCGTTATCCGCATAGCACATTGCCGGAGCCTGTCCGTAAAGAACTGCCTTTGCATAGCTGTCCTCCAGAGCACCGTCTGCTCCTCCGACCAGCATACCCTCCATTGCCTTACCGACTGCCTGCGACGGTCTGTGATGGGGCTGTGTCGGTGTAACCTTACCGAAGCCGGTTACGAAACAGTAGCCCAGGGGGTTCTCGCCCAGCAGGTAATCCCGCTGACGTCTTGCCAGCTTATCATACTTTGCATCGCCTGTCAGATTTGACGCCATCTTCATCAGCATACCGAAGTTTGAGATCGTCATATTACTTCCCCAGGGATAGTTGGACTCCAGCATCATGCCGTAAGCATCTGCTCTGGCAGCCAGCTGTTCTACACGATTCATAAACCGCTCGTTTACATCAGCGAGCACGTCATCGATTCCTTCCGGCTTCTGACGAAGCAGATCATAGTATGCATATCCGCTGATGTCCGCCCAGCCAAACTCTGCACCGATGGGGATCACATCCAGAAGGCCCTTCAGCTGATCCTTCACCTTGTCATAACCTGCCAGATACAGCTCGGAAGCTGCCCAGAAGATCTCATCCTTCAGACCGTTGTCCGGATACTCACCGGTTACGATCTCTTCGGGGTTCTTATATCCCACATAGTTACCATTCAGACTCTCGATATAGCCCCATGCCTTTTCTGCCGCAGCGAGACATTTGTCTGCAAATTCCTTGTCAAAGGATGCGTAAACCCGGGATGCCTTTGCCATAACGGCAATGAAATCACCGGTTGCAGCCACGGAGATGGGTGCCAGATACAGCTGATCCGTTTC
This sequence comes from uncultured Lachnospiraceae bacterium, assembly GCA_902792005.1. Classification (GTDB taxonomy): domain Bacteria; phylum Bacillota; class Clostridia; order Lachnospirales; family Lachnospiraceae; genus Eubacterium_Q. The sequence goes on from CADAXW010000001.1 coordinate 29,155, forward strand.
CTTTTCTGCTGTAACTGTCTCCGGGAATACCAGGCAGCTTACCTTATGATATACGCCGCCGCTCTCGGAATCCTGCATCTTCAGCATCCAGTCAAGCTCATACTTTGCTTCGTCCAGGATATCGGGGATGTTATTTCCGCTTTCCGGAATACCCATATCATCCGCCTTTACGCCATAGTCCTCATAGGCAAGCATCAGATCCTGTACGGCCTTGGCGCCTGCTACCACATAACGTCCGAAGTCACCGGCATCATGCCATCCGCCGGACACATCAACCTTCTTTGTTCCTCCGTAAACAACGGCCTCACCTGTATGGCACTGTGCATGTGCAAAGTCCCCTGCCTGATCGGCTGTCAGCTCCATGCCGCAGCGCTGCAGGAACAGGAAGTAAACCGCCGACTTGTACACATCATCATAGATGCCGTCACCGATCTCGAACTCATAGCTCTCTCCCACATCCGTAACGATCTTGTAGGTGCCCGGTGTGGTAACCTCGGAGAAGTCGCCGGTCTGCACCAGGGTATTGGATGCGGAATGGAATACGAACTTCGTCATCTTATCGGAATAAACTTCTTTTCCGGTCTTAACATCAACCACCTTGAAGGTTTCCAGATCCTTGCTCTTTACAACAACGGTCTTGGGATCGTTGGGGAGGTAGCCCAGCTGATCCACATTTACGTCCGGATAATCCGGAAGGCCTTCCAGAACCTGAGCATTCGCAACATCCTTTACTTCCAGCTTGATGTTATCGATGAAAATGTCATGCTCTCCCGGATCGTCGGTCATATCTTCCATCTTACCCATGTTAAATACAAGTCTCGGTGCGGGATCCGACTCCTCTGACATAACAAAGTCAGCAGATATATGGGTCTCCTCCGGTCCGACCTTGATATACTCTCCCTGATATGCGTGATAATCTCCGCCGTTCAGCTGACCGCCACGGTATTCGACCTGGCGCTCAATGGTACTGGAGATATCGAAGCTGATGGTATACTCCGCGCCCTGCAGCAGCTGGTATCCGTCATAATAGATCTGGTTTGCATAGTCCACGCTTCCGCAGCGAAGGACATGAATGCACAGCTTGTTGTCCACATTCTTCATTTCGAAGTCGCCGCCGTTCCTGTACTCCAGGAACTTGCCGGTCTCTCCGTCATCAAAGTTCATATCGATGATCACGTCACCGGGCTTGATGTTGAGGTCTTCCTTCTTTGCCTCCGTAGGTGCCTCTGTCTTAGCCTCCGTCTCAGCCTCGGACTTTGCCTCGGACTTCGCCTCAGTAGCCACTGCCGTAGTAGCTGCTGCAGTCGTTCCCTCTGCCGCTGTGGTTCCCTCTTCCTTGTTTCCGCAGCCCGCCATTCCCAGAAGCATTGCTCCGGAAAGCGCAAGCGCAAGAATACGGTTCATGTGTTTCTTTCTCATACTGTTCCTCCGTAACCATTATGGTCCTTATTTCTCCAGAAATCGGATCACTTCTCCAAGCTCCATATCTCCGCCGAAGATCGAAAGCGCACTGCCGATGGTAACGTCCAATCGATCCTGTCCGGTCCTCCGGAGCGCCTCCAGATCGGAAAAACTTCCGACTCCGCCTGCATAGGTGATGGGGATCTCTCCCCAGTCTCCAAGCAATTCTGCGAGAGGCTCTTCGATCCCGTTTCTTTTTCCTTCCGCATCCACCGCGTGGATCAGATATTCCGCGGAATAAGACTTCAGCTCTGCAAGGGTTTTGGCATTTACCTCTACCTCTGTCAGTCTCTGCCAGCGATCCGTGGCGATCCGGTATCCGCTGTCCGTTCTCCTGCAGGAAAGATCAAGCACCAGGTGCTCAGTTCCCACCTCCCTGCGAAGCTTCTCCAGCCGGTCCCAGTCGATCCGTCCTTCGCGGAATACATATGAGGTCACGATAACATGGGTCGCGCCAAGCTCAAGGAAGTACGGCGCATTTTCGGCTGTGATCCCTCCGCCGATCATAAGACCGCCGGGGTACGCCGCCAGCGCATCCGCCGCAGTCCGTACATCCGCATCATAGGCCTCCGTTCCGGCCGGGTTCAGCAGTATGATATGTCCGCCGGGGAGATTCAGCTCCCGATACAGCTCACCGTAGAATCGTCCGCCCTCCGAAGCAACGAAGTTCGTCTCTCCCACGCCCTGATCGGTCAGACTTCCGCCCACGATCTGCTTTACCTGTCCGTTATGGATATCTATACACGGCCGAAGACGCATACGACCCGCCTCACTTTCTCGTCATATTCTATCACATGCTGCCCCTCATTTGAAGTGAAGTTTGCACACGAAGTTATTATACAGGAAATAATTTCCCGATACAACACAGGTTTCGTTGAATTTTTCCAAGTTATAGAGTAAAATGTAATCGCTGTCTGTAGCAGTAAACTACGAATGGAAAAGAGGACAACATGACAAATTATGATCTTTATAAAAAGGTTCAGCTCTCCTTCCAGCTGGCGGATCAGGTGAATGCCAGCGGCATCATGCCGCCCGGCACCATGACCCTCAGGGAGATGCTGAAGTTTGATTATCTGTTATTCCTTGGTTTTTTATATGAGCCCGATGGTTCGGACACGAAATACGAGCGGACCTTTATCATGGAGTATCTCACCATGTATATCGACATCCGGGAATTCCTGACCCTCCGGTATGACCGGAGCCTGAAGCCGGAGTTCATCAATACCGTTCCCCGTTCCCTGACGTATTTCGCAAAGTACGACCTCTCCGGCGGTGCACGCCGCGATTCTCTTGGCCGTGCCTTCTCACGGGTGATCGTGGATACATTTAACGACCTGGGAACCGAGTTCACCATCGGAAGCGGAAACAGCGCCAGCGTGACTGAGATCGGAAATCTTTCGAACTATGTGACCATGCTGAATAACTTCCTGAAGGAATTCGGCCTCTACAATGTGGGGAATGCGGGAGAGCTGATCTCCGCAGACTCCATCAACGCTGCAAAGCTGAAGGGTTCCTTCCGGAATCCGTCCAGTGTTACAAGCTCAGCTGCGAAAAAAACCGGAACCGAAGCAAAACCGGGAGAGGCCGCGCCTGCCGTAAAACCGCCGGAAAAGGAAAAGACTCTGGAGGAGCTCATGGAGGAGCTGGACTCTCTGGTGGGTCTGGAGGCGGTAAAGCAGGATCTTACCAACCTGATCAATCTCATCAAGGTGCGGAAAATGCGCGAAGATCGCGGCATGAAGCAGCCTGACATCACCCTGCATCTGGTATTCTCCGGAAACCCCGGAACCGGCAAGACCACCGTGGCGCGTCTTCTGGCCAAGATCTACAAGGCGCTTGGCGTAGTCACCGGCGGTCAACTGGTGGAGGTGGACCGTTCCGACCTGGTTGTGGGCTACATCGGGCAGACCGCAGCAAAAACCGCAGAGGTGATCGACAGTGCCATCGGCGGCATCCTCTTTATCGATGAGGCCTATACCCTCACTGCCGGAAAGGATGAGAAGGACTTCGGAAAGGAAGCTCTGGATACCCTTCTGAAGCGGATGGAGGACAACCGCGACAACCTGATCGTCATCGTTGCCGGCTACACTGAGCTGATGGAAGAATTCGTGAATTCCAATCCCGGGCTCAAGTCCCGCTTCAACAAGAATATCTTCTTCAAGGACTATACCGGCGCAGAGCTGTATAAGATCTTTGAATCCATGTGTCAGAAGCAGGAATACAAGCCGGATGACGAAACCGCCGACTATATCCGAACCTATCTGGACTCCCGGGCCAAGGCCCACGAGCCCAACTTCGCAAATGCGCGCGAGGTCCGGAACTATATCGAGCGCTGCATCGAACGCCAGGCGACCCGGATCGTATCCGAAAAGGAGGTCAGCGATGACCAGCTCCGGACACTGACGCTGCCGGACTGTAAAGAAGACTAGAGTGTGACAAAAGGGACAGTCCCCCTTGTCACGTTTCCTTGGGGAAACGTGACAGAGGGGACTGTCCCTTTTGTCACACTGGCGCATATGTCACACCAGTGTTTCCAACTTATCCAGTAATTCACGGAAATGTTCCACCGTGTGCTTTATCCTGAGCTTTCCAAGCTCCGTCTCCTTCATTCCCGATACAACCAGGAGGTACATGAACCGGACGCCGGCCACTACGCGGATCTGATCTTCTTTCTTCTCCAGTACTTCCGGATCCGTGGTCTCGAAATACAGCTCCTTGATCCTCTTCCAGATGAAGTCGGTCAGCTCCGATGACATCCCGAGGAACGCCTCACTGTTTCCGGGATCGTCCTCCCCAAAGGCCTTATAGGTCACATACAGTGCCTGCAGATCAAAGATCGGATGCCCCAGGGATATGTTATCCATATCGATCAGCATGGGTTCTCCGTTCTGCAGCATCACATTTTTCATGTGGTAATCCCCATGGATCACGTGATCCGATTCAGGGATGGTCTCCAGTATCTTTTTCAGCTTATGATATATGTCATCCGGAAGTGACTCCCGGATCACATCCACATAGTCCAGGAAACGCTGCTTCGCCGACGGCGCCGTTCCCGGCTTCATGACCGTGTCATGGATCTGCTTCAGGAATGCCACATACTGCTGAAGGAGTTCCTCCGCTCTCTCAGGCTCATCAATGATGATATCATTAAAGCTCCTGCAGTCCAGCAGTTCAAAGACCGCGCCGTAGTGGCCATCCACACGCACGATGTCATAGGAGATGGCCGTTGGGATCCCGCTGATAAATGCCGCCCGGGCCATTTTCTTTTCGTTTTGGATCAGGTCGAGAGCAAAGGGCGAATTATAGACCTTGATGATGGTTTCCGGATCCAGCCGGTAAACCGTCCCGTAGAAGCCTTCTCCCAGGACCTCACAGCCCTCCACGGAGACCCGGCGCATCTTTCGCTCCACCTGGAACAGCTCTGTAAAGCCTGTGGTCTCAAATATCTCGTAGATCTCAGGAGAGACCTCCCGGATCCGGATCGGTTTCCCGATCCTTTTTCTCATCTTGATCAGTGCACGAAGTCCCGCACTGGAAATGTACGCGAGATCCGTGGCATCCACCAGTAAGTCCATCGAAGGATGGCTGTCCATGACTTTCATGATCTCAGCTTCAAACTCCGCAGCATTCTGAGAGTCGATCCGACCCTCCAGGTAAATCTCCAATACCCCGTTTTTTTCCTTAAACCGCATAAGCCACCTCCCCAAGGTACATAAGTCTTAAGGGTTTCTGCACACTCCATCTGCGCCAAAGATGTAGCTCTTTCCTTTCAGATCGATGCTCTGTGCTGCCGCCATGGCACCGCTCTTCTCAAAGTAATACCAGTTTCCTGAGATCTTCTTCCAGCCGGTCACCATGGAACCGTCATTCCGGAAGTAGTAGCGCTTGCCCGAAAGCTTCTTCCAGCCGGTCTTCATCACCCCGTTGGACTTCAGGTAATACCATTTCTTTCCGCTCTTCTGCCAGCCGGTCTTCATAACCCCGCTGCTTTTCAGGAAGTACCACTTTCCGGAGATCTTCTGCCAGCCGGTCTTCATCACACCATTCTCATCGAAATAGTACCATTTTCCGGAGATCTTCTGCCAGCCCAGCTGCTTTGATCCGTTCTCGTAATAATACCACTTCTTATCTGCCTTCACCCAGCCGGATTCCTCTGCATTTTCGTCGTTCCCCGTCACGATCCGGAAAACATAGTAGCCTGTGGATCCTCCGTCATCTGCTTCCGCAGTGGAGGGTGTGGTCATGGGTGTTTTATACTCCACGCCCCAGGCCGGAGCCAGTGCGTGCGCGATGGTCGGATATCCGATGTATCCGCTTTTCCATCTGGTATAGCCGGATCCCGCATAATTCTCTACGGTTCCGTCAAACTTCTCCTTCATTACGATGGCCGCATGCAGCCAGTGAGGGTTGGGTGTGTTGTCGGGATCCTTCATGTTCTTTGTATAGATCACGATATCTCCGGCCTTGATCTTGCCGGCATTCACATCCCTGATCATCTGATCTGTCGCATTCTGATAATCGGAGTGGCCTCCCTTCAGAGATGCAACCAGCTGAAACTTGCTGCTTCCTGCCATGGCCTTATACAGATCCTCACAGTCACCGCCCACCACGAACTTTCCAACCAGGCCGGACTTGTTGATGACCCGTTCCACCCAGCCGTTGCAGGCGCCGGCGCCGTCATAGCTGGTAAGATAGAAGGCCTTTCTCAGCGTATTGTAATAGGACTCCACCTGAATCGTTCCCATGGAGACCGAAGGGATGGCCGCCTGCGTTCCCGGGATCTCCGCCAGTGTAATACCGATGATCAGAACGATCGCCAGCAGTGCCTCTCTGATTCTGATTCTTAACTTCACTCTTCTCTCCTCCGTCTTGACTCTGCCTCCGTCTCCTTTGCATTCTGGGTCAGAAGATCCAGCATCATGATAAAGAAGCATACGGCAGCAAGGGCATTGATCACCCAGTTACCCAGAGTTCCCGTCGCAACCGATGCAGAGGATGCAGACTTCTTGATCACCAGATCCAGAAGGACTGCAAAGAGATTCACGCCTGCGATGATGGCAAACAGGACCACCAGGATCCCGCGCCTTCTGCGAATACCGGTAAAGCCCTTGTTCCTGTTGGCAGAAACGATAAATACCGTAGCACCGATCAGGAAGGAGATCAGTCCTGCCTGGAACATGGTGAACGGGAAATGTTCGATAAATCCACTCATGAGAGACATGGCCACAAGCACCATTGACATCACCAGGAAGCCGTTGGTATAGGCTCTTCCGCGCATACGGATCCGGCGCTTGGTGCAGGTAACCTCCTTGTTTCCCTCATAGGTAAGTGCCAGAATGGAAAGGATCACTGCCGCAACGGCGATCACGATCATCACCATCACTCCGCCTGCTCCGCCGGTACTCCGTACCGTAATGGTATAGGCGATATTATAGGTCCCATCCTGAATGGTGGCATTCTGTGCGATCCGGCGGCTCACCTTCAGCAGGATCATATCCCCTTCGATGGCCATGGCCTCGGAGGTCTTCGCATCCTCCGTTGCCGTGATGAGCAGATAGGAATCCATTTTGGAGGAATCCTTATAAACCATAAAGTCCGATTCCAGTTCCTTTGTTCCTTCCGCCGTGATCTCAAAGGTACATTCGTTGCCGGGGGACTTCAGATAAATGGACTGTCCGAAATCATTCTCCAGACTTCCGTTCTTCACCTGAACCTCCGCCACATAATTCACCTTTGTCTTTCCCAGTGTACCGATGCCGATGGCCACCACAAAGATCATGGTGATCACGGTGATCAGTATGGCACTGAAAACCTGAGATTTGCTATTCATACTTCATCCTCTTTCTCTTATCAGATAAATCCCCCACGATACGGAGCTGCTCCTGCTACAGGATCAGCACACAGAAGAACAACAGGATCACAGTGATGAGAGCGATCAGTATACTGAAGAACGCGCCAAAGTTACTTCCTGAACTGATATTTCCCTGATCCTGCGTAGACACCGATGCAGTATCCTCTCCGGACCCCTCTGCGGTGGTGCCTGTCTCAGCGGCAGCCTTTGCCTCTGTTGCAGGAAGCACAGGCTTCTTCGCCTCCGTCTTAGCCTCCTGCTTTTTCTTTGCTTCCTCTTCCTTCAGCTTCTTCTGAGCCTCCTGATATTTCTCAGGCTCAAGTCTGTATACATAGTATCCTGTGGAACCGTCATCTGCGCCTTCAAGAGACGACGGAGATGTCAGCGGAGTATAGTACTCAACGCCGAACTGCTCCGCAAGGGCATGTGCCATGGTAGGATAACCGATATACTCCAGTCTCCACCGTGACAGAGCGTAGTTGAAGTTATTCTCCACCTTGCCGTCGTACTTCTCCTTCATCATGATGGCAGCATGCAGCCAGTGGGGACTCGGCGTATTATCCGGATCATTCATGTTCTTTGTGAAGATAAGGATGTCGCCGGCCTTGATCTTTCCTGCATTTACATCCTCGATCATCTTATCGGTGGCCTCCTGATAATCGGACTGGCCTCCCTCAAGGCTGGCCACCAGAGTGCAGTATTCGCTGTTCTTCAGCGCATCATTCAGCTCAAGAACCGTAGTACCGTCCACCTTCAGCTCGCCGATGAGTCCTGACCGGTTGATCACACGCTCCACCCAGCCGTTGCAGGCACCTACCTCATCATAGGTCCCCATATAGAAGGCTTCCCGGAGCTTATCATAGTACGACTCCACCTGGACCTCTCCCATGGAAACCGTGGGCGTATTCGCATTTACAACCAGGCTTCCGGTGACAAAGATCGACGCGAAAAGGACCAGGAGCACAAGACTCCATTTCCATTTTTTCTCAAACATTTGCCTTTCCTCTCTTAATCCTCTAAACAAAACTGTAACCTCTCGGGCATTTTTCCCGGGAGGTTGCAGATATGAACCTTGTGTGATTACGCATTGACAAGACTACTGATGAGGCCCTGAAGCTTCTGGCTAAACTCAGTAGATTTCTTTGCTGCGTCCTCCAGCGACTCACCCTTCAGACCATAGTAGAACTTGATCTTCGGCTCTGTACCGGAGGGCCGTACGCAAAGCCATGCGTCATCCGACAGTTCGAAGTAAAGCACATTTGACTTGGGGAGAAATGTAGGTGTCTCCGCCCCTGTACGCAGATTTCGAACGATGTCCGTGTCATAATCCCGGACTGCGATCACGTCATAGCCTGCGATATTCGTGGGAATATCCTTCCGAAGGATCGTCATGATGGACTTGATCTTCTCGATTCCATCCACGCCCTTCATGGTAATGGTGGAGATACTGTCTGTCCAGTATCCGTATCTCTCATACATGTCGATCATGGCATCCCAAAGGGTCTTGCCCTGCGACTTGTAAAATGTAGCGGCTTCGCAAAGCGCCATGGTGGCAACGATGGCATCCTTATCCCTTGCATGGGTACCGATGAGGCATCCGTAGCTCTCCTCAAAACCGAAGAGATAGGTACCATGTCCGCTGTGCTCATAGGACAGCATCTTCTGACCGATGAACTTGAAACCGGTCAGACACTCTTCCATCTTAACTCCGTAATTATCTGCGATGCAGGCTGCCATATTTGTGGTAACGATGGACTTGATCAGTCTTCCGTCAGCAGGCAGTCCGCGGGTTGCCTTGATCTGGGAGATCTCGTACTCTGCCAGAAGAGAACCGGACATATTACCGGTAAGACATCTGTACTCGCCCTGGGAATCCTTCACATAAACACCCAGACGGTCCGCATCCGGATCCGTTGCAAGAACCAGATCCGCATCCTTTTCCTTCGCCAGCTTCAGAGCAAGTTCGAAGGCCTCCTCTGCCTCCGGGTTCGGATAGGAGACTGTGGGGAAATCGCCGTCCGGCAGCTCCTGCTCCGGAACAACGAATACATTTGTAAAGCCCAGCTCCTTCAGGATCCTGCGGGCGGGGATATTTCCTGTTCCATGCAGCGGTGAATAAACCACTGTGATATCCTTTGCATACTGATCGATGGTATCCTGATGGATCACCAGCTTCTTCAGCTCCTCGATATAAGCATCATCCACTTCACTTCCGATCACCTGATACAGGCCTTTTTCCTTGGCCTCCTCCAGGGAGATCATCTTGGAATCCTCGATGGAAAGCTTCCGTACCTCGAGCATGATCCCGATATCATTCGGAGGAGTGATCTGTGCACCATCCTCCCAGTAAACCTTGTAGCCGTTATACTCCGGCGGGTTGTGACTTGCGGTGATGTTGATCCCGGCGATACATTTCAGATGACGTACTGCAAAGGAAAGCTCCGGTGTGGGACGAAGAGACTCAAAGCGGTATGCCTTGATCCCGTTTGCCGCCAGCACGCAGGCTGCCACATCTGCAAACTCCGGGGAGAAATGACGACAGTCAAATGCGATGGCTACGCCCCGCTCCTGACCATGCTTTGAAATGATGTAATTTGCCAGACCCTGGGTCGCCCGTGCCACCACGTACTTGTTCATACGGTTGGTTCCTGCGCCGATGATACCTCTCAGACCTGCAGTTCCAAACTCCAGATCATCAAAGAAGCGCTCGCGGATCTCAGCCTCATCTCCGGCGATCGATTGCAGCTCCTTCTTTGTATCCTCATCGAAAAAGGAACTGTTCACCCACTGTTCATATGTCTTCATGTAGTCAGCCATATTGGAAGCCTCCTGGTTTTATCTTTACACAAAATGAATTATTGATTATTAAACTGCATAAGCGGAAATATTGTACCATTTCTTTACAAAAATGTGAAGAAATATTCTTGTATTTATGTCAAAATATTAAACCTAATTTTTGTGGAAATCAGCGAGAAGAGCGTTATGTTAACCGAAAATGTCCTTCCGGCCTGCTTCAGCAAGAAGCTCCTCTTTCGTATTCCTTTCCGGATCCTCCAGAACATACTGCAGCAGATGCTCCAGCATCCGTCCCATCTCAGGCCCTGCGGGTATCCCGGCCTTCTTCAGATCTCCTCCGTTCACCGCCAGTTCCCGGACAGTGAGTGCAGGCTTCTCCTCCAGCAGCCTTTCGTACATCTCCTGGATCCGCTGATAGCCTTCCACCTTTTTCTCCCACTCATAATCGCTCTGTCCATGCATATCCGCCTTCCGAAGCTCCAGATAGGCAGGAAAATGTCGGAGTCCCATTTTGGATACTCCTTTTCGGAAGCTTTTTTCCGTCAGGTCTCCCTTTACGCCGAAATCATGCCAGTACACAAGAAGCGAAGCCTCGTCAATGGTCTTATTGTCCAGCCGAAGACGCTTCATGATCTCCCGCGCCATCTTCTCACCCACGGCAGGATGTCCCTTGAAATGATCCTGTCCCTCCTCGTCCGTGGTCTTGCATTCCGGCTTTCCGATGTCATGGAACAGCGCCGCGTAGCGCAGGATCTTATCCCGGGACACACCCTTCATCACAGCGATGGTGTGATGACCAACATCCATGCAGTGATACGGTGTGTTCTGCTCTGTCTCCATCATCCGGTCGAACTCCGGCAGGATCTCAGCCGTGATCCCCAGCTGATACAACTCCTCCATTTCCTCAGGATGCGGGGAACAGATCAGCTTCGTAAGCTCTGTTTCGATGCGTTCGATGCTTACATGAGACAGCTCCTTCACATGCGCCCGGATGGCATCCCGGGTCTCGGGCTCAATGACAAAGCCCAGCTGTGCCGCAAAACGAACCGCCCGGAGGATCCGAAGCGCATCCTCGTTAAACCGCTCATCGGGAACGCCCACTGCCCGGATCCGCTTTTCCGCCAGATCCTTCTCTCCTCCGTACAGATCCACAAGTCCCTTCTCGGGATGATAGGCCATGGCGTTGATGGTGAAATCTCTCCGCATCAGGTCATCCGAAAGCTGCCGGGAGAAGGTAACGCTTTCCGGCCGGCGATGGTCGCTGTAATCCCCGTCCAGACGATAGGTGGTAACCTCATAGCCCACCCCGTGATTCAGGACAGTCACCGTTCCATGCTGCAGACCTGTATCAACAGTCCGCTTAAACAGCGCCTTCACCTGAAGAGGCTCCGCATCCGTGGTGATATCCCAGTCATGGGGTTCTCTCCCAAGAAGGCTGTCCCGGACACATCCGCCCACCACGTAGGCTTCATAGCCGGCTTCATTCAGTTTTCTAAGGATCCAAAGCACATCCTTTGGGATAACGATCTGCATAGTCTCTCCTGAACGGAAACGCACTGCCAACGCCTAGCATTGTCAGTGCGATCCTCATATGATTATTCTTTAGTAAGCACGTCCGAAGTATACCATCTTCTTTGCTTCTTTTCCGCAGTAAACACAGGTGTCAGCCAGATGTTCCTGCGCAAAGGGCATGCAGCGGGCTGTTGCACCGGTCTCCTCCTTGATGGCATCCTCACACGCACGGTCACCGCACCACATGGCCTTGATAAAGCCGGGGCGATTCTCGATGGTATCCTTAAATGTCTCGTAATCCGTTGCCGTATAGGTATGCTCGTCACGATGTGCACGGGCACGCTCCAGCATTTCCTTCTGAATGGTATCCAGAAGTGCGGGGATCACTGTCTCCAGCTCATCCAGAGAAACAGTCTGCTTTTCGCCGGTATCACGACGAACCACAACGGCTTCGTTGTTTTCCAGATCTCTCGGACCCACCTCGATCCGAAGGGGGATACCGCGCATTTCCTGCTCGGCGAACTTGAAGCCGGGAGACTTATCCGTCTTATCCGTCTTAACACGTGCAACCCGGGACAGCTTCTCCTGCAGTGCATCTGCTGCCTCCAGGACACCCTCCTTCTTCTGCTGGATGGGGATGATCATTACCTGTGTCGGTGCTACCTTCGGAGGAAGCACCAGACCATCGTTGTCACCGTGTACCATGATCACCGCACCGATGAGACGTGTGGTAACGCCCCAGCTGGTCTGATGAACATACTTTAATGTATTATCCTTATCTGTAAACTGTACGCCGTAAGCCTTGGCAAAACCGTCACCGAAGTTATGGCTGGTACCGGACTGCAGTGCCTTGCCGTCATGCATCAGTGCTTCGATGGTATAGGTTGCCACCGCACCTGCGAACTTCTCCTTCTCGGTCTTCTGACCACGTACCACAGGGATCGCAAGAACATCCTCGCAGAAGTCCGCATACACATTCAGCATCTGCTCGGTCCTGGCCTCAGCCTCCTCTGCCGTCGCATGAGCGGTATGTCCCTCCTGCCACAGGAACTCTCTGGAACGGAGGAAGGGACGTGTCTCCTTCTCCCAGCGCACAACAGAGCACCACTGGTTATATACCTTCGGAAGATCACGGTAAGAGGTGATATCCTTCTGATAGAAATCACAGAACAGGGTCTCAGAGGTGGGGCGTACGCACATACGCTCCTGCAGCTTGCTGCTTCCGCCATGAGTCACCCATGCAACCTCGGGAGCAAAGCCCTCTACATGATCCTTCTCCTTCTCCAGAAGACTCTCCGGGATCAGAAGGGGAAGATATACATTTTCCACGCCTGTTGCCTTGAAGCGCTCATCCAGCTGTCTCTGGATCAGCTCCCAGATCGCATAGCCTGTGGGCTTCAGTACCATAAATCCCTTAACGCTGGTATAGCCTGTCAGGTCTGATTTCAGAACCACATCGGTATACCACTGTGCGAAATCCTCATCCATGGAGGTGATCGCTTCCACTTTCTTCTTGTCGTTTGCCATTGCTCTATCCTCTTTATCTTTATTTATCTCTTTTTACCAATCCGGATCTTCCGCGTCCATCAGGTCAAATGCGGCGCCCTCCGGTTCACGGTGCAGGAACACCTCTTCCCCGGTATAGGGATGCTGAAATGACATCCTTGTGCTGTACAGACCGATTTCCGGACTCTGTGTCTTTTTCCCCTTCTTCCCATCTTTCCCCGCGGGAGTTCCGTACTTCCGGTCTCCGTAAATGGGATAGCCGTGATGGGCCAGCTGACAGCGGATCTGATGATGTCGTCCGGTTTCCAGCTGCACCAGCAGATAGGTGAACAGACCCTCGTCGGTTTCGATCACATCCAGAACCTCAAAGGAAAGCGCCGCCTTCTTAGCTCCGGGCGTTCCTTCGGGGACGATCCGCGATACATTTGTCTTTTTATCTGCCACCAGCCAGTCTACATAGCGACCGCTGTCCTCCGGGATCTCGCCCCGGACCACCGCCTGATAGCACTTCTCGATCTCCCGGTCCCGGAAAAGGTCCGTCAGCTTTGCTGCAGCCTCCTCGGTCTTTGCCAGAAGCAGGATCCCTGCCACCGGCCGGTCCAGGCGGTTGATGACTGCCACATAAGGCTCCTCATCCGTATCTCCCCGGTCAAACAGATAGTTCTTAACGATGCTTACCATATCCTCCCGGTTGGAATGATCTGCCTGGGATGGAACCCCGTAGGGCTTGACCACTGCGATCATATATTCATCTTCATATACGATATCGAGCTTCATCCCTCTCTCCTTCTCAGTCTTCCAGAAGCTTCTCCAGACTGACGATCTTTACACAGAGCGTAAAGAGCTCTGCTGCAACCTTCAGATCCTCCAGAGACGGGTAGGTCGGTGCCACACGGATGTTGGAATCCCGGGGATCCCTGCCATAGGGCCAGGTTGCACCTGCGCCTGTCATGGTCACGCCGGCCTTCTTTGCCCTGGATACGATGGCCTTTGCACATCCCGGAAGGGAATCAAAGCTGATGAAGTAGCCTCCCTTCGGCTTCGTCCACTCGCCGATCCCAAGGCCTCCCAGCTCACGCTCAAATGTATCGAGTACCATCTCAAACTTGGGGCGGATGATCTCTGCATGCTTCTTCATATGCTCGGTCATACCATGAATATCTCCGAAGAACCGTACATGGCGCAGCTGATTTACCTTATCATGACCAATGGTCTGATTCTTCATCTGCTTCATGATATCCTCCAGGTTGTTGGGGGATGTAGCCAGGGCTGCGATACCGCTGCCCGGGAAGGTGATCTTCGAGGTGGAAGCGAACTTATAAACAAGGTCCGGATTGCCCGCACGCTTGCACTCTGCCAGGATCTCGATCAGGTAATCCTGATCATCGTCATATAAATGATGAATGCCATACGCATTATCCCAGAAGATACGGAAATCTCTTGCTGCCGGCTTCATGCGGGCCAGGCGGCGTACCGTCTCATCGGAATAGGAATACCCCTGCGGGTTGGAATACTTCGGTGTACACCAGATACCCTTGATGGTCTCATCCTCGGACACCAGCCGCTCCACCATATCCATATCCGGACCTGAGGGCGACATGGGCACCGGGATCATCTCGATGCCGAAATATTCTGTGATCGCGAAATGTCTGTCATAACCGGGAACCGGGCACAGGAATTTTACCTTGTCCAGCTTGCACCAGGGCGTGTTGCCCAGGATACCGTGTGTCATGGCTCTGGAAACCGTGTCGTACATCACATTCAGGGAAGAATTTCCGTAAATGATGATGTTGTCCGGATTGTTCTCCATCATGTCTCCGATCAGGACCTTTGCCTCATGGATACCGGTCAGAACACCGTAGTTCCGGCAGTCGGTTCCGTCTTCGCAGGTAAGATCCACACCTGAGTTCAGAGCATCCATCATGCCCATGGAGATATCCAGCTGCTCACGGCAGGGCTTACCGCGGCTCATATCCAGGGAAAGATCCATTCCCTGATACCTGCGGTACTCTCCCTTCAGTTCAGCCAGCTCACTCTGCATTTCCTCTTTTGACATTTCGATGTAAGGCTTCATTCTCTTACTCCTCTCTGTTCCAATACCCGGACAGAACCCGGGCGACTACATATTGTATCACATCTTTTTTCTTTTTCACAGACTGAAATTCACGGAATTTCGTACAATTTTTGCCGTTTCTCTGTACAAAAAGATGAGATTCTACCGTCACAGTGCCGTCACAGTGCCGTCACACAACTATCACTCCGTTCCCAGCGCCTTCTCCATCCGGTAGAACAGCTCTGCCGGAACGAAGGCCTCCACATAGACGCCCTCCGCCTGATAATCCTCTGTAAGAAGCTCACCCTTCTTCCGAATTTCCGCGATCCAGGACATCTGATCAAAGGGAAGGATCCGTTTCAGATGCTTCTTTCCGCTCCGCAGGATGTCCGACAGCGCCTCCTGAAGGCGGTCCAGTCCCTCTCCCGTCTCGGCCGAGATCTGCACCGTCTGCTGCGCCCGGTCGTCCAGAAAATGTGTCTCTCCCGTTACCAGATCCATTTTGTTAAATACGGTGAGTACCGTTTTCTCCCGGATCTCCAGAAGATCCAGGGTTTCATATACCGTTTTCCGATAGGTTTCCCATTCCGGATCCGACGCATCCACTACATGGATCAGAAAGTCCGCATAGGCTGCCTCCTCCAGAGTACTGCGGAAGGCCTTGATCAGCTCCGTGGGCAGCTTTCGGATAAAACCTACGGTATCCGTAAGAAGGAGCTGCTGTTTTCCCGGAAGCTCCAGTGCCCGGGTGGTGGTATCCAGGGTAGCGAACAGCTTGTCCTCTGCCAGGATCCCCGCATCCGTCAGCCGATTCAGCAGGGTGGATTTTCCTGCATTAGTATATCCTACGATGGCGGCCACAGGGACCCCCTTCTTCATCCGTTCCTTCCGGTTCAGTTCCCGGTGGATGACCACATCCTCCAGTTCCCGCTTCAGCTGACCGATCCTGGTCCGTACCGCCCGGCGGTCCTGCTCCAGCTTCTTCTCACCGGGGCCTCTGGTTCCGATACCGCCTCCCAGACGGGACAGTGCCGTTCCCTGACCGGAGAGACGGGACAGATTGTACCGGAGCTGTGCCAGCTCCACCTGCAGCTTACCCTCGCTGGTTCTTGCATGATCCGCAAAGATATCCAGGATCACGCCGGTGCGGTCCAGCACCTTCACGTCCAGCGCCCGCTCCAGATTCTTCTGCTGGGCCGGGGACAGCTCATCATCCGTAATGACACAGTCCGCCCGGGTCTCTAAGACCAGATCCCGGAGTTCCTCGATCTTTCCGCTTCCCAGATAGGTGCCGGGATCGATCCGGTCCTTTGGCTGGATCAGTGTTCCCACCACCTCGGCACCGGCGGTTTCTGCCAGCTCTCCCAGCTCCCGGAGAAGTGTCTCCGCCTCCGGACGATTGGGCAGCTGAACCGCAGCAAGGACTGCCCTCTCCCTGGTTTCCCTCTTGTCATTTCTGCCATTCCTGTCGTTTTTCTCTATTCCGTTCCTTGTTCCTTCATCCTTCATTTCTTCCGGATCCCGGTGGTTTGTCATATGGTTCCTCCTTCGTCTGTCGGCAGCAAGGCTAACGTCCTGTCCGGTTCCTGTTCCGCCTGTATCATCTGTACTGTCCATACCGCCTGTCGCAGAAATAGGGCCACGGAAACCCGTGGCCCCATGGATCACTTGTGCTCCAGAATATACTTGTCAACCTTCTTCTTCAGCTGGTCATATTTACAGGGCCCTGCATCCAGGACTGCCTTATGATATTCAACCGCGCTGAACTTATCTCCCAGCTCCTGCTCTGCATAGGCTCTCATATCTGCCATCTCATAGTATCCAACCGAATAACTGAGGTATAAGCCGGGATCTCCCACTACAATCGTATACATCTCCTGTGCCGCACTCGCATTCAGTCCCATCGTAGTGAGAAATGTACCGACATCCTCCACCGTCCAGCCCTGATAATTTACGCCCAGGTCAACCAGTCCGTAATAGGTGTAGCCCATCTTCTCTTCCGCTGCCACCAGCGTTGCCAGCTCCCTTGCAAAGCTGGATCCGTTAAAGTCGCAGTACTTCAGAGAATCATAGCTGGCATATACTGCCCAGCCTTCCACATAACCCAGCTCAAGGCCGAGCAGGCGGAAGTTTCTCGGATTGGTTTTCCGATAATAGTTCGTCTGATACATATGTCCCGGACAGCCCTCATGAGCAAGGATGACCCACATATCCGACTTATTCTTTCCGTTCACACGGATCAGATTGTCATCCTTGTCATCAATAGCCGGGATCATATAGTATGCCAGCGAATTTTCCCGGATGGTCTCCATGGACTTGCTGAAATAAAGCGCCCGGAACTGCAGGTTTCCGATATCCGGATAATCACTCATGACATTCTTGATCAGGTAGCTCTCCAGTTCCCCCGCATCCATGGAAAGATAGTCAAAGAGCGTATCCTTTTTGCTCTCGTATTCCTTATATGCAGAAGGGTTCGAGAGATAGATGGTCTGAACCTCCGACTTACACTCTGCAAGCTTTGTTTCCAGATAGGTGATCAACTCCGAAGGAGTCTTCGAGCTTCCGGTATATTCCCGTACCACATAGGCGTAGATCTCTTTTCCGTGGTCCTCATAGTTGCAAAGACCGCCCTTGACCTTATTCTTACCCTTCCAGCTGGTAAACCGCTTCTTCATGTTCTCGTACGTCGGGATAAGCGCGCCCTCTACAAGCTCTTTATTTTTCTTCTTGAACTCCTCCCGCTCTGCATCGGTCAGCTCATTTAATCCCTGAATCCGTTCATTAAAGTCCGTGATCATAAAATGTTCTCCGGTGACATTCAGGAAATCATCGCACTGCTGGATCATCTTTTCCAGTATGCAGTCCTCCACGGCATAACCGTTTTCGTTATACTCCTCCTGCGCCTTCAGTTCTCCCTCTACATAGTCCGGGATCAGCGCCATCAGGTCCAGATACAGCTGTACATCCTCCTTGGAACGGAAGATATAATCCGTAAACATGGGCGGAATGTTGGCTTGCAGCCCCCGCATGGGTGAGAAGGGAGATCCGATATTGATATTTTCACAGGCAACCCGTGAAGACACCAGACCGTCCATCATATAATCATAATCAAACCGCTGCTGCTCCGTCAGCGTATTTACATCGATGGCTTCCAGACGGGTGATCCATTTCTCCAGATCCTTCTTGTCCTCCTCCAGCGTTGCCGCTGTGGTGGAGTGGTCTCCCATGGTGACTTCCTTCGGAGCTTCGACCCCCGGGAAGTTTTTCGGGTCATAGATATAATCACGATAAGAAGAGGAGTTTGAGGTTACCGCCTCCTTGAAGTAATCATCACAGAGCTTGTTAAACTCCTCGCTCTCCGTAGATGCATATTTATTTGTATCAATGGCCGGCGGATCCACGATCTCATCTCCGCCGCCTGTACTCTGTTCGGTGTTTGCAGTGACAGAAGTATCCGGCTCGACCACATCATTAAAGAGATCGAAGACACTCTCGATCCTGGGTCTCTGGTCGTTTTCCGCACTCTTTCCGCAGCCTCCCATTGAAAGCACAAAGGCGAGACTGAGGAAAACCGCGATCCTCTTTCCTTTCTTTCTGAAACACTTTATCATGTCAACTCTATCCTTTCCGGTGTAAATGTGTCTCATCCCATGAAATGGCAACAGGGGATACAGCTTCAGCCGATCCCCTCTCGTTCTATCTTCCTTCTTTCTCTGCCATACGGATCCGGAGCACAGAGCGCTTCAGCGCAAGCTCTGCCTTGCCGCCCTCCGCATTGTCCTCCAGCTTACGCTCGGCACGGATCCGGGCCTCTTCCGCTCGATTCTTATCGATCTCCTCCGGCCATTCCACCGCCTCTGCCAGAATGGTGATCCGGTCTCCCAGGATCTCGGCAAAGCCGGAATGCAGCGCAGCCTCCCGAACCTCTTTTCCGTTATGGATCCGGAGGATCCCCGGGTCCAGAACCACCGTGGTCGGGATGTGCTTCGGATAGATACCCACGTCGCCGTCCGTTGTCGTAAACTCCACAAAGGTGGACTCTCCACGGAAGAATTCCCGTTCCGGTGTGATGATCACTAATTGTAACGTATCTGCCATGAAATGTCCTTTCTGAATTCTCTCAGCTATTTTTTACTTTTGCTCTCCTTATAACGGGCCACAACCTCACTGATGGGGCCTGCATTCAGGAAGAAGCTCTCCGGGATCTCATCATGCTGACCCTCCAGGATCTCACGGAAGCCCTGGATCGTCTCCTCAACCGGTACGTACTTACCATCGGTTCCCGTAAACTGCTGTGCCACGAAGAAGGGCTGTGACAGGAATCTCTGGATCTTTCTTGCCCGGGATACCGTCAGTTTATCTGCCTCAGACAGCTCATCCATACCGAGGATAACGATGATATCCTGCAGTTCCTTATACTTCTGAAGTGTCTCCTGAACACCACGTGCAACCTTGTAGTGTTCCTCTCCCACGATCCGCGGATCCAGGATCCGGGATGTGGACTCCAGCGGATCCACCGCCGGATAGATACCCAGCTCAACAATCGCACGGGAAAGCACGGTCTTTGCATCCAGATGGGCAAATGTAGTCGCCGGTGCCGGGTCCGTCAGGTCGTCCGCAGGTACATAAACCGCCTGTACGGATGTGATGGAACCGTTCTTGGTTGATGTGATACGCTCCTGCAGTGCACCCATCTCCGTCTGAAGGGTCGGCTGATAACCAACCGCGGAGGGCACACGTCCCAGCAGCGCCGAAACCTCGGAACCTGCCTGGGTGAAGCGGAAAATGTTGTCAATGAAAAGAAGTACATCCTTATGGGATACATCACGGAAATACTCTGCCATGGTAAGTCCGGTCAGACCCACACGCATTCTTGCTCCGGGGGGCTCATTCATCTGGCCGAAGACCATGGTGGTCTTATTGATAACGCCGGAGTCGCTCATCTCGTGATAAAGATCGTTTCCTTCACGGGTACGCTCGCCAACGCCGGTGAATACGGAATATCCGCCGTGCTCGGTGGCGATATTACGGATCAGCTCCTGGATCAGGACGGTCTTACCTACGCCGGCACCACCAAACAGTCCGACCTTACCACCCTTCTGATAGGGGCACAGAAGATCCACGACCTTGATACCGGTTTCCAGGATTTCCGTATCTGTAGACTGCTCCGAGAAGGCCGGTGCCTTTCTGTGGATCGGGTGCTTTAACTTCGTCTCCGGTGCAGGCTTGTTATCGATGGGATCTCCAAGCACATTAAAGATACGTCCCAGTGTCTCTTCTCCCACAGGAACCTGAATGGGGCCTCCGGTGGCTTCCGCCTCCATGCCTCGAACCAGTCCGTCCGTAGGACCAAGAGCGATACAGCGTACCGTATCATCTCCCAGATGCTGGGCAACCTCAACGGTCAGAGTTCCTTCCTCCTTCCGCTTGATCCGGATCGCGTCATTTATGTCCGGCAGCTGTCCCTCCGGGAACCGGATATCCAGGACTGCACCTATGATTTCGGTGATCTTACCTTTCACTGTTTCTGCCACGATTGTTCTCCTTTGCTCTAATTCAGTGCCTCTGCTCCGGCGACGATCTCCGTCAGCTCCTGTGTGATGGAGCCCTGACGTGCACGGTTATACTGCAGCTCCAGGGAGCTGATCATATCCTGTGCGTTCTCCGTTGCAGAATCCATGGCCTGCATACGCGCCGCATTTTCGCTGGCAATGGCCTCCAGAAATGCGCCGTAAATGATATTCGTGATGTACTTCGGGATGATCTCTTTTAAGATCCTCTCCTCCGGATGGTAATGATCCATGACCGCTCCGAAGAATACCATATCACGTTCGATCCCGCTGTTGGACATACCGTAATTCATAGCCAGATTCTTATCTGCTTCCGACTCATCCAGCATATCCGCATTGAAATCCTCCTTGGAAAGAGGAATGATCTTTCTGAGGGTGGGAACATGGGTCACCGTATTCTTGAAGTCCGTAAAGGCCACATAGATCTCATCGATCTCTCCTGCCTCAAAACGTTCCATCAAATTCTTCGTGATGGCGATACAGTCATTGTACAGCGGGGCGTTGATGATATCCGACTCGTCCCACTCCACATGATAGCCCTTACGCTTCAGGCCTTCGATTCCCTTCCGGCCAAGTCCGTAGATCAGAACCTTGTCCTTGTCAAAGCCGTAGGAATCGATCAGCTTCACGATATTCGAATTGTATCCCCCGGCAAGACCACGGTTGGAGGACATGACCAGAATGGCCTTCCTGCCTATGGCATCCTCCTTTAAAAACCGGTTGTCCTGATCCCAGGTTTTTGAGAGTATGGAGCACATGGTCTTGTAAAGCGCCTCAAAATAAGGGGCATTGGCTTCAACGCCGGCCCTTGCTTTCTGCAGCTTTACAGTCGCCACCAGCTTCATGGCTTTCGTGATCTGCTGGGTGGACTGCACGCTCTCTTTTCTTCTTTTGATACTTCGCATGGAAGGCATGATCTATATCCTCCGGTGCTTAACCTTCAATTTCTTCTTACTTTTCTGACTTCTTCTTCGTTTCCTCAATGGCCTTGATCAGCAGCTGCTCCACATCATCTGCGATCACCTTCTCCTCACGGATGCGTGTAAAGATCTCAGGCTCATTTGTGGAAATGTACTCAAACAGCTCTGCCTCAAAGGAAGCGATGTCTTCTACCGGGATGTCCAGCAGATAATGCTTCACCGCTGCATAAATGATCACGGTCTGCTTCTCAACGGGAAGCGGCTTATACTGGGGCTGAACCAGGATCTGACGGATCCTCTCGCCCTGTGCCAGCTTCTCCTTCGTGTCGTCATCCAGCTCGGAACCGAACTGAGAGAAGGCCGCCAGCTCGCGATACTGAGCCAGCTCCACACGAATGGGAGACGCGATCTTCTTCATGGCCTTGATCTGTGCGGCACCGCCGACACGGGATACGGAAAGACCCGGGTTAACCGCAGGGCGGAAGCCGGAATTGAACATTTCCGTCTCCAGATAGATCTGACCATCTGTGATGGAGATAACATTTGTGGGAATATAGGCAGATACATCACCTGCCTGTGTCTCAATGATGGGAAGTGCCGTAAGGGAACCTCCGCCCAGCTCATCGGACAGCTTCGCTGCACGCTCCAGAAGTCTGGAATGCAGGTAGAATACGTCTCCGGGATATGCCTCACGTCCCGGGGGTCTTCTCAGAAGAAGGGACAGGGTACGGTATGCCTGGGCATGCTTGGACAGATCATCATAAACGATGAGAACGTCCTTTCCTTCCTCCATCCATTCCTCACCGATGGCGCAGCCCGCATAGGGTGCGATGTACTGAAGCGGTGCCATCTCACTTGCTGTAGAAGCAACGATGGTGGTATAGCTCATGGCCTCGTACTCGGTCAGAGTCTTTACGATATTTGCAACCGTAGAGGCCTTCTGTCCGATGGCGACGTAGATACAATAAACGCCGAGGCCTTTCTGGTTAATGATCGTATCAAGAGCGATGGCCGTCTTACCTGTCTGACGGTCACCGATGATCAGCTCTCTCTGTCCTCTTCCGATGGGTACCATGGCGTCAATAGCCTTGATACCGGTCTGAAGGGGAGTATCTACGGACTTACGGGAGATAACGCCCGGAGCCACACGCTCGATCTGACGGCTCTTCGTGGTCTGGATGGGTCCCTTGTCATCGATGGGCTGGCCCAGCGCGTTGACAACACGTCCCAGCATGGCATCACCAACCGGCACCTCAACGACGCGGCCGGTGGTCTTAACCAGGTCTCCTTCACTGACGGAGCGGCTGTCACCCAGAAGAACACATCCTACATTGTCCTCCTCCAGGTTCATGACCATACCGTATACCTCTCCGGGGAAGAGAAGCAGCTCACCCTGCATGGCATTATCCAGTCCATGGATACGGGCGATACCGTCTGCCACCTGGATCACGGTTCCGGTCTCTGCGGTTTCCAGCTTCACCTTATAGTTCTCTATCTGCTTTTTGATCACCGAGCTAAGCTCTTCTGGTTTTAACTGCATGAACTTTCGTTCCTTTCTCTAGATTGCCTCCTGGCTTCCGGCCTCCAGGTCTCTCTGCATCCGTGCCAGCTTGGAAGAAAGACTGCTGTCCACCACCCGGTCTCCCAGGCGGATGATCAGTCCTCCGATGAGCTTCGGATCCACCTTATAATGCACACGCATTGCTTCGTATGAGGTAGTGTCCAGAAGCTTCTTCCGGATCCTTTCCTTCTGATCCTCTGACAGCTCCACTGCACTGGTTACCTCTGCCACGCCGATCTTCTCTTCCTCCAGAGCCTCTGATACAAAGCTCTCCAGAACATATCCGATCTCCCGTCCGTGCTCCTTCTCGATCAGCACGACAATGGTACCCGTGATCAGAGGGTCTGCACTTCCGGAGAATACCGCATTCACAAGCTCTGTTTTCTCCTTCATGGAGATCTCCGGATGATTCAGGATCTGAAGGAATTCCGGATTCTCATCCAGCACGCGGATGATGACCTCGGCCTGTTCTCTCACTGCCGTGAGACGTCCGACCTCTCTGGCTGCATCAAAAAGAGCGGACCCATATACCGTTCTTACTTGCTTTGCCATGTTTCATCCCCTATCTCATCCAAGGTTTCCTGCAGAAGGGCTTCCTGCTTTGCGGGATCCATTTCGGCCTCGACCATTTTACCGGCCATGGCAGATGCCACTCCGATGATCTCCATACGGACTTCTTCACGCACCTTCTCCTTCTCCAGAGAAGCCTCCCTCTCTGCAGAAGCGCGGATCCGGCCTGCTTCAGCCTTTGCCTCATCTATGATATCATTTTCATTCTTAACCGCTTTTCTTCTGGCCTCGCTGAGGATCTCCAGCTTCTCCTGCTCAACTCCTGCGAGCTTTGCATCATACTGTAATTTCAGCTCTGCCGCAGCTGCCTTATCCTGCTCTGCGGATTCCCGGTCCTTCTGCACCTTATCCTGACGGGTCTTCAGGGCCTTTCGCACCGGATTGATGAGAAGATAGCCCACAAAAAGAAACAGGATAAAAACTGCGATACCCTGGAACAGCAGGTCGAACAGCAGCTGACTGTCCAATCCGAAGATACGGCCGGTTGCAAGTACTGCACCATTTGCGACCATGTCGTCACCGTTACCTTTCCATAGATTTTATCGTTATCTTATTTGTCAAAAGGCTTTACAAACATAAGCAGCAGTGATACGACCAGACCGTACAGACCGGTGGTCTCTGCAACTGCCTGACCCAGAAGCATGGTAGACATGATGGTTCCTCTGGCACCCGGATTCCGTCCTACCGCCTGTGCGCCAAGACCTGCCGCATTTCCCTGTCCGATTCCGGTACCGATACCGGAGCAAACAGCGATACCTGCGCCCAGTGCCGAAAAAGCGTGAACCAGATCATTTCCGTCAAAGTTACCGTTTCCCATAGTTTTTTCCTCCATAGATTTCTATGTTATTTATATATCATCAGTATTTGATATCGAATTAAGCTGTCAGTGATCCCCGTTTATCCCCGATAAATGTAACGGTCAGCATACAGAATACATAGGTCTGTATCGCGCCGGAGAAGACATCGAAGTATGCATGCAGCGCCGAAGGAACGCCAATCTTTGCAAACCAGGGCAGCATGCCGTAGTAAAGTGCCATCAGTACCGTACCACCCAGAATGTTTCCGAAGAGACGGAGGGACATGGAGAGCGGTGTCGAGAAGATACTGATCACGTTCATTGGGAAGAACAGGGGAAAGGGTTCGAAAAGTCCCTTGACCATGTTCCATTTATTGTACCGGATGTCCGCATACTCGATCATCACGAAGGTGATCAGTGCCAGACAAAGGGTGGTTCCGAAGTCCGCTGTGGGCGGCCGGAGTCCGAAGATACCCGAGGTGTTGCAGAAGAAGATATACATGAACAGCACACCGATGTAGTTGATGTACTTCTTCGCGCCATCCTTCCCAAGAGCATCCTCCACGAAACGAGACAGCGCGTCCACGCCCATCTCCACAAGGGTGGAGGCTGTGGTCATGCGTCCTTCCCGTTCAGCTTTAAAAAATGCATGTCGGAGGAAAAGCGTAAGGATCATGATGGCCAGGATCACGATCACGGTACATACATGTGTGGTTGTGATATGTACGGTCTGCCCGAAAAAGTTAATGGGAAACAGCTCCTTGATATAGAAGTCCGCTTCATTAAGATGCGTCGTCTGAATGCCCGACTGCAGCATGTGTACCATCACTTCTGTTTTCCTCCTTTCTGTCGTTATTATTTATCGTTATTTTCTATCTTTTGTTCGGAGACAGGTGGTTCCGGCGGCTCCCCCAGCATCCTGCGGAACAGTGCCGCGATGGGAAGATGAAGAAGTCCCGAAAGCTTCAGGCTTACCACTCCCAGGGCCAGGCCGATGAAGCAGTAAAGATCGATCCAGTAGGCGATGACCAGAAGCACTCCGGTGATCGCGATCCGAAGCACCGCATGCAGTGATGCATAGTTCTTCGCCCGCTTTTCATTCATGGAAAGCGCTGCATCGATGGAGTCATACATATTGATCACCAGAAGGATCGCAGCCACAGCCCCTGCTATGACACCTCCCAGGAAGTACCATCTTCCCGGCAGAAACAGAGTGCCGATCAGTGCTATCACGCCGGAGATCAAAGCGATCCCGAAGATCAGCTCAGCGAGGGTCCTCCCCGCTGCCGGATCCCTGCGGATCCTCGTCATCCGGATGAAAAGCCTTCTTTGCCCATTCCGGCTCTTTTCGTTCATAAGCCTTCCCTCCGATGTGTCTGCGGATCAGAAGATATACGGCCCTGTAACCACTGAGGATACCAAGAATGATGAACAGCCACAGCAGCTTTGTTCCCAGATATTTATCCAGAAAAAAGCCAATAGCGAAGCAAAGACCGAAGGTCACCAGCATTGTGATCCCCACCTGGAGGATCAGAAACAGAGTTTCCATCACATCCCGCTTCTCTTTCATGTCTCCGCCTTTCCCGGCATTTACACAGACAGCCGATAAAACCGCAACATTTGTATTATAATATGCTTTAGGAAGAATCGCAACTAAAAAAGGTTTTACAATTTCTCTGAGTTGTCGTCAAGAAAGCGCTCTACAACCTGGGCGATGCCGTCCTCCTCGTTGCTGGCGGTGATATAGTCCGCCGCCTGCTTAACCTCCTCTACCGCATTGCCCATGGCCACGCCAATCCCGGCAAACCGCACCATGGATATGTCGTTAAATGCGTCGCCGCAGCAGATGGTGTCTTCCCGCCTGAATCCAAGCGATGGCAGAACGGTTTCCAGCGTCGCAGCCTTATCGATACCGCAGGCCATGACCTCCACAAAGAAGGGCTCAGAACGAAGTACATTTGCCCGGTCTCCCAGGATCTCCTGAAGCTCCTTCATATAGCCCTCCGACTTCTCCGGATCCGCGCTGAGCAGTATCTTGTAAATGTCGAAGTTTACATAATCCAGGAAATTCTCCACATATCCGGTGACCAGTCCGTTGATCCTTGCCTCCCAGCGGATCCAGTCATCCAGCCTTCGTCCCGACAGAGACTGCGGCTCCTTTGTGAGATCCTGCTCGAAGGTCACGATACCCAGATCGTACTTCTCGGCGAAGTCATATACCACCGGAAGGATCTCCGGGGAAAGCTTCTTTTCATACAGGTCCTTTCCGGTGCGGCAGTCCTGCACCCTGGCCCCGTTAAAGGTCATGGTCAGGCCGCCAAGCTCCTCCAGGCGGAGCTCTTTTACGAACCTCTCCACCCCCGGAGTGGGACGGCCGGACGCCAGCATGACACAGTGCCCTGCCTCATTTGCCCGGATCAGAGCCTCCCGGGTCTTCGGAGTGATCTTCTTTTCATTATTTACCAAAGTGCCGTCAATATCCAGCACCAGAAGCTTCTTTCTGTTCATTTCGCTCTACTCACTCTCAGCAGATCTGCTGATAATCCCGGAAGAAGTCCTTCATCTCCTCCATGGCAGTCTTCAGGGTATCCAGTGCCGGAAGATATACGATCCGGAAATGATCCGGTGTCTCCCAGTGGAAGCCGCCGCCGTGAGTTACCAGGATCCCCTTCTTCTTCAGAAGATCCAGGGCAAAACGCTCATCATCCTTGATGTTGAACTTCTTCACATCCATTTTCGGGAAGATGTAGAAGGCAGCCTCCGGCTTCACGGCACTCATGCCCGGGATGTCATTGATGGCATTATAGATATACTCTCTCTGCTCATACACTCTTCCGCCGGGAACCAGCATGGTATCGGTTTCCTCCAGAAGATCCAGGGCCGGTGCGATCAGTGACTGCGCCGGTACATTTGAACAAAGGCGCATGGAGGACAGCAGGTTGAGTCCCTCGATATAGCCCTTTGCATTGGATTTATCTCCGGAAATGGACATCCAGCCCACACGATAGCCTGCCATCAGATGGGACTTGGAAAGTCCGTTAAATGTGATGCAGAGGCAGTCCGGAGCCAGGCTCGCAATACTGGTATGCTTCTTGCCATCCATAACCAGGCGGTCATAGATCTCATCTGCGAAAATGATAAGATCATGCATCTCCGCCAGCTTCACGATCTCCTTAAGAAGTGCCTCCGGATACAGCGCACCCGTGGGGTTGTTGGGGTTGATGATGACAATACCCTTTGTTCTGGGCGTGATCTTCCGCCGGATATCCTCAATATCCGGATACCAGCCTGCCTGCTCATCACAGATATAATGTACCGCAGTTCCGCCCGCCAGTGTGACAGATGCCGTCCACAGCGGATAATCCGGTGCCGGCACCAGAACCTCATCGCCGTAATCCAGGAGTCCCTGCATACAGAGGGTGATCAGCTCGCTGACGCCGTTTCCGGTATAAACATCATTTACGGAAACACCATGGATCCCCTTCTTCTCGTCATACTTTACGATGGCCTCTCTGGCGCTGAGCAGACCCTTGGAATCAGAATATCCTTCTGTTTCCGTGAGCATGTCAGCCATATGCTCCACCAGTGATCCCGGAGCGCGGAAGCCAAAGGGAGCCGGGTTGCCGATGTTCAGCTTCAGGATCTTCTCCCCCGCCTCCTGCATGCGGTTCGCCTCATCCATGACCGGACCGCGGATATCATAACAAACATTATTCAGTTTTAAGGACTTTTCAAATACTCTCATACTCTTCCTCTCCCTGTTTTTTTCCAAAAGAGCGTGACAAAGGGGACTGTCCCCGTTGTCACGCTCTTTGGGTCTTACTGCTTTACAAGCTCATAGCTGGAGTATTTCTCCTTCAGTGACAGCTTGTTGCCGTCCAGAACATAGTCATATTCCTTCTCGTTGTCCCATGCATCGATCTTTACCTTCAGCTTCTTGTTAGCCTCATCCAGAGTGTAGGTTCCCTCACCCTTGAAGCCTGTGGTCTCGCCGACCAGGGTAGCCTTGCCGCCATCGAAGGTCCATGTCCAGTTACCGTTTACCTCGTCGGTCTGCTTCCAGGTACCTGTGACTGCGTCCGTAGAGGCGCTGCCGCCGTCGCTCGCGCTGTCACCGTCCTTCTTGTCTCCACATGCTGCAAGTGCTGTCATCAGCATGATCATGCAGAGCAGAACGACAAGTTTCTTTGTTACTTTCTTCATCATCCTTTACCTCCACTTAAATATTGTGAAACAACATTTACAGTGAAGAATTATATGCGACCGATATTGACATGTCAACCCTAAGTACTGTGACCCTGTCTACTCACCTGTGGACTCGGCCGGTGCCTCCGTGGTCTTTGTTTCTGTCGCTGTGGTCGTTGGCGTGGTCTTCTTTACCTCGCTGCCGGACCCGGAATCTGTTGTTCCCACCTCCAGCATTACCTGTGCGGCATCATCTCCTACAATGGTTGTGGGAAGCTTGCCGTCCCAGGTCTCATAGTACTTATGACGAAGCACGTTGCTGTCGATGGACTGTGACAGCTTCCGGTTTGCCTCGGCCTCAGCCTCTGCCGCGATGATCTTTGCCTTACCTTCTGCTTCTGCCTGTGTCTTTCGAACCGTTGCGTCAGCCTCGGCCTTCTCGATATTCTTCTTGTTCTCGATCTGCTGTGTTTCGTAATCGATCTGCGCCTGCTGCTTCTTGGCGATCTTCTGATCATATTCCTCATCAAACTTTGCATCGGAAATGACCACCTTATTCACATATACCACCTGCTGACCATACTTCTCATCCAGGGACTTCTGGATATTCTCCTTGGCAATGGGCTCAAGGATGCTTCGGTTTGTACAGTCAACGGGAGAAAGTGTCTTGGATGAGGTCTTGATGGCAGATGCCACCAGAGACTCATTCACCAGACCCTGTTCATAGTTCGTTACATTTGCGTAGATCCATGCGGACTTCTCCGGATTGATCTGATAGGTCACGGTGATCCCCTGGAATGTTACCTCGTTACGCTCGCTGGTCTCTGAGGTGATGGGGCTTTCGAACTTGATATCCTGCTGCTTGTTGTTCACGGTGACGATCTGCTGGATCACCGGCAGATGGAAATTGAAGCCGTGAGGC
Source organism: uncultured Lachnospiraceae bacterium (assembly GCA_902792005.1). Classification (GTDB taxonomy): domain Bacteria; phylum Bacillota; class Clostridia; order Lachnospirales; family Lachnospiraceae; genus Eubacterium_Q. The sequence continues at coordinate 58,858 of CADAXW010000001.1, forward strand.
AGGGTGTTCTGCTCTACCTGTCCGAAGGTCACCCGCACGCCGGTATATCCGGTGGGAATGATGGTGAAGGAAAGGGAGAAGATCACACAGATGACACCGATGGATGCCAGGACTGCGGTCAGTACCTTGTAGCTCTTTCCGCCAACCTCGATCACAGTTTCATCTCCATCCTTCTTCTGTTTGTTCATAGAAGAGAGGGTGGACTTTACACCCAGAGCGATGGCAGCAATGAGGAACACTACTCCCACTCCTGCAATGATAATGTTTAACATGTTTTTGCCTCCTTGTTACATATTGATCAATTCTGCTCAGTCCTTGTCATATAATAATCTCCTTTTTTATACACCACCTTTGCCGGACTGACAAGTGGGGTGGCAGGATAGTCGGTATAATTATGTATATAATAATTCGGACGGACCGTATAGGAAAACCAGTCCAGCTCTTCATCCGTCGCCAGGAAATTCACCTGCTGATGCATATAAACGGGAGACGGATCCATATGATACCAGGACTTTCCGATCCTCACCATCAGCCAGTAATGCTGCCCCGGTCCGGGATCTCTGTGAAGAAACAGAACCTCAAAGCCTGCATGCTCCAGCAGCCGCTTGCAGGTCACCGCATGGGTGAAGCAGTCGCCCGACTCTCCCCTGAGTCCTGCCAGAGACTCCTCCACTTCATCTCTGGGGGTCCTGGTATTATTCCATGGGATACTCTTTCGTACCCACCGGAAAATGGCGAAGGCCTTATCGATCTCATCCATGGTGGGTGAGATAAGCGCCGCCAGTGTCTCATCTGCCAGACGGTCTGCCTCCAGCATATCGTAGTAATTGTCCGGCAGGTCTGCCACTGTGATCCTTACCGTCTCTCTGCTTACTCTTCCGAACTTGTCCGTAGCCGTATAGGTCACAGGATAAACTCCGGCATGATCCAGATCCACCGATGCACTGTCGATCTCCAGCTGAGGATTCGTGTCCTGATCCGCAGTCACCGTCACTCCGTTCCGGTAGGAGATGGTTTCTCCCACATATACCATCTGATCCAGCATGCCGCGGATCTCCGGTTTTTTCTCCGGATCATAGACCGAAAGCTTCGGCGTCAGAATGGTCTGATTTCCGCCGGCATCCTCCAGCACCACCCGCACCGTTCGGGTTCCTTCCTCCGTCATATCCGGATCGGAATAAAAATACTTATTCACCGGAGTCACATCCTCTGCGGAGACAACGAAATCATCCACGGTGACTTCTTCTCCCACCTTCCGGATCACATCTCTTGCTTCTCCCTTGGGAGGGACAGAATCACGGATAAACAGTGTCACGCTCTTCGTTATGGGGCCCCAGTGAAACTCCACAGGATAAACCCCAAGCTGCACGGAGGTCAGCTTTCCGATGTCGGTATCCATCACAACAGAGTCCCAGGGATCCTCCATGAAGTCCTCCCGGGTGGGCATGGCTTCTCCGGCCTCAACGGTCACAACGGACCGTATATTCTCCTGAAAGCGCATAACAAGAAGCCCTCCTCCCACAACTGCTGCGAGCAGCAGGAAGAGGACCCCGAGAAGGATCCATTTCCAGATCTTTTTTCTTCTTTTTTCCCGTGCCATGTCACTTGTTCTTCTTATCGTTTATATGATTTTTACGTATAATACGTTTTATTCGTATTATTCGTTTTTTTCGTAATTCGTACCATTCTTCTCCAGAAGAAGGCGCATCCGATCCCTCGCCGATTCCGGTGACTCTATGACCACATCTCCGCCAAGAGCTACAACCCAGCCGAGGAACTGGTCACTGATAACCACGGTCACTTTGGTTCTGAAATGTTCGTCATCCACCTTCTGCAGTAAAATATCCGTTCCGAAGTGATCTACGACTACATTTGCGATCTCATTTTTACAGAGGAGTGTGACCCGTTCTTCCTTCCCACGGAACATACGGAAGTGCTTTCTTGTATAGAATTCCTTATCCTCCTGCTGAAACCTCTTGCGGCCTTCCCTCGGCCTGTCCGTTTCAACCGTCTTCAGCATTTTATCCACGCGAAAGTGTTTGATATCACTCACTTCGGCGTCATAGCCCACCAGATAATAGTTCTCATTATCCCAGACAAGAGCCCAGGGACTGATGTCATAGATCTTCCCGCCATGCCTCAGTTCCTTTTCGCCCTTTGCGTTCCAGCTGAAGTACTGAAATGTGATCCTGCGATCATTCGCGATGGCGCTCTGTATGACATCCACCGTGTAAAAGGCACTTGTGTTCATGTTCTTTACACGACCCGACACATATACCGTGCGGTCCAGCACCCTTGCATCATAGTCGCTGAGCATATGTTCCATCTTTCCGATCAGTTCCTTCGACTTTTTCGCGGTGATGAATTTGGAGGATGCAATGGCATCAACGATCATTTTGACCTCCGCAGCCTCGAACTCTCTGGAACCGCAGAAGTAATAGGTTTTGCTTCCCTTTTGTTCCTTGATGATCTCGATCCCATAATCAGAAAGCAGCTCAAAATCGTCATAGATCGTCTTCCGCGTCGCCTCGATGTCATAATACTCCAGTTTCGTTATGATCTCCGGCATGGTCAGCGGATGATTCTCATCTGTCTGCTCCTGCATGATCTTCGCAAGATAAAGCATCTTCAGCTTTTGATTTCTCCCCTTCATACTGTCGTCCCCCATTTTCAGCGTCAAAGATCAACGGAGATATTTTATCACAAAAGGAAGGAGAAAGAAAGCATGTGTGCAAAGACATGAATGGGACAGGATAAGGAACGGAACGGGATCAGTCCTTTGAGATCACGATCTTTCCATCCACCACCTCGATCTTCACACGGTTTCCTTCAATGCCTACCTCTTCCCGAATCTCCTTCGAAAGCTGCAGACGACCGGCACGGTCCATGATCACATACTCCTCATGGGTTTCATCCACATGGGATGCAGCCTCCTCATCGGATGTAGCTTCCGGTGCGGCACCTGCCGCTGCAAAGAGGGATCCTTCTGCCAGCGAATCCACACTGCGGCTGGCAAGCTCATCGATCTTCTTCTTGATGGCATCCTTAATGACACGCTCGCTGCTGATCTTTCCGTCGGAGATCATGACCACACGGTCCACCTTGTCTGCCAGCTTCAGATCGTGGGTTACAATGATGACCGTCACGCCCTTTTCCCGGTTCAACTTCCGGAACAGATCCTGGATCATGGCGGAGGTCTTTGTGTCCACCGCACCGGTGGGCTCATCCGCCAGTAGAAGATCCGGCTCATTCATCAGCGCCAGCGCGATGGCAACTCTCTGCTGCTCACCGCCGGACATCATCTGGGGATAGCTGTCCGCCCGATGCTCCATTCCAACCTGACGCAGCTTCTCCAGAGCCTTCTCCCGCTTCTCCTTCCTGGACAGCTTCGAGAACATCAGGGGCATTTCCACATTCTGAACCGCCGTCAGATAGGGAAGGAGATTCTCCGCACTCTTCTGCCAGATAAAGCCCACCCGCTTTTCACGGTACTCGTTCATCTGCTTCTCCGTAAGCTCCGCCAGGCTGATTCCGTCAAATGTGATCCTGCCTGCACTGGGTCGCTCCAGTCCGCCGATGATGTTCAGCAGCGTGGACTTTCCGCTTCCGGACTTACCGATGATGGCAGTCAGCTCCCCCCGCTCAATGGTCAGATCCAGTCCCTGCAGCGCCATAACCTCCAGATCCTCTGTTTTGTAGATCTTCACCAGGCCGTCGCAGTCGATCAGCACATTGGATGCCGGTTCCTGTTCGATTGTATTTTCATCCATGAGTTCTGCCATAGCAGCTGGTCTCCTTCTCTATTCCTGTTTCTACTCCTGTTTCTATCCCTGTATCATGCCGTCTTCGATCTCGTAAACCACATCGCCCAGCTCCATCAGACCGGGATCGTGGGTTGTCATCACGATGGTGATCCCTTCCCTTTCCGCCAGGTCCTTGAAGATCTGTGTTACCGTGAGTCCGGCTGCGGTATCCAGCGCGCCGGTGGGCTCATCCGCGAAGATGATCTCCGGGCGGTGCGCCATGGCTCTTGCAATGGCAACTCTCTGCTGCTCCCCGCCGGACAGCTGATTCGGCAAATGTCCCATACGTTCTGCCAGTCCCACAGAGGCCAGGGATTCCCGGATCCGCTCATCCCGGTTTCCCGTATAGCCGGCAGTGCGAAGGCCAAAGTCTACATTTTCGTAAGCCGTCATAATGGGGATCAGCGCCACCGACTGGAACACAAATCCCATATGATACCGGCGAAGCCGGTCCCGATCCGCATCCTTCAGCTGGGAATACCGGATCATTCCATCCTCTGCCAGCCCCTTCAATCCGTCATTCTCCCGCGGACGGGGATGAAAGTATACCTCTCCCTCCGTGGGCCGGTCCAGCGCACTGATGATGTTCAGCAGCGTGGTCTTTCCGGAACCGGAACGTCCTTTGATAATGATCAGCCTGCCCTGGGGGAGGCTGACGTCGATGCCGTGCAGCACCTGCAGCTCGCCTCCGCCCACCGGGAAGGATCTTTTTATTCCTTCGGTTGTAAGTATCATACCTTAATCCTCCCCAAGCTTCAGAGCATCCGTGATCTTCATCCGGCGGATCATCCTTCGAATGATAACGAAGCAGAGGATCATGGCGGATCCGATGATCACAGCCAGCCGCAGGAAATCCATTCCGGATACGTAGGTTGATAAAGTGACTGCATGCTTCTCCGGCAGATAAACCACCGAAAACAGCTTTGCAAACAGCAGGGTGGCTACGGACCCTGCCCCGATCCCCGCAAGCACCGGCCCCAGGGACAGGAACAACTGTTCCATGGTAAGCATGCGGCTCACCTCCTGCATGGAGATACCCATGGCGCGGTAAATACCGAACAGGAGTGACCGGTCGCGGATGGCCGTGATCCAGTGGATCAGATAGCCGATGACACAGAGCAGGATGGCTACCAGCACATCCAATGTGAATAGTCCGTTGGTGATCTTGATCATGGAGGATTCCTGCATTTCATGGATCTCATCTGACAGGCTCACCATGGTCTTTATGCTTCTGCCCGCAGGCTCCATGGATGTCTTCAGCGCATTTGTCACCTCTTCCGTGGTATGTCCGGTGCGGATCCATACATCATAGGGGACCCGCTCGAAACCGGCCACGAGGTTGGAGGAATTTCCTACCAGCAGATAATTCTCCTGCTCCACCAGCTCGCCTTCCTCATTATAGCTGTAGCGGGTGGTCTCATATCCCGGAAAGGCATCCACGATATCCACTACATTTCCCACCAGAGTTGCATAGGTATTCTCCGGATCCAGGGGCGAGAACTTGGAATAGGTCAGCGCATCTCCCACGGACAGTTGATACTTCTCCGCCAGATTCCTGGAGATCAGAACGCCGTTGGTGGACTGGGACAGCTCGTTCAGATAATGATACCAGTGCTTTTCGCCCAGGCCGTCCTGCAGCTCCGCCGTCTCACCGAATTCCTTTGTATTGATACCCATAAGGGTTCCGTATTCCTCTCCCTTGGAGCCCAGCTTCACCTTGATGTGATCATCCCGGATCACCTGTGTTACCGAGTCCGCAAGACCCTGATCCACCAGCTGACGGTAGATACCGAAGTCCGGTTCGGAATACTTCCACTTCTGCGGCTTCTGACTGGAAATGACACGCAGCTGCCATTCCTCGGAAACCACCAGATCCGTTCCCACATTGTACCGGATCCGGGCCTCCTGGTTTGCGTTGATGGTCCGCGCCATATTTGCGTTAAAGATACTGAGGGCAACGGTCAGCACCAGGAAAACCGAGATCACGCCTGCGCCCTTGCGGGTCCGGATGATCTGCAGAAAGGAAGCGTAGCCCGCAGGCCGGAACCGATTCTTTCCGATGCGAAAGATCAGTCGTACCAGATACGAGATCAGCCTGAGGATCAGAAGTCCGCAGGAGATCAGGAAAAATGTAGCGTCCAGGAAGATCATTGGATCGATCCCCTCTCCGGAAAGCACCGACAGCTTCAGCTGCTCCGACTGACGCGTAAAGTCATACAGGAAATAAACCGACACACCCAGCAGTACCACATCCAGGAAGAACTTCTCCCAAAGGGGTGTGCCGCTGTCGTGCTTGGCCCGGCGGGTCTCCACCACCGTCCCCGCCGATCTCCGGATCACGGGGATCACCATGATCAGAACGGAAAGGAGTGCCGCCAGCCCGGAAACCAGAGCCATGCCCGGATACATACCGTAGCCACTGACGAATTCCGGTGAAAAGTTCAAGAACCCGGTGACCGATGCGGTCCAGCGTCCCACGAAATAACCCAGCAGGATCCCGGGGCCCAGTGCGAGGACCGCGATGATCAGTGACTGGACGAGATAGATCAGAATGATGCGGAGCCGGCGCATACCGCGGCTGTGCAGCATGGCGATCTCCCTCTGTTCGGAGTTGATGATCCGCACCGAGATCATACTGATAAAGATAACCACCAGCAGGATCAGGGGCACCGTGATGGCATACAGCACCGCATTTACGGAGGAACGCTTCTGTCTTGCCGAGATAAAGGCAGTGGACAGGTTCTCAGTGAGATCTGCATCCTTCTCCCGGAACTGCCTTAGATAGTTCTCGGTCTGATCCGCATTTTCGATGGTGAAATAACGATAGTCATAAACGGTAAAGATCTCATAATAAAAATCCTTTACCCCATGCTTTTCAGCGATGGTATGGAAATCCTCCTTCCGAAGGAAAGCCATCATACCCGCCTCGTTCAGGCCCTTCTGCCAGTAGTAATCATCCAGTCCGGACTCCTCTGCGATGCCGACGATCTCCAGACAGATATCCGGCTTATCTTCGCCGCCCAGCCCCTTCATGGTCAGGGTCTCGCCTACCACGAGATGATAGACATCTGCCGTATGGGCGCTGATCAGACAGGGATAATGATTCTCCGGCAGCTGTCCCACACCCTTCATGCCGTCGCCGTCCGCCATGCGGAAATGCGCGCCCAGATAATCTTCATCGATAAAACCGATATCCAGGGACCCTCCGTCTCCGCGGTAGGAGAATTCACTGATCCTTCCCTTCATCCACGCGATCCGTTCCCGGCTGAGCACCGGCACATTTATATACCGGTCCCAGGTAGCCTCATAGTTCTCACAGTCCGATCGGATGGCATCTGCCGCCTGTGTCTTTTTATCCCAGGTGACCTCTCCCGTTCTGGAGATCACCGCAGGAAAATGTCCCGTATCCTTATAGCTCTCCACAAATTCGCTCTGGATCAGCCGGTCCAGCGATCCCTTCCTCAGCAGCATGACCACGCCGAACACGGCGATCATTACGATCACGCCTACCAGGAGAGCGATGTAGAGCTTATATTTATTTTTGATCTTTGTAAATATAAAACGCAGCACGTCTACTTTCTCCTCTCCGAAAGGATCACTCGATGGCGATCTTATCTCCTGCCTGGATTCCCGACAGGATCAGCTTCTCACTTATCAGCTCTCCTTCATAGGCGGTGACCGGCTGCTTCACCAGCCCGTTCTCTTCCACCTTCCAGACAAATGTAACGCTTTCCTGTGTCACCTTGTCCACCTCTGTATATACAGCCTTTGCCGGCACCACGATCCCTCCGGGGATCGAAACGCCCTTAAATGTAACCGTTCCGGTCTTTTCTTCATCAAAGATCGAATCATCCTCAAAAACAGCAAAGAACTGCTCGGCGATCCCGTCCGCATACATGGAGGAATAGGTGATATACTGCTTGTCATTCCGGGTGAACAGATAATTCTTTTCTCCTCCGTTCACTGCAACGCAGGTTCCCTTTATGATCTTTCCGTCTTCTGTCTTAAACTCGATCTCCTGTCCGGCTGTGGCAGGAGCTGAGGGCTCCTTTCCCCTGGTCTTTGACATGGAGATCCGGAGCAGCTTCTTTCCTGCCCAGTTCAATGTGCAAAGATAGTCTCCGGAATGGACCGCTCTGCCGGCTTCCATATAGGACACGCCCACATAGCCGTCCTGCTCTGCCTGAACCACGATCTCTCCGTTCCCCGATCCCCGGGAAAGCTCCTGCAGATCTGCCCGAGCCTCGGCGATATCATGGTTGTACTCTGTATTCTCCATCACGCGTTCCTGGGCAATGATATCCAGCTCCGCCTGATTGATCTCCTTCACATAGAGGCTGTCACGGTAAGCGTCGCGCTTTTCCTTCTGCTCCTCTTCCGATTCTTCCTCGTCTTTTTCTTCGGTCTTCGCTTCGCTCGCCTCTTCCGTATCCTCTTCCGTGTTCTCCCCGGTCTTCTCTTCCTTCTTCTCGCCCTTCTTCTCGTCAGTTTTCTCCGGATACGGCTTCACCTCCGGCGCATTTGCGATGGCTTCCTTTGCCTCCTTCTCACGGGTCGCCAGTTCATTCAGCGCCGCCGTATGCGCAGTTTCCATGGATGAGATCCGGTTCTTTGTCTCCGCCAGGTCGGCCTTGGATACATGTACGGACATGACCGCGAGATCATCCCCCTTCTTCACCTCCATGCCGGAGGTGATGTTGTTTTGAAGGGTACCGTTTTGCTTTGCGCTGTAAACCTCATGCTCGGTCAGATATCTGGAGACCAGTCCTGTCTGGTTTTCCTCCACGTAATCCTTTGTCTCCACCACATGGGTCTCATATTTCACCGGCAGCACCGACTTGTTCTCGTAGTAGACTTCTTCTCCTTCCTTCAGGCCGGACAGGATCTCCGTATAGAATGAGTCACGCTCTCCTGTGGTGATCTCCCGGCGTTCCCGGTCCCCTGCACCTTTCCGCACATAGCAGTAGGAGATATCTCCCTCCCGGTAAACGGAATCATTTCCGATGGCCAGGACATCCGTGCAGCTTCTCTCCGAGAAGTAGATCAGCAGCGTTGTCCCAAGCTCCAGGCGGACGCCCTCCGCGCGGAAACGCTGGAAGGGATAATTCTTCTGCATGGATGCAAAGCTTCGTTCTGCCGCCGTGTACTCCTCTTCAGTCACTTTATACTTGGTTCCGTTCATAAGGATGTACTTCTCATCATAATTCCCATATTTATATTCATCCAGCCTCTTCTCCGGGGTCTCGATATAAAGGTCATCATAATCGGAGATCACCGCGATGTTCTCGTTGGGGCTCACCGCATTTGCGGAGTCATGATCTCCGTTTGCAGAAGAGATATCCTTAAGAAATGTAACGTAACCCGAATGGGGTGCGGTGAATACCAGCTTGCCTTTTTCCTTTCTCAGCTTTGTCAGCTGCTTATCGATCTCTGCCAGAGAGGAATCATACTCTGCCTGCTGATATCTCCGATTCTCCTGCAGGATCCGGATCTGCTGTTCGTATGCAGCAGCCTCGTCGGTGTAGCCCACCTTCTCTGACGCCGCCTTTTTATATCCCAGCTGTGTCTCCTCCTTTTCGGAAATGACCCTGTCGGATGCCTTCTTCTGGCTAAGTACTCCTGCCTGGCTCTCCAGAGAACGGATCTCCTGATCCAGATCCTTCGTATAACCCGTAGCGATCACATCTCCCTCTGACACATGATCCCCGGGACTCACCCGCAGCTCATCTATAAGGATCCCGCCTTCACTGAACACCGGATATTCTCTCGCAACAACAGACCCCTTCAGGAATTTGATATCCCCGATATCTCTTCGGGATACCTTCCGGAAGGACTCCGTGACAGCGGCCGGCTCCATCAGCTCCGGCTTCTCTGCTGCTTCCTTTTCGCCGCAGGCGGTGAGCATGGAACCCAGAAGTCCGAGGGAAAGAAGGATTGCCAGAACCTTTCTTCCTTTTTTCAATTTTACTGTTCTGATCCACATTTCTGTCATCATGGCAATTCCACCTTTTCTCCGCCTTCCAGTCCGCTCTTTATGATGTAATAGGTCCCGAACTGTTCTCCCAGTTCCACCTCAACTGCCCGTTTCGTTTCGTCGTCCCTTACCACATAAACGTAGTTCTTATCTTCCTTTTTGAAGACTGCAAGTGTATTCACGTAGCACACATCCTTGATCTCCGGAAGCTGGAACTTCAGCCAGATCTCCCGGGTAGGACGGTTATTCTCCTCATCCACCGGTTTAAAGTAAACCTTATTCCCCTGCTGTCCCTCCGGTGTATCCACAACCTCCAGCTCCACATTTCCGAACTCGGTTTCCGCTGAATACCGCTTTCCCTTCTGGAAGGTATACTGTTCAGTAGGTTCTGTCCAGTAGTACCCCGCACTCCGATCTACCAGGATCAGATCCGTTCCCGGAATCACATATCCGGAGAAGAGCATGGAGTCGATGACGCTGACAAAGCCGTCCTCCTTCGCAACGAGATTCAGGGAGTCATAGGTTTCCTTCACGTCCGCGATCCGAAGCCTCGATACTCCGATCTGCCGTTCCAGCTCCGCGATCTCTGTCTTATGGTCATCCGAAGGATCCAGGGCTGCCAGACGCTTCAAATGATCGATCTCCAGATTCGCCTTGGATATGGCCTTCTCATTCTCCTGCAGCTCACGATCCAATGCCTTGGAATGGAAGGACAGAAGCACATCTCCGGCCTTTACCTTATCCCCCACCTGGATCTCGAGGGGGTCCATGACCAGCTCGTACTGATTCATCAGCTGATCATACTTATCGACTGTATATCCATATCGGTCCTGTTCAAAATCCACCAAAGAGAGTTTTGCCTGGAATTCAGGTGTAAGATTTCCCCGGATCACATCCGTGGTTTTCAGAGTTGTTGCATAGCAGATGGGCACCTCCGGTGATACCAGTTCACCCCGGGCGCCGTCACCGCAGCCGGTGAGTCCTGCCAGCATCAGCCCCAGCAGAAGACCGCTCAGTTTTCGTTTTTTCTTCCAATCCATTTTTGCAAGACCTCCCCTCGCACTATCCATTCTACACGGAAATGTATCAAAAGTGTATCTAACCGGTACATTTTCTGATGCATTTAATGATGCATTTTTGATTCTTTTTTTATATAATATGGAGGTGATGTCTAAGAAGCAGATTAAGCAGTACATCTCGAAAGGATGAAACCATGCTGAAGATTTTGATCGTAGAAGATGAAAAACCGATCTCGGATCTGATCCGTCTGAACCTGACAAAGGCCGGCTATCAGTGCACTGCCGTCTATGACGGAAAGGCCGCTGCGGATCTTCTGGAGGACCATACCTATGACCTGATCCTCCTGGATATCATGCTTCCGGAGATCAATGGTTATGAACTGATGGAATATATACGTCCCATGGGGATCCCCGTGATCTTTCTCACGGCGAAGGCCTCCCTGGACGACCGGATGCGGGGGCTCACCTCCGGTGCCGAGGATTATCTGGTCAAGCCCTTTGAGGTGGTGGAGCTCCTGGCCCGGATCAACATCGTCCTTCGGCGTTATCATAAAACGGAGACCATCCTCACCTATAAGGATCTCCGGATCGACGTCGAGAATCGGACCGTTACCCGGGACGGGAATGCCGTGGAGCTGACGCCCAAGGAATTCCAGCTTCTGGTGCTTTTTGTAAGAAATGTAAATATCACCCTTTACAGGGACCGGATCTATGAAACCATTTGGGAAACGGACTGGATGGGAGATACCCGTACCCTGGACCTTCATGTGCAGCGTCTCAGGAGAAAGCTTTCCCTGAAGGAGAATCTGAAGTCCGTCTATAATACCGGATATCGGCTGGTAGAATAAAAGGATCCTGCGGAATGCGCAGATAAAGGAATCAAAAAGGAATCAAAAAGGAATCAAAAAGGAATCGAAGATGAAGTTTCGCTACAAGGTGTTGATCATGAATCTGATCCTTCTCTCCCTCGCGACAGGCATCGTGGGGTTTCTTTTGATGCAGCGAAGCTATCGGACCGGTATGGATTCCGAGATCCGTTCCGCCGTTGCGGAGAACAACCTGATCCAGTCCTCCGTGGAATACTCTCTTCTGGATGTACTGAACAACAAGCCCTATAATCTCGAGAGCAGTCTGCAGGAGATCGGCGATTCCGTATATAATAGCATGCTGTCCGGAGAGGAAGCGCTTTACATCCGCTTCAAGGACAGCTTCGTCTATCAATGCAGCGAAGCGGATACATTTCCGTCAGATCAGATCTTCGAATATGCCGAGAATAACCGAAAGAACTATATGCTGCATCAGGAGGAGGATAAGCTCTACCTGTACGTCACCTCCTACACACCTCTGGAGGGAAGCACGATGCACGTTGTGACACGGCGGGATGTTACGGTTCAGCATGACATGCTGAATCAGAGTATCCAGAACTACCGGCAGATCATCCTCATTCTTTTTGCTGTGGCAACCCTTCTGCTTCTCATCCTGTCCCGGCTGCTGACCCGGCATCTGGAGCGTCTCAGCGACGCCACCGAAGCCTTTGCATCCGGCGACTACTCTGCCCGCACCACCATCCATTCCTCGGATGAGGTGGGACAGCTGGCGGACGGCTTCAACATCATGGCCGACTCCGTGGAGTCCCATGTGGAGGAGCTGTCGGACATGGTAAAGCGAAGAGAACAGTTCGTGGCGGACTTTACCCACGAGATCAAGACCCCCATGACCAGCATCATCGGTTATGCGGACACCATGCGCTCCATGGACCTGTCCAAGGAGGAACAGCAGCAGGCCCTGGGATATATCTTCTCCGAAGGCAAGCGTCTGGAGTCCATGTCCATGAAGCTTTTTGACCTTCTCTATCTGAAGGATCACCCCATTGATATCAGACCCTTCTCCGCAAATGCACTCTCTGAAAATGTAGCGAGCAGTATGTCTCCTCTGCTGAACACCTCCGGGATCACCCTGGATGTTTCCGTGGATGCAGCCCTCCTGTCCGGAGATCCGGAGCTTCTGCAGACCGTATTCATCAATCTGATCGACAATGCAAGGAAGGCATCCAAAAAAGGAGACACCATCGAGTTCACCGGCAGGAAGGAGTCCGACACATCCTACTCCTTTATGGTCCGCGATCATGGAATCGGAATATCCGAAGAGGATCAGAAAAAGATTTTTGACGAATTCTATATGGTAGATAAATCAAGAACCCGGGAAGCCGGTGGCGCAGGCCTTGGCATGTCCCTTGTATCCGTGATCCTGCAGCGTCATGATGCAAAGCTGAATCTGGAAAGCGCTTTAGGGGAAGGTACCACCGTAACTGTAACACTGCCGTGTTCCGAGGACCGGGAAGGAGGTGCCCATGAAGAAGAATAACTCTTTGAAAAGGCTCATCATCTCCGGTTTCAGCCTCCTGTTTACCGTCGCCGTGGTTCTGACCGCCATCTTCCTCCCCGGAGATCTTGTGATGAAGGAAGCAAAGGACGAGCTGGAGCAGGTCGTGGCCGTTCCCGTGGAGTATCAGGCCGCACCCTCGGAAGCACTGGTAAGGAACATATCGAGACAGCTGACGGAAGAGCAGCGGCTCAGCCTGATCTACGGCACCTGGGACAGCACCATAATGCCGGCGACCTCGCGGGATACCAATCTCACAGAATATCAGGTGGCACATTTACGTTATCCCTTAAATGCAGGCTATCAGTCCTGGTACAGCTGGAGCGCAGTCCCCTACAAGGCTGTGGACAACAACTTCAAAACCTACGCAGCCGTGTTCTGGAAGATCACCTTCACAAAGTA
>CADAXW010000002.1:0-2980 GCA_902792005.1 uncultured Lachnospiraceae bacterium
AGAGTGTCGCTAATGCAAGCCTAATAAGACTATCTCACCATAAGATAGTCGTTAATTTCCATACTTTTATAATTAAATAGCACTAAAAAATAGGAGTGAAACCTATCTAAGATTTCACTCCATTTTATTATCTTGCTACTAACTGACCATAAATATCATAGATAGCACTATTAAAATATACTGTATCTTTAGGTACTATTACATATGTATATTCACCATCAACAACTTTATGACATCTTGTACATTCATATTTTGCTTTACATGTACGAGTGCTTTCTTCTGGATAATAATAAATTTGTTGACTAACATAAGAACTACCAATATGAAGTTCAAAATCTTGTTCAAAATCTTTTATCTTAGTATATTTTTTACCATCTATACAGAAAATGCAATAATTACAATCATGATTATAATTATTCATATCAATATCCTCAAACATATTAGTATTATAATATGTATTAGCAGTAGGATATTCATGGTTTTTCATACGAGTAACAAAATCTCTACCCTTTTCTGATTGACAAAGTTGCCCACCAGATATAAAGTATCCTGTAATTGGAATCCTTTCAGAAGTTGTTTTATCAAGAATATCATATTGATTATAGGAAAGAAGTTCTAAATCATGTCCAAGAGCATCTACTTCAGTATCCTTATATTCATAAGTACAGTTGGTACAATAATGTCTTGTATAACCTTTTTCACAACAAGTAGGTTCAATAACTTCATCAATAATGTGATGACCTGTTGCTGAAACTATATTAGTATGTTCAAGTTCTGCTTCACAACGAGTACATTTATGTGTTGTATAACCATCTTTTGTACAAGTCGGCTTAATTACTGTTTCTTGATAATTATGTCCTAATGCTTCAATTTCTTCCTGTGCTACAATAATTTCACCACATACAGAACAATGCTTACCTTCTGTCTTACCAGTCTTTGTACAAGTCGGAGCAACCGCCTTATCAACAACTATTGTATGTCCTGTAGCATAAATAGTCTTTTTTTCTTCCTTACCACAGTTTTTACAATATCTATGGCTAAGACCATTTTCTGTACAAGCAACATTATTAACAGTTGTCCAAGCTGACCAATTATGACCAGTTGCCTTAATAGTTTCTGTATAAGACTTACCACAAGAACATGTATAAGTCATAATACCCTTTTCTGTACAAGTAGCGGGAGTAGTAACTTTTGCTACATATTTACAAATATGTTTAACCTTTGTACTATCATATACTCCGTTAGAACCAACCCACTTATTGCCAACCCATTGATTTGTGAGCATTACACCCTTTTCATTAAAATAGTACTTTTTATTAGCAATCGTTTTCCAACCAGTCTGCATTACGCCTTTTGAATTGAAATAATACTTCTTGCCATTAATCTTAATCATGCCAATCTGCATGATACCTTTGGCATTGAAATAATGCTTTTTGCTTGAAATTGTTTTCCATCCCGTTTGCATTACGCCTTTGGCATTGAAATAGTACTTCTTTTTCGAAATAGTTTTCCATCCCGTTTGCATGACACCATTTGCGTTGAAATAGTATTTCTTTTTAGAAATTGTCTTCCAACCTGTAACTCGATAGCCTTTTGCATTGAAATAGTACCGCTTGCCACCGATATTCAGCCATTGATTTTTGGCATAAGAACCGTCCGAGAAAGCATACCAGTAACCTTTGGAATCATGTTTCCATTTTCCCGATGCTGCTTCTGCACGGTCAAAGGATACAAATGTTGTAATTATCAGCATAATGAGTAGTAATGTACAGAGTTTCTTTTTCATAAGTCATTTCTCCCTTACGGCTTCTATTATCTCTTTTTGGCATACGATATACATTTAGCCTTAATGATGGGAATGATACGGCTAAATGTCAAGAATTGCCGTTATCCCGTGATTTATACCCATTATAAAGCCTGTTTGTGTAGTAGTAAACCCATGATGAAATGATGTTAATTATTTCAGAAATTTATAAATATCAACCATGAGTCGATAAATAGCCATTGTGGGACTAAAACTGGGAAATGGATGTGTCCAGCCTGAAGTTTGTAAATGATATTTGAATAGGTTGAATTTATCCTATATATGGTTTATAATTTGCTAAAAGGAGGTCAAGATTATGACTATAAATACAAATAATCTGGTTTCTATAACCGAGGCAAATCAGAATTTTTCGCGTGTTGCCAAAATGGTCGATGAAAAAGGCGCGGTTGTTATTCTGAAAAATAATACACCACGCTACATGTTGATTGAGTTTGGGAGAGTTGAAGAAGAACAGCTTGCTTCGAATGAGGATGTGATGGAAGTATCTAAACGTCTCATTCAAAAAAACCTTGAGGCATATAAGGAGTTGGCGAAATGATTCGCGATCTATAATACATTTTGGCTGTAAGATATATCATAAACATAGATGAAAAAAGGATTCTTGGGGTAGGATATCGCTACCTTCAAGAATCCTTTTTTCATAGGCTTTAAGCTTTAGAACAATAAATCTGAATTGCCTGATCGGCAAATTCTCCGGTTCCGGATCCGCCGGCCTTGTCGATGTTCTCAGTCATTTCACCTCCGGCACTGTAAGCCTTTCCAAGGCCGGATAAGATTTCTTTCGTGCAGGTGTAATAGTTTTCGGTGATAAAGTCCTGCAGTTTTTTCACCTGTTTTTGCACGGTGTCACATCCAGGATCCATATCCTTCAGTCCACCAAACTCAGTGAAAAGCTTCATCATATCTTTTGCCATGTTCTGTTTATCCTCGGATGTTCTGCCGGAGACTTTCTGTTCATATTCCTTATAAGCTGCAGTATTTCCCCATTCCTTCTTTGCCTGAGCAGCATATTCATCCATCTTTGTGCTGTCAAATGCTGTAAAATCCATAATGTTATTCACTCCTGTATCTTTTATTCCACGGGCCAGACTGATCAGATTCTCAATATGCTCCTTTTTCAGCATAAGAAGCTGGATCTGTTGTTCCAGAGCTTTT
>CADAXW010000002.1:2991-125111 GCA_902792005.1 uncultured Lachnospiraceae bacterium
GCCGTATCGTCATACAGCCGGTATCCTGATTCAGTATAGTCCGACGGTTTCAGTAACCCTATACTGTCATAATACTGCAGAGTGCGTATACTCACCCCGGAAAGCCTGCTTACTTCGTGTACTGTCATCATTTCGGATCCCTCCTCGCCTGTGGTAATTGTACTATAAACTATAACGTAACGTAAGGGTCAATACTTTTTTTGATATTTTTTGATTTTTCCTGATTTTTGCAAGGGATTCTGCAAGGATCGAAGGGAGGGCGACTATACGAAAGGTATAGCTGCCCTCCTTTTACAGTGTGCCAATATGGAACATTTTTTCTCTCGGTACTATGGTATAATTCAATTCAGTGAAACGCGGAAATGTAGTTTAGGAGGTTAGAATTATGAAAATTACAACATTTAATCCATCGATCATAACCAAGGACGCGGAGGCTACAATCAATCTTTTTAAGGAACTGGGCTTTGAGCAGACACACAATAAGGCTGAAAATGTGGATGTGGAGTTTTCTGCTCACCGGATGAAGGATGCAAGCGGCTTCCATGTGGATGTGGTTGAGGTCCCTGTGATTCCTCAGACCTACACGGCGATCAGGATCAATGTGGATAATTTTGAGGAAGCCATGGAATTCTTTAAATCAAAGGGATTCCGGGAGGCAAGAGGCTTTGCACCAAGTACTACGGCAAGTAGTGAATATGCATACCTGGTTTCTCCGACCGGATTTATCGTTGATGTTTGCCATCATATCAAGAAGAGCACCGAGTAAAATGCTACATTTAGATAAAAGAATACACAGACTGCAAGGTGATTGGGAGATATGATCCCAGTCGCAGAAACGGCTCAACCCCTTATTTTCAGGGGGTTGAGTTTTTGTCTTTTGTTATGTTTGTCCTTAATATCGGGTTGTGCTTCCTTCCTGAATATACTATACTGAATCGTGCAGGCTGAAAAGGTGTAAGATTGAGGAATTGAACCTTGGACGAGAAAAAAGTTTGGAAGATACTTGGAATAGAAAAGACATCCGATGAAGAGGCCATCAGGGAAGCCTACAGAGAGGCACTCCTGCACACCAACCCGGAGGATGATCCGGAGGGCTTCAAGGCGCTTCGGGAGGCATACGAACGGGCGGTGTATATCGCCGCCCATGGAGATGAAGGGAAGGAGTCCGATGCGGAGGCGTCTGATGCAAAGGAAACCCCCATCGGTATCCTCATCGGAAAGGCAGAGGAGATCTATGCGGATATCAGGACGAGAAGGGATATCAGCTGCTGGGAGGCATGGGCCGAGGACCCGCTGATCCAGGGACTGGATACCGTGGATGCGGTGCGTCAGGAATTCCTCCTTTTCTGTGAGTGGCATTATCTCTTTCCGCCGAAGATCTGGCGCTTCTTCGACCGGGTATTCCGGATCTGTGATGAGTTGTCTGCCCTTATGGAGGTGTTCCCGGAGAACTTTATCCGCTTTTTGCAAAGGAGCATCACGGAGGAGGATTATTTTACCTATGATGAGGTAATAGACAGGGATGAGCTGGACTTTGCGCCCGTAACGGAGATCCCTGTTGAGGCAGAGTCCGAATATAATGACGAGGCCGACCTCTCTGACACGGATAATTATCTAAGAAATGTGACGGGGCTCTATCATATTTACGGTGCCCTGCAGAATAAGTATACCCCGGAAGAGGAGCTTCCGAAGCTTCTGGATAATCTTGCGTCCCGGATCATCGCACTGAGAGCTTCTGAGATCTATCACCCGTTTGAGATGATCGGTCTGCTCCGTTATCTGGATTTTACGGACAGGAATGAAGAGGGACTTCCGGTTGCGTTACATTTTCTGACACCGGAATCCATTCCGGAACTGGACTTTTTCTCACTGGCAAACCTGGGTTACTTCCTGGCGAATTCCTATTACAAGCTGGGGAAGGATCCGGCGGAGATCGCATTTGTTCTGGATGCCTTTGATCAGGTCCTTTCGAAGGAGCCTCATTATGTGCTGGCCAACTACGGAAAGTCCATCTATTATTTTATGACCGAGGACTACGATAAGGCAGATGAGGCGGTTCTTCTTGCTGCGGAATTCAGTGAGCAGAATAAATGTATCGAACGCTTTGTGGATCTGGTGGATGAGCGGCTGCTTCAGTATCATGAGAGCCGGCTGGCAGAGAATCCGAAGGATATCAAGTCTGCCATTGAGGCCGGCTGGTGTTATCTTCGGAAGAATGATACGAAGCGCACCATGGAGCTGCTGAACAGTATTGTTCCGGATGCGGAAAATGAATATGTTTATTATAATCTCTATGCCAGATGCTTTGTAAGAGATGAGAACTTTAAGGAAGCGGAGCCGCATCTCCTGAAGTGGCAGGAGTATCTGCTGGCTACGTATGAGAAGTCTCAGAGGGTATCGCCGGACGAGCTTACCACGGAGGAGAAGAAGCAGCTGGAGCGCCTCAGCTACAGCTATTATCTGCTGGCCCTTTGCAGGAAGGAACGGGGCGATATCGACGGCGCTCTGGAGATGATGGATCTTGGGACCCAGCGGGCCGTAAGACAGGATGAAAAGGTCCGGACTACATTTGTCAAGGGGCAGATGCTGCATGAAGCGAAGCGCTATGACGTGGCGCTGGATCTCTGGAATGAAATGATCGAACAGATACCGGAATTCAGTTCGGCTTATATGATGCGCCAGGAAGCGGCATTCTATGAGAGAAATGCGCAGCAGGTGATCCAGGATTTCTGGAAGCTGACTGAGATGGCACCGGAGTATAGGCAGGCATATGTCTATGCAGCGAAGGTGTATAATGCGTATGAAAGAGGGGATCTCTTTGATGAAATGATGGAGGTCGCCGAGAAGAACGGCATCGACAGCATGGCACTTTCCTATGAGAAGGCACGGCGGCTGATGCTGGATAAGGAATATGAGTCAGCACATCAGATCTTTCATCAGCTCTTTCCGGACATCGATTCGGAAGCCTGTGATATAGAGGACAAATCGGACTTCTATTATGATTATGGCCGGGACTTATTCAATGTATCGAAGGATCCTAAGTATGCGGATGAGAAAGATAATATGCTTCAGCTGGCGATGATGCTTACCGAGAAGGCCATCGCGGAGAATGATCATTCCAGAAAGGCACACTGGCTGAAGACGGATATTCTCGAAATGAAGAATGAGGATGCCACCGAAGCGTATGAGACCATGCTTCGGATATTCCCTTATGATGCAGATGTATTCTATGAGTACGGACGGTATCTGGTTCGAAGAAAGAAAAAGAGGGAAGCGGTGAAGCTGTTTAAGGAGACCGCCCGCCTGAATCCGGATCACCGCGCCGTTCATGAGAAGCTTTCGGACTATTATCTGGATCGTTATTATAACACGGAGAAGCAGAGGTATTATAAGCAGGCTGTGGATCACTCCCTGCGACAGATAGAGAATTATGCAAATGCGTACTATTATGTGTCTCTGGGTCTGGTCTATATGGACGGATATGAGTTTGACAAGGCACTGGAGGCCGGACAAAAGGCAGCGGAAGAGGAGCCGAATGATGCATATGCATATAATGTGATCGGATACTCGCTTATGATGCTGAAGAGGTATGCCGAGGCGGAGGAAGCATTTAACAAGGGAAATCAGCTCCTTGCTGAGAACCCTGTAAATATGGCGCTCCAGCGTAATTTCATCCGATTCCTGGAACAGAGGGGCAGATACAGAGAAGCCATCGATTATGCGAAGGCCTATTACGGGCAGTTCCATCTGGATAATACGGACACCCATGGAACCCTGGCGCGGCTCTATAAGGCGGACGGGGATTATGAAAGTGCCATTCGTGAGCTGGACATTGTGTTTAAATATTACCGGCGAGGGGCTGCCGGAAAAGAGCCGGAAGGCAGTTTTATCGGGGCAGGTGATTTCAGTAAGCAGTATCCCAGGGCGGACATTGAAACCATGTCCTATATCGTCGCCAATCAGGTGAAGAAGATCGAAACCCTTTTCATCATGGGAAAGAAAGAGGAGTGTGAACGTCTGTATCAGGATCTTGCGGAGTATATCCGGCGGGATGAATTCACGGGAAGACCCCGGCTGGCAGGAAACGGAAAAGTACAGAGAAGAAGAAACATGTTCATCGCCTCGATCTACAGAGAGCTGGGCAGACATGAAATGTATGTGAGACGGGACTTCGATGCTGCTATAAAGCATCTGGAGTTTTCTGCGCTTTACCGGGAGGCGTCTGTCCGGGCAAGTGAGCGGAGCTATCTGCTGGGAAAGACCAGACTGGAGCTTGCGGAAGCATTGATGCGGGCAGGACGTGCGAAGGAGGCCCGGGAGGCGGCTGAGAAATGCTTTTATAATCTGATCGAGCCTCACAGGAACATAGAGGAGTTTCTGGTATATCCGGCTTCGAAGCCGCTTCGTTACTCTGAGATCGCAAAGTATTATTATTTCATGGGTGATCGGGAGAAGGCAGAGGAGCTGCTTGGAACGATGCTGGATTTCCCGCCCTGCAGCTTCTGCCGGGAGACGGAGTGCTATGATCGCTTCCTTACACTGGCAAATATACTTGAAATGTCGGGAGACATAGAACAGGCACTGAAGGCTTACCGCCGTGCGCTGGAGATCAGCAGCACGGATGCGGAGCTGTATGTTGCAATTGATACATTGGAGAAATTGACATGATAATCGGTATTGACCTTGGAACTACAAACAGTCTTGTGGCAGTCTATACGGAGGACGGCCCTAAGATCATTCCCAATCGTTTGGGAGAAAACCTGACACCGTCGGTGGTGAGCATCGATGAAGAGGGAACGGTTTTCGTGGGACGGACGGCGAAGGAGAGAAAACAGCTGTATCCCGCAAGCTGCGCCGCTACATTTAAAAGAAGTATGGGAAGTGACCGGAAGTATGAGCTTTCCGGAAAGGAATACACTGCAGAGGAGCTTTCCAGCTTCATCCTTCGTTCGCTGAAGGAGGACGCCGAGGAGTATCTCGGGGAGAAGGTGGAGGAAGCGGTGATCAGTGTTCCGGCCTATTTCAATGACATGCGGCGGAAGGCCACGAAGCGGGCCGGGGAGCTGGCAGGGCTGAAGGTGGAACGGATCATCAGCGAGCCTACGGCAGCGGCCATTGCATACGGACTTTTAAATGATGATAAGCCGGCGAAAAACCTTGTCTTTGATCTGGGGGGCGGAACCCTGGATGTGTCCATCCTGGACTATTTCCCGCCGATCCTTGAGGTCAGGGCCGTTGCAGGAGACAACTTCCTCGGGGGAGAGGATTTCACGAAGGTGCTGGAGGACCTGTTCTTCAAAAAGAACAAGGAGCTGAAGAAGGAAGAGCTTTCCGTGAAAGAGCTGGCAATGGTGAACAAAGAGGCGGAGAAGGCGAAGCTTGCATTTACAGATGAGGGCAAGGTCGTGATGGCTCCGAAGATCGGAGATCGTCTTGTGGAGACGGAGATCACCATCGAGGAGTATGAGAAGAACTGCGAGGATCTGTATGAGAGGATCCGGATCCCGGTGAAACGGGCGCTTGCAGATGCCATGCTGAAGATTTCCGATATCGATAAGATCGTTCTTGTGGGCGGTTCGACGAAGTCCCCGAGCCTTCGCGCATTTGTCAGAAAGTTATTTAAGACTTTCCCTGACACATCCATCAATCCGGATGAGGCGGTTGCCCTGGGCGCAGCCATTCAGGGTGCCATCAAGGAGAGGAAGGAAGAGGTACGCGAGGTGATCCTTACGGATGTCTGCTCCTTTACCCTTGGCACGGAGGTTGTTGTAGATCTTGGAGAGCATCATATGGAGGGAGGACATTTCTGTCCCATACTGGAGAGAAATACCATTATTCCCGCCAGCCGCACGGAACGCTTTTTCACGACCCATGATAATCAGGACAGGATCCGGATCGAGGTGCTTCAGGGAGAGAGCCGGCTGGCGAAGAACAATCTTCTTCTGGGGACCCTGGAGATCGAGGTTCCCAAGGGAAAGGCCGGACAGGAGGCCGTGGATGTCACCTATACCTATGATATCAACTCCATCCTGGAGGTGGAGGTAAAGTCACTTTCTACTGGGAAGAAGGAACGCTGCATCATTAAGGGGCAGCAGGTGGAGATGACGGATGAGGAGATCGAGGCAAGGCTGAAGGAGTTGGCTTACCTGAAGATCCCTCCGAGAGAACAGGAGGAGAACAATCTGGTGCTCCTCAGGAGCGAGCGGCTCTACGAGGAGTGTCTCGGTCAGGACAGAGACATCCTGGAGGCAGAGATCCGGAAGTTTGAACTGGCCCTCGCCTCCCAGGACAAGCGTATCATCGAGAAGGAAAGGAAGCGGCTGATCGAGTTTCTTGATCAGTGGGAGAGTTGAAACGGAGGAACAGGAAGGAAAACGGAATGGAGAATCAACTTCGAAGAATGGAGAATAATCTGGTGATCTCCGGGACGGGGCTTTTGGCCTTTACGGCATGGAATATCATCCGGGCTCTCCTTATTGTGTATACGTATCGGGAATATGTCATGGAACTGATCCGGCAGGAAGGAGACTGGGACGGAGAGGATATGCCGCTCCCTCTGATGCTGGGCATCTTTGCTATCATCTTTCTTGTTGTAATGCTGCCGTACCTCTATGTGGCCATGTGTTCCAGAGCTGAGGGACTGAGAAAGAAGTCGCGAAAGGTATATATCGTCCTGGCGCTGATCATGCTGATCCCTCAGGCGGCGACGGCGATCTACAGTGTGATGGATATCTTTCTTTCGGATGAAACCTTTGATGCGGTGGTGACGGGGGCCATAGATATCACGGTGCTTTGCGTTCTGGTTGAAACTGTGACCACGGCGATCCGTGTAAAGAAGTACCGAAAAGAGATAGGAATAGAACTGCCAAAAAAACCAAGGAAAAAACCTGGAAAAGAGAAAGCACGGTAGAGGAGGGGCAAAGATGCAGAAGGAATTTCATTACTACGCCACTTACGCAGCAGCGTGTCTTGCCGGCTATTCTCATGAAGAGAGTCTGCAGATCGCATACAGTGCGGCTCTGGTGGATTTTTGTTCCGAGGATTACCTGGGGGAGCTTTCGGCTCCGGTCAAGGCGGCTACCACGCAGCTTCAGCTGGAGATGGTGGATATGAAAACAGATAAGTTCGGAAGGACCAAGATCACGGAGATCTGGTCGTCGTTCCATTTTCTGCCCGGGGACCTTTATGCAGAGGTGAAAAAGGGAGGACGTCGTTACAAGGATAAATACAGGATGATCTGCAATGTAAACAGTGATCTTCTGGTGAAGACAGTGGAGCTTGCCCGCGGAGAAGGTCTTCAGGCAGTGGGACTGGCCATGCATATTCTGGCGGATACCTGGGCACATAGATACTTTGCGGGAACACCCTCGCTGGTGATCAATAATATAAACTACAGCTTCTATGAGCGGGTTCCTGAAGGGGACGGGACTGTGGACCGGCACGTCACATTTCGACATAATCCCAAAGCAAAGGATGATCCGGAGAAGAGTCTTTATACGAATACGATCTATCGAAGCTCCGAGAATTCCGTTATGAATCTGGGACATGGGCGGGCAGGACACCTGCCGGATTACGGATTTGCCGTGTACCGCTATCTGCCGGCCTGGGCTGATTATGAGGAGGTCGTGAAGAATAACCCGGAGGATTTTCATCATGCATTCTGTCAGATGGTGTATGCAATGAAATGTCTTAGGGCCGAAGGCGCAGTTTTCGAGAAGGATACCTATGACATGGAGGCAGTGGCACCTTATGAAGAGGAGATCCAAAAGATCCTGACGAACCGGAGTATCGAGGCTGATCTCGGATGGAAGGATCTGGGAGAGCGGCTGTCCGGAACTGCGATTCCGGAGTTTTCCACCGCCACCTTCCGGGAGGAGTATCTGAATGCTGTAGGGGTGGAGAAGGAGCAGACCGTTCTGGGGCGGTTCATCCGGGCGGCCATCCGTCAGAAGGAAATGGTAGTGGGAGAGATTAAAGCCTCTGGGAACCAACTTCTTAAGACGAAGAAGAGAAAGGCGGATAAGGGATGAATGTAACAAAGAAGATAATTCAAATCGTTATCTCGGCAGGAATTCTCCTGGTGGCGCTCGTTCTGGTCCTGGCACCGAAGGAGGCTCTCGCACTTGTGGGGAATATCCTTTGCCTGATGCTTTTTGCGGTGGGGATCCGGTATCTGTTGCTCTATTTCCTGATGGCAAGACACATGGTGGGTGGAAGATCACTCTTCTACACAGGTCTGATCATTCTGGATCTGTCATTCTTGTGTAGTGTGGTTCTGATGAGATCCTATCGGCTGCTTCTGCTTTATCTGGTGGGTATGCATGCATTCTATGGTGTGGTGCAGCTGCTCAGGGCCCTTGAGGCGAAGAAGTATGAGAATACCGCATGGAGATTTAAGCTGCTGAATGCGTTGATCAATCTTGGGATCTCGGTTGCCTGCATCTTCTTTATCCGTCAGGAAAGTACCATGGCGCTGATCTTTGCCGCAGGTTTGGTCTATACGGCAATTGTGAGGGTAGTCACGGCATTTCGAAAGGAAGAAGAAATTATCATCCAATAGAAATCCAATAGAACGCAGAATATTATTGAGTGTGCCAATATGGAACGTGACATGACGAAATCATGTGATATACTTCAATAGTAAGCAATTTTTGGTTTTCGAAGGAGGTACATTTTATGAAAATCACAGGATTTCGTCCGTTGATCGTATCACAGAATGCAGAGGAGATCGCAAGTCTCTTTGAAGAGCTTGGATTTGAGAAACGTCATACGAAGAGAGACGTCGAAGAAGGAGTGGATCACAGTTATGCAATGAAGGATGCAGATGGGCATTACGTAAATGTCACAAGTTCGGAGAACATGCCGAGAGATCTTACTATCGTCAGCATGAACGTGGATAACTTCCAGGAAGCGTATGATTTCTTGATCGCACGCGGGTTTACGGATCCCAGAGGAGATAAGGTCACAAACACCGGATCATCGGTTGCAACCATGCTGATCTCACCGTCCGGCTTCGCGATCGCAATCTCAGAGCATATCAAGAACAGGGATTAGTTTAAGAATAAAGTGTGACAAAGGGGACAGTCCCCATTGTCACGCGACATGAGCCATGCCGGCTCTCCGGCCACTTCGTGGCCGTCGATGTCGCGGCATTCGCCGTATAAAACCGCCTCGTCATTGTTTTGTCTGCAAGCAAGCTCCCCTTTGTCACATGACTTGACATGAAACCTCGGAATCTGTAACATTAAGAACGGACTTTTACAGATTTGTTCCATAGGTTATAGATGGAGGAAGATATATGAGCACATTTCAGGTTGAACTGAAACGGGTGGTAGATGATACCTACGACGTTGAGATCGGATATGGTCTGCAGGACAGACTTCTGGAGGATCTGGCAGCGGGGCTGATGGGAAAGCTTCGCAAGTTTGCAGTGATCACCGATGATACGGTGAAGGAGCTGTATGCAGAACCGATCCTGCGTCGATTGCTGGATGCCGGGTATGAGGCGGATATCTTTTCTTTCCCGGCGGGAGAGAAGAGTAAGACCAGAGAGGTAAAGGCGCAGGTTGAGGATGAAATGCTGGAAAAGGAGTATCGCAGAGACTGCGGTGTCATCGCTGTTGGCGGCGGTGTGGTCACAGATCTGGCGGGCTTCCTGGCCGGAACCTTCGGCAGGGGAGTGCCCTTTCTCAACTACGCAACAACTCTTCTGGCGGCAGCAGATGCTTCCGTAGGAGGAAAGACTGCAGTCGATACCCCCAGAGCCACGAATCTGATCGGCCTTTTCAATCAGCCAAGGAAGGTGTATCTGGATATCGAGAGCTGGAAGACGCTTCCGAAGCGGCAGATCATCAGCGGGCTTGCTGAGACCATCAAGCATGCGTGCCTGGCGGACCGGGCGTTCTTCGACTATTTAAATGAGCATATGGAGGAGATCCTGGCTCTGGAACCGGCGGCCTGTGAGCATATCGCAGAGACAAACTGCCGGATCAAGTATGAAGTGGTCATGAAGGATGAGCGGGAGTCCGGACTTCGTGAGGTCCTGAATCTTGGACACACGGTGGGACGGGCCATCGAAACGCTGAGTGATTACCGGCTGCTGCATGGTGAAGCCGTGTCCATCGGCATGGTTGCCGAGGTGGATCTGGCACTTTCCATGGGGCTTGTCACAAAGGAAGAAAGAGATGCCGTGGTGGAACTGCTGAGGAAGGCAGGACTTCCGGTAGAGATCCCGGAGTATATCGACCGGGAGCAGCTGGTGAAAAAGCTTTATACGGATAAAAAGGTGAGAAACGGAAGACTTCGTTTCGTACTGCAGGACGGCATCGGTTCGATCAAAGAATTCGAGCCCGGAGTATTTGCAGCACCTGTGGAAGAAGAAACAGCAAGAAGGATCATTATGCAGATGGCATAGAACGATCATGACAAATACAGCGCGACTGTACAGTGTGCAGTCGCGCTGTGTTTGTTGGAGAAAAAAACGGTTCGTTCCCTGTATTACTTCATCTCAGCAATATCGGTTACCTCGGCATGTCCTTCCAGATCGGCATATACTGTCAGGATCGCCCAGCCGGTTTCGGAGTTTCCGGTGGATGCCTTTGATTCGCAGAGGATCCGGTAGTTCTTTCCTGCAACCACCTGAGAACCCAGCAGTGCAACGGCCTTGTACTCAACGCCGGTCAGTGTTTCGGTAGCAAGTGTAAATGCCTTGGTTGCATCATCGTTCATGGCCAGATCGGAAGATGCTTCATAAGCGCCAACTACATCTTTGCCGGATACGGGTGCCGGTACTTCGGAATCCTTGATCTCGGTAATGCTTGCGTTGTTCTTCAGATCCTCATAGATCACTACGATTGCATAAACCGGTTCCGCATTCAGCTCGGATACCGATGCCTCCTTGTAGCAGAGGAAACGGTAATTCTTTCCTGCAACCACCTGAGTGCCAAGCAGTGCGATGGGGGTATAAACTGCGCCGGTAAGGGTTTCCTGTGCCTTTTTGAAAAGCTCCTTATGAGCGTCTGTGATCTCCATGGAAGAAACGGACCATCCGCCTACGATCATCTCTTCTTCACCTCCTGTTGCCTTTTCGGTTACATTTTCGGTTACATTTTCTTTGCCGGCAGCGGTTGAAGCCTGTGCCGCAGCAGTGGTTCCTGTAGTGCTGCTTCCTGTGGTGCTTTCTGTGCTGCTTCCGCATCCTGCGAATGCGGCTGCCATTACGCCTGCAAGTGCTAAAACAAATAATCTCTTTCTCATATCAGTTACCATCCTTTCCTATGTTACATTTTATTCTGAAATGCTCTCTTTTACAAGAGCCAGGGCTGCGTCTTCGCTGATGCCCTCCGGGGAATAAAGAGAATATGCAAAACCATCCTTTGTCCAGCGGATCAGGTGGAACAGCTTTGCCTCGCCCTCCAGGGTGATCTTTGCCCCGTCGACATCAGCATTCTTAGTTACCTTATATTCCTCATATACGCCGGAGTTATCTTCCTTACCCTTCGATTTCCGGAAGGAGAGGGATACGTCCTTGCCATTGTACTCTTCTTCGGCAAGGGTTCCGGAGATCAGCCGGTACTCCTTCGAAGATACTTTGAAGGGAATGGCTGTCAGGTCCTTTATGGGGAAGCCTGCGGCCTGTCCCAGTTCCGCTGCGGAGTTATACTCCTTCATCTGATATGCTCCGGGATACATGTCCCCTTCCGTTCCCGTTTCCGTTCCACCGGTGGTCACGCCTCCGGTGACGATGGGGGATACGGAGGAGGTGGTCCCTTCTGTACTCTGCACAGTCGATCTTCCGCTCCAGGGCTTTGCGATGAGCAGCAGTATGGCCGCGGCCGCCGCAACCCCGATCACGGGGAACCAGATCCGATACAGGTGCTTCCGTTTCTTCTTCGCCATTTTCTGATCCACGTTGGAGAGGATACGGCTCTGCATCTCGTCTGACATTTTGATTTGATCCATGATCTCATTATATTTAGCCAAAGTCATAATCCTCCTTTAAGATTTCTTTCAAATGTTCCCGCGCCCGCTTCAGATCGGAGCGGACCGTTGCTTCCTTTCGGCCCAGGATCTCTGCGATCTCTGCGGTCTGGTAGCCCTCCTGGTAAAACAGGTGGATGACTTCCCTTTGCACCTCCGGAAGTCCTTTCACAGCCTCCCAGACATAGCTGAGATCCTCACGTTCCATGGACACCAGTTCTTCGTTCAGCTCGTCGGTTTGTCTGCGGTTGTTATATGCGATCCGGTTTTTCGCCACATTTGCGGTGGCCGTCATGAGATAGGCCTTTTCATGAGCCGCGTTCTCAAACTCAGGGTTTGCCTCCAGTACCCGGATCAGCGTGTCCTGCAGGATGTCCTCCGCGTCAGCCATATTGTGCACGTAAGAGTAGGCAAGCCGCAGCATGGCATTTCCATAATCCGAGAGAAAATGTTCCGCCCGCCGGCTTTGATCCTCCGCGCTATCCGCAGTCCTGCGGAAGGGTTCCGTTTTACCCATTCGGAGGATCGGCGCTCCGGAAACGGCACGTACCAGAGAGGAGGCGGCAGACATAAGAACTGTCATGCTTCTCCATATGAAGTTGGGACTAATCGCAAGCTGCATTTTTATCCTCCTGCTATAGATACAATCCGGAACTATGAAATGTTGCAGAAATAAATATATTTTGGCTAATCGAGCTAATCATACCACAATGCAGGCTATAGTGCCAGGGGATGGCCACGATGCCTTTCGAGGGTCGCGCTGCGTCCATTGCGGGTCCAGGCACTTGGCAATCCGTTTTCTGACGAACTCTTGAGCAATCCCGTCTCCGGTGGTATAATACCTCTTTGTAGCACGTTAACAGACTTTTCAGGAGGAACGAAAGATGAAAACAGAAACCGCATGTATCCAGGGAGGATACACACCGAAGAACGGAGAATCACGCATGATCCCCATTATCCAGAGCACTACTTTTAAGTATGATACCAGCGAGGATATGGGAAAGCTGTTCGATCTCGAAGCAACCGGCTATTTCTACACGCGTCTGCAGAACCCGACCAATGATCTGGTAGCTGCAAAGATCGCGGAGCTGGAAGGCGGAGTGGCAGCCATGCTTACATCCTCCGGCCAGGCAGCAAACTTCTTTGCTGTATTCAATCTGGCAAATGCAGGGGATCACGTGATCGCTTCCTCAGCGATCTACGGAGGAACCTTCAACCTCTTCAATGTGACCATGCGGAAGATGGGAATCGAGTTCACCTTTGTTGATCCGGACTGCTCAGATGAGGAGCTGGAGGCAGCTTTCAAGCCCAACACAAAGGCTGTATTCGGAGAGACCATCGCGAACCCGGCGCTGACCGTACTGGATATCGAGCGGTATGCAAAGGCAGCACATGCACACGGCGTTCCCTTCATTATTGATAATACATTTGCAACACCCATCAACTGCCGGCCCATCGAGTGGGGAGCAGATATCGTTACCCACTCTACCACAAAGTACATGGACGGACATGATGTGGCAGTGGGCGGCGCCATCGTAGACGCAGGTAAGTTCGACTGGATGGCACATGCAGACAAGTTCCCCGGACTTTGCACTCCGGATGATTCCTACCATGGGATCACATACGCAGAGAAGTTCGGCAAAGAGGGCGCATTTATCACAAAATGTACCGCTCAGCTGATGCGTGATCTGGGCTCCATTCAGTCACCCCAGAATGCCTTCTATCTGAACATGGGACTGGAGTCCCTGGCAGTCCGTATGGAGCGTCACTGCAAGAACGGGCAGGCCGTTGCCGAGTATCTGGAGAAGAACGAGAAGGTTGCATGGGTGAACTATCCCGGCCTTCCCGGAAATAAGTACTATGACCTTGCGAAGAAGTATATGCCGAACGGAACCTGCGGCGTTATCTCCTTCGGCGTGAAGGGCGGACGTGCAGCTGCAGAGGAGTTCATGAAGCACCTGAAGGTGGCCATCATCGCAACCCACGTGGCAGATGCGCACACCTGTGTCCTTCATCCGGCATCCGCTACTCATCGTCAGCTGACGGATGAGGAATTGGTTGCCTGCGGAGTAGGAGCGGACATGGTTCGCCTTTCCGTTGGTATCGAGCATGTGGATGATATCATCGCGGATCTGGAGCAGGCGCTCAGCTTTGTTCAGTAAGAAGAGTTTATAAGAAGAATCGCTCTTAATGCTATTCATAGAAAATAGTTAGATTGCACAAAAGGCGGAGTCCCGGGACCCCGCCTTTTTCCTTCGCCTTCGTTTTTTGAAATACATAGATTTTGTGGATGTTTAGATTCTGATTTCAATGATATGGTATTTTCAGAAAAGAAGGAAACCGGAACAATATTTTCGGTTTTTTGGGGAAAATCGTGAGAAATGTTGAAATTTATGTGAACTATACAAAAAATGTTGTACCTTTTGTGCGTTTTTGCTATATTTGTATAAGGCGTAACTGTGTAGTAGAGGGCTTAGTGCGCGCATTTTTACAGTTTATTCATACGTACTTCACAACTTGGAAATGCTTAATATTTTATACAACAAGGGAGGAACCTATGACTGAAAAGAAGAGAGGGTTAAGAAACACGAGGATGTGGAAACGCTTCGCCGCGATCTGCATGGCTGTTGTTATGGCAGTAACCATGCTTCCGATCATTCCGGGCGCGAAGGACGTTTACGCGGCAACGGTACGGGACTATCCCATCAAGATCCAGTTCTTCGGGGAGGACAAGTCGACCCCGGAGGCTCCTTCAATCGCACTTGAGGATGATGAATTCTATTACGTCCTCATTACGTTGAAGGCAAAGAACGGACCGGATAAAGGGAAAGCAGTCGGATTCTGTAAAGCTGTGATCGGTACCTACAGAAACGGCCATTGGGAAGATCATGAGAAGATCAACTCCGGTGCTGTTTATCAGGATACGTTCTCACCATACATGGGATGGTACGGGCCGTTCTACAAGATCAACCCAGACGGAACTCAGGGCGATTCCATGACTTTTGATACCGAGCAGTATACGGTTTCATCTCGCCTTCGTCATACAACGAATGACATCAATAACATGACGTATAATGAGCTGAACGCTGAACCGGATACCATCGACGGATATCTGTTCCTTAAGAACGAAACCGATGAAACCGGAGCCACAATATCCCTGTATAAGGCAAAGAATCAGGAGTTTTCCGTACGTTTGAAATATGATCCGTCCGCAACCAATATTGTCGAGAGTGATCATTATTATATCTGGACGAAGGTGCAGCATAAGACAGGATCGGATACCTATTATTTCGAACCGCTGACCGCTTCCGCGTCCGATACCGTAACGGAACATGTAGTTGGTATGGATACCGACGCAAAGTGGCGGGATCAGAACGGTGATTTGATCGATGAGAAGTTCTCCGGAAATGAGACCATCGTTGATCTGTCCATCCTCAAGGTTCATGATGAGGCGCTCGTTGACGGAGAGGGCAACCCCAGAACCATTAAGGAAATCTTTAATACCGTAAAGAACGACAGTGGAAAGTATGACAAGATTGAAACCGGCGGACTTGTTAAGGGCTATAAGGCAGCCTACAAGGGTAAGCAGATCGAGGACGATTTTGATCACGATGCTACAAAGCATGTGTACGAGATCGATCTTACAAAGGTACCGATCAGTAATGATTATACCTATCTCACTGCACTTGGTGACGCTGTAAATTATGGTATTCTGGCGAAGGAGATCTATCAGAGAGGTCATAGCCAGACAAATGTGGCAACAAAGAAATATGTCGGAAACGGTGAAGCATTGGATCCGAACCTGTCAGGTGATCCGAGAGGATCTGCACCGGGAACGCTGCTGATCGGAGAGCAGGAAAAACTCAAAATAGAAAAAACCGGAACCGGAACCGCGGTGGTAGTCGGAAGCAATGCGACGGATGCGGATGTAAACGATGCTACTGTAAAGGTTAATAAGGATAAAGAAGCAGTCAACACGCAGGTTCAGGACATGATCAACTATATCACGAAGGTTTCCAATGATATGGCGAGTCATGATGCAACCATTACTCCGGTTATCAACGGAGAACGTTATGTTCTTGATACCCGGGGCATGGATCCCAATGCGACCATTTACGTTAATGCAGATGTCCCCGGATTCCTGGATGTAATAAAGAATTCCGTTAATGAAGGCGGTGCCGGAAACGGTCTTCTGATCTACAAGGAGCCCGGACAGCTGATCGTCTTCAACTTCAAGACCACCACAACGATTCCGAAGATCGGAAGAATTCTTGTAAATGACGGAACAGAGGTTGAGGGTACAAAGGACTGTCTGACCACGACCGAGTGGAGCGATGCGGCGGATCCGAAGAATGAGAGAGCGGATCACGCGTCCCGACAGGTTGTCTGGAACCTGAATTCCGTAACGGAACTTCAGGGTATGGACAAGGCCGGTGGTATCTTCCTGAATCCGAATTCGAATTCCACGATTGAAGCCAACGGTGCATCCTGTGGCTGGGTTGCAACTGCAGGAACAGTTGAGATGGGAAGTGGAAATGAGTTCCACTTCGTTTACAAGGGAATCAACAGCAATCATCAGGCAAGTGTCAACGCCCGTAAGATGGTGAAGAAGAACGGAGCAACTGCCGGAGCAGAGGCCACAGAGGTATTCCGTTTCAGTATCGATCGTTGGAACGGAACGGAATTTAAGCAGCTGACCGTACTGGTTCCGGACCCGAATGATCCGAGTCAGACCATAGAGCAGCCGCTTGTGGTGGAAAATGAACTGGCAAGCATCTCCATCCCCGTAACGGAGATGGTGGACGGTGTGAACTATTACCGAATCTATGAGACCGGCAAGGATGTTTCCACACCGGGGGCTTATAAAGAGAACAAGCAGGAGTATTTTGCGGAGATCCAGGCAACCGTTGCAAAGAAGGACGGCGTGGTTGTTGCCATGATCCCCGGAAGTGTAAAGTATTACAAGACCTTTGATAAGAATCAGGGCAAGGTTACAGGTCCTGAACTTGACGGATCCAAGATCGTTTTCACGAATGAGGAATCCGATAATGTAGCCAAGATCACACTTACCAAGTCCTTCGGCGGTGCGGTTGTTGAGTCCGATCTGGAAACTCTCAGCTTTGAGATTCAGAAGAAGGACGGAACAGTCGTTGCAACATTTGCACTGAAGGATACTGATGTATTTGAGAAGAAGGCTGAAGGCCGCTATGAGATGAAGGAGGCCTATGAGCTGGAGGTTGGCGAATACAATATCGTTGAAACCAATTACGATGCATCCGGCGCAAAGGTAAGCGTAAGCTACTCCATCGGCGCAGGAAGCACAGATTACAAGACAGACGGAACGGCTGCAGGTGGAAACTACTCTGTAGCGCAGACATTTGCAAAGGATGACGATATCGTTCTTAACTTTAAGAATGAGTATCCGTCTACGGATGTAAAGATCAGCAAGACAAATCTTGGTGGTCAGGAGATAGATGGTGCAAGACTGACTCTGACCGGAACAGTTGGAACAGGAACAACTCCGGTGATCTTTACAACCGAACAGGTGACACCGGGCACAGGTGTAACGGGTCTGGAAGTCAGCGCAGATGGAAAGACACTGTCCTGGAGTTCCGGTACATCAGCTACTACAATTGGAAATCTTCCGAATGGTAAGTACACACTCCATGAGGAGGCTGCACCTGCTGGATTTGTAGTCGCAAATGACTTTAAGTTTGTTGTAAAAGACAAGAAGGTATATAAAGAAGACGGAACCACACTGATCAAGGATAACGAAGTGGTCCTGGTGGATGAAGGTTCGACCACAGTTGAGATCAGTAAGGTGATCGCTGCTACCACAACAGAGCTTGCAGGCGCAACGCTTGTTCTGCAGGGTAAATTGTGGAATGGATCATCTTATGTGATCTTTGACCTGGATAATGTAAAGCTTGGAGAAGGCGCAAAGGATAAGAAACTGAATGATCTCGGTACGGAATTATCCTGGGTATCCGGAACCGGAGCTACGACAGTAGAGAAGCTTCCGAATGGTATCTATTCACTTACAGAAAAGACTGCACCTCAGGGCTTTGATCAGAATAATGAGGTAATCTCCTTCATCCTTGAGGATGGTAAGGTATATAAGAATAACGGCGGAGTTAAGGGTGATGAGATCACTACTAAGAAGCTCACGATGGAGAATGCCTATACTCCGATCAACGTAACCCTGGAAGCAACAAAGACCCTGAAGAACAGTGCAGGAACAGGTACGGTTGCACTGCAGGGAGAGGAGTTCGTATTCACGCTCACCGATCCTTTGGGTACATATGCAGCGCAGACAAAGAAGAACGATGCAGACGGAAAGGTGACATTTGATCCCATCTCAATTGGTTCAATAGGTGATTTTGAGTTCACCATTGCCGAGACAGCCGGAAATGATGCGATGATCACCTATGATGACACGCAGTATAAGGCGGTTGTATCCGTCACCGGTGACACAACCGGACTTCATGCGACAGTGACCTACAAGGTTGGAAATGAGGTGAAGACGGCAGCGGCTTTTGAAAATCAGCAGAAGCCGAAGGGACCTGCAAAGGTAAATCTTACTGCTTCAAAGACCTTCAAGGACGAGACCGGAGCAACCATTGCACTGACCGGGGATGAGTTCGAGTTTACTCTGACCAACGTGAATGATGCGACGGATAAGCAGACCAAGAAGAACGCAGCAGGCGGTACGGTAACCTTTGATGAGCTTACATTTGCGGAGACAGGTACTTACAAGTACACCATCAAAGAGACACCGGGCAATAATGCGATGATCGACTATGATACTTCAGAGTACACAGCAACCATCGTAGTAACAGAGGGAGCAACTGCACTGGATGCAGATGTAACCTATAAGAAGGGAAATGATACTGCCACGGCGGTAACCTTCGAGAACAAGAAGCTGGCAAAGAAGCCTGCAAAGGTAAATCTTACTGCTTCAAAGACCTTTAAGGACGAGACCGGAGCAGCCATCGCCCTGACCGGAGATGAATTCCAGTTTACTCTGACGAATCAGGATGATGCGAATGATAAGCAGACCAAGAAGAATGCAGCAGGTGGTACGGTAACCTTTGATGAGCTTACCTTTACTGCAGCAGGTACCTACAAGTACACTATTAAAGAGACACCGGGCAACGATGCACTGGTCGATTATGACGCTTCAGAGTACACAGTAACCATCGAAGTGGAAGAGGTAACCGGTGAACTGAAGGCAAATGTGACCTATAAGAAGGGAAATGATGCTGTCACAAAGGTAGCCTTTGAGAATAAGAAGAAGGCTAAGACACCTGCAACGGTAAATCTTTCTGCAGCAAAGACCTATAATGATGAGACCGGAACACCCATCGCACTGACCGGAGATGAGTTCGAGTTTACTCTGACAAACAAGAATGATGCGACGGATAAGCAGACCAAGAAGAATGCAGCAGGTGGTACGGTAACCTTTGATGAGCTTAGCTTCACAGCGGCAGGTACCTACGAGTACATCATCAAGGAGACACCGGGCAATAATAAGGATATCAGTTACGATACATCAGAATACACAGCAACCATCGTTGTTACGGAAGGCGCCACAGCATTTAGCGCAGACGTGACCCTGAAGAAGGGCACTACCAAGGTGAATGCGGTAGAGTTTACCAATACCAAGCTTCCGGATGTTGGTTCGCTGAAGATCCTGAAGAGCATTTCCGGAGAGGGTGCATCAAAGGACAGCATCAAGGTAACTGTAAAGAAGGGCAATCAGTATGTAACAGACCAGGGCGCTCTGGTTGATACGGAAACGAAGATCACGGTTCCCACGGGAACAACGGGCGTGACCATCAGCAACCTGCCCATCGGTGATTATACGGTAGAAGAAGTGCTGGACAGCGCGGTAATTGCGAAGTACACACTGATCACCACAGGTGCAGGCGCAAGTACCACATCCATGACCAAGACGGTTGAGAAGGATAAGACCGCAGAGGTTCAGCTGGTCAACAAGTATGAGAGAGATAAGGGTACGCTGAAGGTGACCAAGACCGTCAGCCAGAATGCTCCGAAGACCTCCTTTAGCATCACCATCAAGGAGAGCGAGGGAACAAATCCGAAGTTTGTAAATGCAAACGGTGAGCTGGTAACAACCGATCCCGGCCTCACAGTGACAGCAGGTACACCGCTGACCATCGCAAATGTACCGACCGGTTCCTACACGGTAACCGAGGATGTGACCGGTGCCGAGGTAAATGGCTATACACTGGTGGCAGACGGAACTGCAACAAAGACCGTGACAAAGAACGGCGAAGTGACAGCAGCACTGACGAATACTTATACAAGAGATACGGGCAGTCTGCAGATCACAAAGGCCTTCAGTGGCGCGACACCTCCGTCAAATCTGCTGAATCTCACATTTGAGGTGAGCGGACCCACGGACTTCCAGACCGTAACGCTGGTTTATCCGACTGACTTTACAAACGGAATTGCAACACTGAATGATATTCCGACAGGTTCCTACACCGTGACTGAGTCAGGTACAGGAGATGTGGTTGACGGAGCAACGGTTTACACCTTTGATACCACAACCATCAAGACTGCATCGGTGGATGTTGTAAAGGGAGCAACGAAGACAGCAACCATCACGAACAAGTATAGTTCCAATGTTGTAAAGGGAAGCCTGACACTGAGCAAGCAAGTTACAGTCAATGGCGGAGCTCCGGCAGGTATTGCAAATAAAGCGGGAACAAAGAGCTACAAGGTTACCATCAAGAACGCCGCCAGCGAGTACGTGAATGCAGCCGGTGAGCTGGTTGCAAATGATCCGGGTCTTACCATTACAGCAGGAACGGATCTTGTGATCAATAATATCCCGCTTGGTGCCTACACGGTTTCCGAGGTTACTTCGGATCTGAACAATATCGATCCTACACTGACCTACGATACCCAGAGCAGTACACCGGGTGTAAATGTAAGCTTCACATTAACGGATTATACAGTAGCAAAAACACTGGTCAATGTATTCACCTATGAAGAACCTCAGCCGGATGAGTATCCGGTTCTGATCACCAAGGCAGATGCCGTTACCGGCGAGGAGATCCCGGGTGCGGTGATCAAGCTCTTCAAGAACGGAACTCTGATCAGAACCTGGACCTCCAAGACTGTGGCAGAGACCTTCCAGCTGGAAGAGGGAACCTACACCTTCAGGGAGGAAACAGAGCCTCTCGGATATGAGAAGGTTACTACCGAGGTTGAGTTTAAGGTTGAGAAGGATACTACAGTGGCTGCAGGCTACAAGGTAACTGTGACAACCATCAGCGGTGACGTGGAGCAGAGAGCAGACGGAACCATCGTTCTTCTCGATGCACCGAAGAAGGGATCTCTGAAGATCACCAAGAAGGTGACAAGCGACACGGCAAACAAGCCGGCAAAGGATACCTTCAAGGTATATGTATATAACACAGATAAGCAGGTTTATGTAACAGATGCACAGGGTACGACCTCAGCGGTACAGACATCCATCGAAGTACCGATTACAGGACTTACCATCAACAATCTGCCTCTTGGCCGTTACACGGTAGAGGAGGATGTGAATGATGCTGAAAATGTAGAGGGCTTCGCATTCGATCACGATAGAAGTACATTTGCGGCAAATACGGAGATCAAGGTGAATGCATCCAATACCGTTATTAACGGCAAGGCTGATCTAACCAATATCTACATGGAGAAGCGCGGTGATCTTAAGATCACCAAGACAGTTGAGGGCGATAAGCCGAAGAAGGACAGCTTCAAGGTTACTGTTAAGAATGCAGCTGGCAAGTATATCAAGGCAGACGGAACCGTAAGTGATACCCAGGTTGTTCTGGATGTAAGCGTGAAGAACGGACTGACCATCAAGAACCTGCTGCCCGGCAAGTATACAGTTGCTGAGATCGGTAAGGATATGAAGGTTTCCGGATACACACGTACCGGCGGAACCTCATCGACACAGGTAACCGTTATCAAGGAGCAGACCGTAGAGGCAAAGCTTGTCAACAGATATAAGGAAGACGAAACCGGAAAGCTTTCTGTTCATGTAACAGAGGAGAAGTCCGGAAAGGATGTTAAGGAAGCTACAGTTGAGGTTACTTATCCGGACGGAACCACAAAGACCTTCATAACAAATGAGAAGGGTGAGATCGTGGATGAGAACGGAGAAGTGCCCACAGTTCCGGTAGGTGATTATCTTATTACAGTCACCGATGTTCCGGAGGGTTATGATGTTAAGACCGGTGAAACCGGTGAAGTGACGGTAGAGAAGAACAAGGAAGCACATCATGATGCAGTGATCTCCACCGATCGCGGCGGTATCATCATCACAGTATATGATGAGGAGACCGGAGATGTTGTACCGGATGCTGTTCTTGAGATCGAGCAGCCGGATGGAACCGTTAAGACCTATGTAACGGATAAAAACGGTCAGGTAACCGAATTCGCAAAGAAGGACGAGTACGGCAACTACACAGCAGAGCCCGGTGAATACAGATATACTGTTATCGAGGTACCGGAGGGTTACCGTGTAACCACAGGCGAAGAGCAGACCGGAACGGTTGTTGAGAAGGAGCTGACCGAGCTGGAGGCAAAGATCGCACCGAAGACCGGAGGTCTTGATATCAAGGTAATTGACGAGAAGACCAAGAAGCCGGTGGAAGGAGCAACCGTAGAGGTTACTTATCCGGATGGCTCCGTTCATACCTTCATCACAGATAAGGACGGAATGATCACAGAGCTGTCCAAGAAGAAGGACGGACACTACACAGCACGGACCGGAGAATACCAGATCAAGATCGTTAAGGTACCGGATGGCTACAGTGTAAAGGTTGGCGAGACAACCACACAGATCATTGAGGAAGGAAAGCTGAAGCATCACGTAGCAGAGATCGCAACAGCAACCGAGGATACAGTACAGACTGGTGATTCCACACCGGTTGCATGGCTGTTTGCTCTCCTCATTGCATCTGCAGCAGGATTTGCATTTGTTCTGTATCGTAAGAGAAGAACAGCACGTTAATCCGGGCTGACAGGAAAAAAATAACTGATTCTGTCACTGGTTCTGTAATTCAGAATGAGGTGAGAATGAGGTGAGGCCGGTCCCCGAAAGGGGGCCGGCCTTTTCGCGCGGGGAAGGCTGATTTTAGTAGATTTGTACAAAGGATTTGTGCTATAATAACAATCGGGTAACTGCATTTTTCTGACCTAATATGAACTAGTGGAGTGCGAAATATGATACCGATACATTTTGTCTTTTATTCGGATCTGGATCAGAGAACGGAACAGGCGTTCCGGGACCTGACTCTTTCGAGCGAGTATTCCGATCTGTCCTATTCCATCCGGCATGGCGGAGATCTCGCGGCGCCGGTGGGAAGGACGCCGGTGCTGATCACGGGGGATCCCATCAGACTTAAAAAAGCAAATGAACTGAATTTCCGAACGGTATTCTGCGCTGAGGCAGATCAGCTGGCAGACTGTTCATTTGACGTGCTTTGGCCGGCGGAGGAAACCGTTGTGGAGCGGGAGGCGCATTTTCGGCAGCTGCTTCATCTTCTTATGATGGAACACCTGGCGTGGGAATATGAGATGCTTCTGGACGTGACCATTGATACGGTTCCGGACCTGATCTGGTATAAGCGTCTGGACGGGATCCACATGAAGGTGAATGATACCTTTGCAAAGACCGTTCAAAAGGATAAGAGCGATATTCGGGGAAAGGATCATTATTATATCTGGAATGCGCCGAGGCCAGCCGAGGGCGGCACCCTGGGACGTGACTGCAGTACCTCAGAAGAGATGACGATCCGTTCCGGAAAAACCTGTTCCTTTGAAGAGGAGCTGGAGACCCGGGAGGGGATCAAGCAGCTGGTTACCTACAAGACACCGGTCTATGACTCCTTTGGGAAGGTGTATGGAACCGTAGGTCTGGGACATGATGTGACCAATATCCGGAATCTCGGAAACGAGCTTTCCATCCTGGTGGAGAATATCCCTCTGCCCATGTTTGCAGCGACCACGGATTGGGTAGCTGTGCGGATGAACAGCGCATTTATGGAGCTGTCCGGAACGGACAATTCCGAGATGGAAGCGTTTGATTATAAGAAGTGGAAGGAGGAGTGTCTGCTTCCCTCTTCCGAGGCGGTTGTTGACCGCGAACGTCATATCGTGAAGCAGGAGTTCTCCTGGACCGGAGACGGCGAAACGAAGATCTTTCTGGTGATGGAGCAGGAGGTAAGGGACCATTTTGATCATATCTCCGGATACTTCTGTCTGCTGGAGGATGTGACCCTGCAGAGGATGCATCTCCAGGAAATGGATCAGATGGTCACCACGGATGTGCTGACCGGACTCTACAATCGAAGATTTTTCTACAGTTATCTGACCGAACAGGCCGATAAGCTGTGGACCCTGCTTTATATGGATCTGGATGGCTTCAAGGGTGTCAATGATACCTTCGGTCATCATTTCGGAGACAAGACTCTGATCCGTGTGGCTGAACTGCTCCGGGAGCTGTTCCCTCAGTCCAAGGCGATCCGTCTGGGCGGAGATGAGTTTGCCGTCCTTCTGGAATCGGAAATGCAGGAGGGTGTCATTCAGAGCAAGATCCATGAGCTGGAGGAACGGGTGGAAGGCCTGATCCCCGAAAAGCCGGGACTGCTGTCCATCAGTGTGGGCGTGGTTGCCCGCCGGGGCGAGATCAAGGATATGGATGCCTTCATCCACGAAGGCGACTCCCGTATGTATGAGATCAAGAGAAAGCACCATGCGGAGCGGGAAGCAAGAAAGCCCGCGGCGCCGGGAGACGGTGACGACATGGTTCAGCTTCGTTATATGAAGGGCTTCCGCAATGCATTTATTGAGTTGGAAGGCCAGCCATGGAACGAGGGGAGAGCGGATAATGTAATGACCAGAACCCTTTGCTCCATGCTTCGGATCGCGCGGATCGAGGTCATGAGTTTCGCGAATCCGGAGGAAGAGCATGCCGGTACCGGGCGTGTGACGGAGATCTTCCGGGATGGAAAAGCCGATCCGAAGCGTTTTATCGACCGGAGAAATGTAACGCACGGCTACAATATCATCTTCATCCGTGCATTTCAGAAGGAGGGCGAGCCTGACTGGAATGATAACGAGCGCGAGGGCGTGGACCTGGTTCTGCGTATGATCTTCGTCATGGATGGACGCCAGAAGCTGATGCATATCGCAGAACGCCTCAGCTATCTGGATCAGGAAATGGACATCCACAATCATAGATATTATATGCTTTCTCTGGGACGTCTGCATCAGCAGAACCTGATCAGTAATTATGTGGCGATCTTCCTGAATCTGAAGCGGTTCTCGGTGATCAACCTGACGCTGGGACGGGCTCTCGGAACAAAGGTGATGCAGCGCTATGTGAAGGCCATTGAAGGATCCCTTATCGGAGACGAGATGATCTGCCGCGTGGGTGGTGACAATTTTACGCTTCTGGTCGAGAAGGACCGTGCAGAGGATATCATGGATATGGCTCTGGAGATGATGGTGGTCTATGATGATGAGACCGGTGACCGGATCCGGATCAATTCCACCATGGGTGTCTATGTGATCCCCGAGGATGGATCCATGAGTACACCGCCGGAGATCATGGACCGGATCAGCCGTGTCGGACTCCAGGCAAAGAGAAGCATGGATGAGAGCGTGATCTATTTTGACGCCTTCATGATGAGCAAGAGAGCCAGGGAGCTGGATATCGAGGCGAACTTCCGTGACTCCCTGAAGAATGAGGAATTTGAGGTTTACTATCAGCCGAAGGTGGATCTGGAAACCTATACCATGACGGGGGCTGAGGCACTGTGCCGTTGGAATCATGCCGGCCAGACCTTCCCGCCGGAGGGATTCGTTCCCCTTCTGGAGCAGACCATGGAGATCTGCGCGCTGGATATGTATATTCTGGAGCGCGTGTGCTGTGATATCCGAAAATGGCTGGATGAGGGACGCCGTGTACCGCGGATCTCCGTGAACCTGTCCCGCAGGAATCTGGCAGACGTGGATCTGCTGAGGCACATCCTGGATATCGTTGACAGAAACAATGTTCCGCATGAATATCTGGAGATCGAGCTTACGGAGACCACCACGGACGTTCAGTTCAGCGACCTGAAGCGGGTGGTTATGGGCCTGCAGAAAACAGGGATCCGTACGGCAGTGGATGACTTCGGCATCGGCTATTCATCCCTGACGCTGATCCGTGACATCCCCTGGGATGTTCTTAAGATCGACCGGAGCTTCCTTCCGGTGCAGGGGGATGAGCAGGAGTTTCAGAAGAATCTCATGTTCCGGTATGTGGTTGCCATGGCTCAGAGCATGGGACTCCGCTGTATCGTAGAAGGAATTGAGACACCGGACCAGCTGCGGCTGGTTCAGCAGAATGGCTGTGATGAGGTACAGGGCTTCTTCTTCGACAGGCCCCTCAGGAGGGATGAATTCGTAAGAAGAATGGAGCGTACCGATTATGCGAAGCTGGCAGGAGCTGCCGGCGTTTGGTAGGAAACATAGTAAGAAACTTATTAACCTGTATGGAGACGTGATATGACCGAATTCAATGTCGATTTTGAATTGTGTTCCGTGCTCTTTCTCTGGATGCTGTTTGTCATCTCAAAACTGAGGAAAAGACTGGAGGGATATCAATCCCCTGTGTTCCAGATCTACCTCTACCTTGTGATGGCCAGCAACTTCCTGAATGTTGTCACGACGTATGCACTTCAATACCACGATACACTTCCGGCATTCTGGAACTGGGGACTGAATGTACTGTTCCTTTCGATCCAGATGATACTACCGGGTGTCTTCATCATGTATATCTATCGGAAGCTGCCTGAGGTGACGGATATCGAGCGGAAGCTGGTAAAGACTACCGTGATCCCTGCACTGCTGGGCGTTCTTATGGTGCTTTCATCCCCTCTGACCCAGATGGTATTCTACTTTGATGAAGAAGGCTATCATCACGGGTGGATGCACATTTATCTTTACATCAACTTTATATTCTATTCCATTACGGCGCTGTTCCTGGCTGTCCGCTGGCGTAAGAAGGTAGGCTGGAAGGAATTCCCGCTGCTCTTTACCATGATCGGCGTAAATGTGGTCGCAGTGCTTGTTCAGTTTGCTGTTCCGGATATCATGCTGGCAGGCGTAGGAGCGGCGATGTCCGTATTCATCATGTACTTTACCTGCGAGAGCAACGTGTCCTTTATCGATCCTGTGACCGGCTCCCTGAACCGTGCGGCGCTGACGG
This sequence comes from uncultured Lachnospiraceae bacterium, assembly GCA_902792005.1. Taxonomy (GTDB): domain Bacteria; phylum Bacillota; class Clostridia; order Lachnospirales; family Lachnospiraceae; genus Eubacterium_Q. The sequence continues at coordinate 30,254 of CADAXW010000002.1, forward strand.
ACCGGATGAAGACGGACTACGGCAGGTATGAGACGGCGGACATCTATGCGGTGGCTCCGGATAATTTCAAGCTGATCAATGAGATGTATGGTCTGGACGGAGGAAATGCCATTCTCCATGTCCTTTCTGCAAGACTGTCCAAAGCCTTTGGAGATAAAAATGTATTCCGTTTCGGCGGGGACACCTTCGCAGTGATCGTAGCGGACCAGCGGGAAAGAGACCCAGGAGAGGAAATCCGGGAGATCGTCGGACAGCAGTTCAGTATTGGTGATGCTGAGGTCCTTCTCAGTGCATGCCTCGGCCTGGTCCATGTGAAAAATCATCCGTTGAACGAGCTGATGTCTGCTGTGGAGTATGCGGTTGCAGAAGCAAAGGCCCTGGGCAAGGGAGAGTTCTTTGAGGTGGAGGAGAATGCCGCAAAGGCCATGGCCCGTAAGAAGGCCATTGAATCCACTATGCTGCAGCATATCCGGGAAGGACATTTTGAGGTACATTATCAGCTGATCTATGATATCCGCCGGAAGGGCTTCTACTCCATGGAAGCTCTGGCCAGACTCAAGGTACCGGAGTATGGCTACGTATCTCCGGAGGAATTCATCAAGATGGCTGAAAAGAACGGAAGCATTACCCAGCTTGGACTGATCGTGCTGGAGGAATGCTGCCGGTTCATCAGTGAATCGAATCTGCATGAGCTGGGCATCGACTTTATCGAGGTGAACCTGTCCATGGTGCAGTGTATTCAGCCGGATATTCACCGGGATGTGCTGCGGATCATGCAGAAGTATCAGGTTCCCACGCATATGATCAACTTCGAGGTGACCGAGTCGGTGGCAGCCTCCTCCGAGGAGCTGCTGCTCCGGAATATGGAGCGGTTTACAGAGCAGAGGATACATTTCTCTTTGGATGACTACGGCTCCGGTTATTCCAATATCAATTATCTGGTGGATCTGCCCTTCAGTATCGTTAAGATCGATAAGTATGTGGTATGGGCTGCCATGAAGAATGAGACATCCAGGATCATCCTGGAAAATACCATCCGGACCTTCAAGAACATCGGACTGCGCGTGGTTGCAGAAGGCGTTGAGGATCAGGCCATGGTAGATATGATCTGTGCCATGGGCACGGATTACATCCAGGGCTTCTTCTATGCGAAGCCGGTGCCGAAGGATCAGATCGTGGATCGTCTGAAGGATGAAATGAAGCGGCGCGAGGAAGAAGATCATGTGGAAGAGGAAAGCGGAAGCGAAGGCAGCGTATGACAAAGAAAAATATCAGCCGGCGCTGAAGACCAGTATCTGTACCGGGGAGCGTGTGGCCGGTCTGATCGATCTGGAGACCCGGAAGTTTCATGACATCCGGCTCATCCGAAGCGACAAGGAACTGCAGGTCTTTTGCAAAGAATATGGGGTGACAGAAGACCAGCTGAAGAGGATCGTATAGTCCTTTGGTGATGCCTATGAAAGGGAAGATGATAAAACGTGTCCTATACGTGATCCTGGGGACAGCCCTGCTGGGCGTAGGAAGCGGATGCTTTCGTACGGCGGGGCTTGGTATGGATGCCCTTGGAAGCATGATCCTGGGGATCAGTGATTTCACGGGGATCTCCTATGGAAGTACGCAGCTGATGCTTAACGGCTTCCTGCTGGTGGTGATGTTTTTCCTGGACCGGAGGAACATCGGCATCGGGACGGTGATCAGTATGGCCGGCGTGGGTTACGTATCTGATTTTGTGGTATGGCTCCTAAAGGATGTCGCCGGTTTTCAGCCGGAGGGCTTTCTTCGTTCTGTGATGCTGATCCCGGCCATGTTTTTCCTTTCCTTCGGGATTGCATTCTATATGACTCCCGCCCTTGGAACCGCGCCCTATGACGACGTTGCGGTGATCATCGAGGGAGTTTCAAAACACAGGATCAAGTTTCAGTATGCGCGGATCATCACGGATGTGGTCAGCATGGGCATCGGCATTACATTTGCCCTGCTTGCCGGAGAGTCCGTATTCCGGGTGCTGGGAGTAGGAACCCTTGTAAATGCGCTGCTTACGGGACCGCTGATCCAGATCTGCAGGAAGTATTTTGCACTTCCGCTGATGAAGGATCTGATCGTGGCCCGGGAGCCGGAGCGAGCGGAGAAATCGGAGCAGGCGGAAAAATCGGAGCAGGCGGAGTGAGCGGAAGAGGCGGAAACTGCGAAGAAGGAGGAAAGCGCTGACAGCGGCGCGTGACTTGCATGGATCGGGAGTTACAGGAGAAACTGAAGGAGAAGGCGCTGGAGGCGCGGGCACATGCATATGCGGTATATTCCGGCTATACGGTGGGCGCCGCAGCTTTGGGAACATCCGGCGCGATCTATGCAGGATGCAACGTGGAGAATGCGTCCTACGGACTCACCATGTGCGCAGAACGAAATGCGGTATTTGCGGCGGTGGCGGCAGGAGAGAAGAAGCTCAGAGCAATTCTGATCGTCGGACCGGAGGATGGAGAAAAGCCCTATCCCTGCGGCGCGTGCAGACAGGTGCTGGCGGAGTTCGCGGAGTCGCCGGACATGCCGATCCTTGTAGTGGCACCGGACGGGGGATGTGAGACGTATACTCTGGGGGACCTGCTTCCACATGGGTTTCAACTATAGAAGACCGGGGACCGGAGATGGAAGCATGCCCTGGACGGAAGCAGGCTGCGGAGAGTTGAATCGTCGTAAAAGAATTTAGGAGATCTGAATGGACGGGGAGAAGGAAGAACAAAAGAATTCGGAGCTGCGTTATCGCATGTTCCGGATGGTGTCGGTAGGTGTTACGGATGAACCGCTGAATCAGGCCTATGATGTGGTCAGTACAGTGGCACTGGTCATCAACATGGCGGTGATGGTCATGAACACCTTTGACAACCTGGCTGAAAAATACGGTGATCTGTTCACGATTCTGGAGCATGTCACGGTATTCTTTTTTGCTGTGGACTATTTCCTGCGTCTATACACGGCGCAGTATCTCTATCCCGAATGTTCCCAGGGGAAGGCAACGGTGAAGTATGTTTTCTCATTTGCAGGCATCGTTGATCTCCTTTCCTTCCTGCCCTTCTATCTGCCATTCTTCTTCCCCAGCGGAGCCTCGGTATTCCGGTTCTTCCGGGTGGCGCGTATCATGCGTCTCTTCCGGATCAACGCATATTACGATTCATTAAATGTAATTACGGAGGTTCTGGCAAGCAAGAAGACACAGCTGCTGTCCTCGGTATTCATTATTCTGGTCCTGATGCTGGCGGCCAGTCTCTGTATGTACAGTGTGGAAAATGTAGCGCAGCCCGACGTGTTCGAGAATGCTTTTTCCGGTATCTGGTGGGCGGCATCCACCCTGTTGACCGTGGGCTACGGTGATATATACCCGATCACCACCATGGGCAAGCTGCTTGGGATCGCGATCACATTTTTGGGCGTGGGCATGGTTGCCATTCCAACCGGTATCATTTCCGCAGGTTTCGTGGAGCAGTACACGAGACTGAAGCGGATTGGCGAGGTGGGGCTGGAGGAAACCATCACGTTTATCCAGGTGAAGCTTTCGGTGAGGGACGCCTGGGTCGGAAAGCGGATCAAGGAAACGGAGCTGCCTCACGGCGCGATGATCGCCGTGGTACAGCGCGGGCGGGACACCATCGTTCCCCGCGGAAATGTAGTCCTGCAGGCCGGGGACAGGATCCTGATCGGCGCGGACAATTCCATGAAGGAAACGCCGGTTGAGATCAAGGAGATCATTCTGGATAAAGATCATAAATGGAACGGCCAGGCGGTGCGGGATCTGGATATATCCAGACAGACATTTATCATAATGGTACGCCGCAGCGGCCGAATGATCATTCCCAAGGGTGACACCGTGCTCCGGAACGGAGATGCAGTGGTGCTCTATTCCCAGAAGAAGGGGATTCCGGAGGAAGAGGAGGAGTAAAATGAAACAAATGCATGAGATCCTGCTTGCTTCCGGGTCGCCCAGAAGAAGAGAACTTTTCACAGAGGCAGGTCTGAACTTCGAAGTCGTCAGTGTTGATGTGGATGAAACACCAAATGAGAAGGAGCCTGAGAAGGTGGCACAGGAGCTGTCCCGGAGGAAAGCCATTGCCGCAGACCGGGAGCCTGCCAGTGGCCGGAATAAGGTCATCGTAGCAGCAGATACGGTTGTGATCCATAACGGGAAGGTGCTGGGAAAGCCGAAGGACGAAGCAGATGCAGTCCGGATGCTGACAGAACTGTCCGGAGCAGTTCATGATGTGATCACGGGAGTGACTATCCTTACACCGGGCCGGGAAGAGGTGACATTTTCCCAAAGAACAAGGGTAAGATTTCGGCCGCTTTCGGAAGAAGAGATCCGGGACTATGTGGCAACAGGCGAGCCCATGGATAAGGCCGGAGCCTACGGGATCCAGGGTCTGGGCGGTCGGCTGGTGGAAGGGATCGACGGAGATTTTAACAATGTAGTAGGCTTTCCGATAGACCGATTTTTAGCCATCATGAAGGCGATAGGAGAGCTGGCGTGACAAAGGGGACAGTCCCCATTGTCACGTTTTCCCAGGAAAACGTGACAAGCGGGACTGTCCCCTTTGTCACGCGCATCACGTAAGCTCAGTGTAATCACGGATGGTGCGTACTACGCCCGGAAGTGATTCTTTTATTTCTCCGGGCATGTCGGTGATGATATGGACGATGTTGTGGATCCCTGCGGCATAGGCGGCCTGGATCCCGACCTCGGCATCCTCAAAGGCGAGACAGAACTGTGCCGGCACCTTCAGCAGCTTTACCGCCGCCTGATACAGGGCGGGGTGGGGCTTTCCGGGCATGTTCTCGGATGCGTTCAGGATGTGATCCCATTCAAACCAGCGGAAGAGCTCGAACTCGTCATAGTACATGAGCATGTTCGACAGCGGCGCCGAGGACGCGATGGCGACGGGCACTTCTGCCGTCTTCAGGTAATCGAGAAAGGTTTCCAGTCCCGGGGCAAGAGGGGGATGATCCTTCAGAAGCATGCTTCTGTAGATCCGCTCCTTTTCCTCCTGAAACTGCTGGATCGTGGCATCCGAAAGGCCCTCTCCGAGAAAATGTGCGAATATCTCCCGGGGCCCCTTTCCGTCGATATATTCCGCCACATCCGCATCGGACAGCTCTGTCATGGAGAGATCCTCCACACAGCGCCTCCAGGAATCCAGATGATATTTCCGGTCGAAGAGCATGGTTCCGTTAAAATCAAAAATCACTCCGATATATTCCATACGTACCTCCTAAATGTTAAGGGGTGTGACAAAGGGGACAGTCCCCATTGTCACGTTTTCCTGGGAAAACGTGACAAGCGGGACAGTCCCCTTTGTCACATGTACATCCTATAGCAATCCACACCAGGTCATGATGAGCTCAGTCAGATAGACGGCAAGGCAGGAAGCCAGTGCGACAGTGGTAAGGGATCTCTTCTGCAGGGCCAGGATCACGGCGACTGCAAGACCTGCGCAGGCCGACACGACAGATGCGGTGGCGGTGAAGATGGCAGGGATGGTCATGGCGGTCAGTACCGCGTAGGGTATATAGTACAGGAAGGAACGGATAAAACGATTCCGGATCCGTCCTCGTACCGCAACGAAGGGAAGGACGCGGATCAGATAGGTGGAGCCTGCCATAAGCAGCAGGTAGAGAAAGAAGGTCTTAAGCTCCATGTCCGGCCTCCTTTCCGGCTGCATCATCCGCAACCTCATTCTCGTCCGATGCTACATTTTCCGTCACACCTTCCTGCTCTGAAAGCTCCGGTACGGGCTTCACGATGGCAGCAATGGCGGCTGCCACAACAGCTGCGATACTGATGGAGATACCGGGGGAAACCTTCTTCAGCACCGGGGCGTAGGTAAAAAGGATGCTGATGGCAGCGGCGATCCCCACAGCCAGAAGGATGTATTTATTGATCTTGGCCGGGGGTACAACGATGGCGATAAACATGCCATAGATGGCAATCCCCAGGGCGCTCATGACAGCGGCGGGGAGAATCTCGCCCAGAGATGCACCCAGGGCGGTTCCCAGGGTCCAGCCCATCCAGGGCAGGGTGGCAAGTCCGAAGAAGAAGGACCTGGTCACGGTGCGCCTCGTCACAGCGACCGCAAAGATCTCATCTGTGATGAAGAAGCCGAGAAGCCACTTCCAGATACCCCGAAACTTCTTATCCAGGTTCTGTGACAGGGAAATGGACATAAAGGAATACCGGACATTTATGGTCAGCTGAGAGATCAGCATATCCAGATAAAGTCCGGGGGTACCCATCAGCTGTACGCCGGCAAACTGACCGGCGGAGGTAACGGTGGTGAAGGACACCAGCACTGCCTGCCAGGCGGACAGCCCGTACTTAACAGCTATGATTCCAAATGTAAATGATACGGACAGGTATCCCAAAGCGATTGGGATACCTGCCCGAAGTCCATACCTGTAATTCATTCCTTTTTCCTTTAGGACTTAATTCTCCAGTTTCATATCTCCGTCCTTGACCCAGCCAAGCTTCCGAAGTCCTTCATTGATCAGAAGGGCAAGCACTGCGGGAAGGATGAAGCATACAAGGACGAGACCGATCCAGTCAAATGCAGTGATGGCCTCCTTGGTACCGGCAGCCACATCATTGACCCAGCCGGTATAAACGCCGATCTGACCTACAAGACCGCAGGTACCCATACCGGAGGAAACCGGTGCGCCGTTCATTTTTAAATCAAAAATACAGGTGGCGATGGGACCTGTGATGGCAGATGCCAGTGTCGGTGCGATCCAGATCCGCGGGTTCTTAACGATGTTACCCATCTGAAGCATGGAGGTTCCGATTCCCTGGGAGATGACTCCGCCCCAGCGATTCTCCCGGAAGGAGATGACGGCGAAACCGATCATCTGCGCACTGCATCCGGCCACGGCAGCACCGCCGGCCAGTCCCACAAGTCCGAAGGACGCGCAGATAGCTGCGGAGGAAATGGGGAGTGTCAGTGCCATTCCGACAGAGACGGAGACAATGATACCCATGAAGAAGGGCTGAAGATCTGTAGCATCCATGATGCGCTCGCCGATCCACATAGCACCGTTTCCGATGGGAGGTGCGATCAGCCAGGACAGGAAGATGCCGACTCCGATGGTTACAAGAGGCGTAACCAGGATATCAATCTTTGTCTCCTTGGAAACCACTTTGCCAAGCTCTGCAGCAATGATGGCTATAACAAGGACCGCAAGAGGTCCGCCGGCACCACCCAGCGCATTTGCCGAGAAACCGACTGTAACCATGGAGAAGAGTACCAGGGGAGGACATTTCAGTGCGTAGCCAATGGCGACTGCCATGGCGGGACCACTCATTGCACTTGCAAGTCCGCCTACGGTGTATTCTTTTCCTGCGATCGTAGCAACTACATTTGTAAGAAAACCAATCTCAAACTGCTTTCCGATGGTATCGATGATGGTACCGATGAGGAGGGAGCAGAAGAGTCCCTGTGCCATGGCGCTGAGGGCGTCGATGCCGTAGCGCTTCAGGGAAATCTCGATGTCCTTACGTTTCAAAAACGCTTTGAACTTTTCCATTTGAATCTCCTTTACCTATGGTTTGAAAATAGTCCGGGAGATATAATAGCACATTCTTCCTGTTTGCACAAGAAAATCAATCGTGTATAATAAATAGGAGTGAATTGGAAGAAAGCTGCCGGAAATGTTCCGGCGAAATGACCCTGAAAGGAGAGCAGTGATGCTGATCAATGTGACAGGCAGAGCCCATAATCAGTGGGGGAAGAAACAGCTTCAGGCAGCGGAGGGCTACGGAGAGATCCTGGATTTTCCCATGCCGGCGGTTGCAGCTTCCGCCTCAGAGGAGGATGTGGACCATATCGCAGCACTGATCGTGCGGCGGATCCTGCGGACGCTTGGGATGGAAAAGAGGTCGGTTTCTGAGACAGAGGCTTCTCGGGACGGGGGATCCGAGGACGGGGTATCTGAGGAGGAGCTTTCCGGGCATCTGATCCTGTGCCAGGGAGATTTCACCCTGGTCTACCGGGTCGTGGCGGCGCTGAAGGAAAGAGGACTTCGGGTGGCATCGCCCACCTACGAACGGGTGACGAAGCCGACGCTAAAGCCCGACGGGACAACCGTCCCGGGCTACAGCTTTGAATTTGTAAAGTTTCGGGAATACTAAACAGTCGTATTAAGTGATCATGTATATTATTGAATAGGAAGGGAGATTTTAGGTATGAATCCATTGGAAATGATGTCGTTTGGCAGTAAGCTGGAGCGGTTTGGACAGCAGCATCCGAAGGTGGTGGCTTTTCTTAAGGAGAACCATCAGGAGTTCCGTCAGGGCTCTGTGCTGGAGATCCGGATCACAACACCGGAAGGGAAAAATGTAGTAACCAACATGCGTATGACCGCTGAGGATGAAGAGATCGTGGATGCAATCAAACGAATGAAGGGCTGATGCCGGGTTGATGCCCTGGTTGATGCTCAGGGTAGGATGAAGGGTTGATGCCCCGGTTTGTTGCGGGCAGAATCACCAAGAAATGAGAGAGCGCTTTGTGCGCTCTCTTTTGTTATGTAAAGAAAAAGGGAGAGATATCCACAGGTAAGAGATCCCGGGTGGTGGGAAAACGGTGGGCAAGCTGTTCTTAAGTGAGAATGAATGTGGATACACATAAACATGCAAAAATCAACGAAAAGACGCGCAACAAACTCTATATAGATAGAGGTTTACGATGGGGCCGGGGAGTGCTACATTTATGTCACAGCGAAGGGGGTGACGAACATGCAGACCTGTAAGATCGGAATCTGCAGCAGAGATCCGGAGTATGGTGCCAGTCTTATGATGGCCCTGAAAAGGATCTCCGGCGGCAGGATCGAGGCTATGGTTTTCAGCAGTCCGGAGGTGATGACAGTCTGCCTGGCAGTGCAGGAGACAGAGCTTCTGGTGCTGGATGGCTGGAAGAAGGATACTCTGGGAAGTGAGTTCTCGGAGACCGGGATCCCGGTGTGCATGCTTACGGAGCAGCCCTCGGACCAGGGCATTTACAAGTATCAGTCTGCCAGGGATATCTGCAAAGCACTCCTCGGTGTGCTGCAAAAGGAAAGAAGTGTCAGTTCCCAGCCTTCCGGCTGTCTCGCAGTTTTCTCACCGCTGGGTCGATGTGGTAAAACGGCGCTGGCGCGCGCCCTGCTTCAGGCAGATACAGATCAGGAAGGGCTTTACATCGGGATGGAGGCATACCCGGACCGACTGGTCCATTCGGAAGTGCTCTATCTGGTGAAGCAGCGTTCCCCGGATTTATATGAAGCAGTTTTGCGCGAGCAGACTTCAGAGGAGGGATACAGATCCCTCTATGTGTCTGGCATATTCTCCGAGCTTCAGGATGTTCAGCGAGGAGACCTGGAGTGGTTTCGCGATCAGCTGCTTCAGCCGGGGCGGTGCAGGACTCTGATCTTTGATCTGAACGGCGCATCCCTTTCGGACCTGTCGATGTTAAACGTGTTTGACACGATCTATATGCCGGTGCTCCCGGACCCGGTTTCCCAGGCGAAGATCCGGACTATGAGAAGCATATTCCGTGAACGGAAGCTGGTTGATGTGCTGCGAAGAATGTGCCCTGTAGAGATAACGGAGGATGTTTTGCGGAGCAATGATCCGGACAGGATTCGGAGGTGTTTATTTGGAACAGGAACGGCGGGAGAGGCTTAAAGAGAAGGTCCTGCAGGAGCTTCGTATGACGGAGGAACTGAAGGATGATGAGGTGGGACAGGTGATCGACCGGGTCATCCTGGAGGAATCCGAGCAGGAGTACATCCCGCTGTCGGAGAAGCTGGAGCTGAGACGGGCTCTCTTTCATTCTATCCGGGGACTGGATGTGCTGTCGGATTTCCTGGAGGATCCTTCCATAACGGAGATCATGGTAAATGGTACGGATCCCATCTTTGTAGAACGGGACGGCAGACTGATCCGCACGGATAAAGCCTTTGAAAGCGAGGACCGGCTGTTGAATGTGATAAGTCAGATGGTATCCCAGGCGAATCGGAGTGTGAGCGAGACATGTCCCATCGCCGATGCCATTCTGAATGACGGCTCCAGGCTGAATGTTGTGCTGAGTACCATCTCCAGAGGAGGACACGCGGTCACGGTAAGGAAGTTCCCGGACCGGGCCTTTCATATGGAGGACCTGGTCCGCATGGGAAGTCTGGAGCAGGAAGCGGCGGAGCTGCTGCTGATGCTTGTCAGGGCCAAGTATAACATTTTCGTCTCCGGAGGCACCGGCTCGGGAAAAACTACATTTTTAAATGCGCTCGCAGAGGCGATCCCCGGGGATGAACGTGTCATAACCATAGAGGATGTGGCCGAACTCTCACTTCAAGGGCCCCAAAATGTGGTGCGTCTCGAGGCGCGGAATGCGAATACGGAGGGAAAGAATCAGATCGATATTCGGGAGCTGGTGAGGACCAGTCTCAGAATGCGACCGGACAGAATTATTGTGGGCGAGGTGCGGGATGCAGCGGCGGCAGATATGCTCACCGCGATGCTGACCGGGCATGAGGGCAGCCTTTCCACGGGACATGCGAATTCCGTCAGCGACATGCTGCTCAGACTGGAGACCATGGTTCTGTCTGCAGAGGAGATCCCGCTGGCTGCGATCCGGAGGAAGATCGCTTCGGCGCTGGATATCATTGTGCATCTGGGACGGCTGAGAGATAAAAGCAGAAGAGTACTGGAGATTACAGAGATCATGGGTTATGAGGGGGATGAGATCGTGCTGAATCCTTTGTTTCAATTTGAGGACGCAGGTGATGCAGGCGGAAAAGTTGAGGGGCGGCTGGTCCGGGTGAACCGGCTGTACCATGTGGAGAAGCTTTGTATGGCAGGATGTATGGATGCATACAGGATCCTGTCCGAGGTTGGAGAAACGGACACGGCAGGGGTCTATGCACTGGCGAAAAAGGGGGAAGCGTGATGTGTTGAAGAGTGAGAGGCAAAAAACTGCAGCAGTCAGAAAAAGAAGACTTCCCTCGGCGGCTACATTTCCGGCAGTGGCAGTCGGGACCGTGTTCATCGCCTGGCTTTTCTATGGGAAGCTGGCGGGACTGATTCCGGCGGCCGTTGCAGGACTCTATATCGGAGTTGTTGTGGACCGCTCCGCCGCTAAAAGGAGGCAGAGAAAACGGAGAGAAAACTTCAGACGCCTTCTGCTTTCTCTGGAAACAGCACTGGAAGCAGGATACTCTCTGGAAAATGCGCTGGGGATCGCAGAGGGGGATATGAATCTGATCTACAATCCCAAGGACGAGATCTGCCGGAAGGTCATGGAGCTTCGACAGAAGCTGCAGATTGGGACTCCGGTATGGAAAGCGTTTCAGGAATATGCGGTCTGTGTGGAGATTGAGGAGGCAGAGGAGTTCGCAGAGGTCCTCCGGATCCAGCAAAGGACGGGAGGGGATCTGATACGGACGATTCGGAAGGCAGCGGAACGTCTGCAGCAATCTCTGGCGCTTCAGCAGGAGATCGAGACCACACTTTCTGAGAAGCAGCTGGAGCAGAGGATCATGACGCTGATGCCCTCCATCATGCTCCTCTATATGCGTCTGATGAATGGTGCATATCTGGCACCGCTCTATGCAGGGCTTGGCGGGGCGGTCATCATGACGGTTGCGCTGGCTGCAAATATCGGGGCGGATGTGCTGGCGGATCGGCTTCTTCGAAAGGCGCTGGGAGGAGGATAGAGGAGAATCGAGGAGGATATATGAGAATAAATGAAGCTGGTAGGATTTTTACTTGTTCTTTTACCTGTGATCGCAGTACTGGCGATCCTTGGGAAAAGACAGATCAGTCATAATAAAGATGGGTCATGGCTTGTACCGAAGCTTGCCGGACGTTTGCAAAAACTGGAGGTACTGTATGGCAGAGCGCTGGAAGATGCGACTGGACAGTATATGGAGCAAAGGTTTCGACATTTCATGGCTGGACTGGGGATTCTTTGGATCCTCGGCGTGGGAATCCTCTTACTCCCCGCCGGTGATCAGGATTCCGGACAGATCCGGCGCCCGGAGGCAGGAGAGGATGCCACCGGCATCTCGGTACAATTAACAGACGGAGAGCAGACCACAGAGTTTACGCTTGAAGTCGAAGCCAGAAGCATGACGAAAGCGGAGTTTACAGATGCCGTAAATGATGCAGTCAAAATGCTTGAGACAGAGATCCCGGGTCGGAACCGGTCACTGGACTATGTTACGGAGGACTTATCCTTTCCGGACAGGGACAGTACGGGGAGACTGGAGATCTCATGGGATACGGATGACCTGGCGGTGATCGGCCGGAACGGAACTGTACGGCGGGATGAGCTGGAAAAAGCGTGTGAAGTAACGATAACAGCGAAGCTCGGTGACGGGATCCGGACGGAGGAAGCATCTTTCCGGGCAAAGGTAATTCCCAAAACAGAAACGGAAACAGCCATAGAGAAGGCACTTCGGACCCTGTCCCAGATGGAGGAATCCGGAAGGAAGGAGGCAGTGTTCCAGCTGCCGGAGCAGGTGGAGGGTGTTGCCGTGAAGGAGCAGAAGATCAGTGGGCGAGAGATGATTTGCAAGGTCTATCCCATTCTTATTCTGGCGGCGGGAGCAGTCTTTCTACTGCATGAGTCAAAAGAAAAAGAAAAACTCAAGGGAAGAGAAGAACGCCTCAGTGCTGTATTCTACCGTTTCGTAAAGCGACTGACCCTGCTGCTGGGGGCAGGTGAGTCTCTGCAGGACTCCCTGCTTACGGCAGCGGCTGTGGAGGAACGGTTCCTGACCAGGGAGGTTCTATATGCCGTAAACCGCATTCGTACCGGTACGGCGGAATCAAAGGCATATGCGGAACTGGGAAGGGGCCTTGGGCTGCAATCCTACGTGCGGCTCTTTTCAACCATAAGCACGGCTGCGCCCAGAGGCAGCAGTCAGTTGTTGAATCTTCTGGAGCAGGAGGTAAAGGATGCCGAGGCGGAGGCAAAGGAAACCGCCAGACGACGTGGTGAACAGGCTTCACAGAAGCTGCTGCTTCCCATGTTTTTGTTACTGATCGTTGTGATCGGGATTGTTCTCTATCCGGCCATCGCCGGTATGTGACCTGAAAGGAGAGGCTGAATGGAAGAGAAAAAAGAAAACACGGAAATAGAAAAAAGCATTAAATCTAAAGATTTTCTTGGAAATGATAAAGGAGTTGCAGTCGTGGAGGTGATCCTCATCCTTGTGGTGCTGATCGCCCTTGTGATCATCTTCCGGGATCAGATCGTAGCGCTTGCTACTTCGATCTGGAAGAATATAAACGGAGACGCGAAGGATATTTTGAATTGATCACACACCGCTCGCGGGGAGCGGTACATTTTCAAGGAGGTGAAGGAGAGCATATGGATGATCGCGGATATGTGACGGTGTTTCTCACCCTGATCCTGAGCGTTCTGTTGATGCTGGTGGCTGCAGTGTATCAGCTGGTGGATCTTTCCTGTGCGAGGGGGAGGTCTGCTGCAGCGCTGCGAAGTGCGATGTCCGGTGTTCGGGCGGATTACGACCGGTATCTTTTTGAACAGTACCATGTGCTCTTTCTGAACCAGGATCAGAACGGAGAAGGTCAGGGCGGACTGGAGGAAAGAGTCCAGTGCAGACTGGAGGATAATCTGGGGGAGGAATACGTTGTACGGGATGTGATCCTGAACGGGGTTGTCGGTGTCACAGATGATAACTGTGCCGAGTTCCGCCGGCAGGTGAAGGACGCGTCGCTCTATCTGGCTGCGGATAAGGGCGTGGATGTTCTGAAGGAGAAGGTGAATGGCAAGGATGAGGTCCTATCCAAGGAGGATATGGATCAGCTGAACATGGAAAAGGATAAAAAGACCAAGAAGCAAAAGGGTGATGAGGATCCAAGAAAATATACAAAGGCCGTGGACCTGGTGGGCGTCGCTTACTGGATCCTTCCCGAAAATGTGTCCTTCAGCGATTATACCATAGATGCTTCCACGCTCCCGTCTGAGGGGAAGTCAGGAAAGAAGGCGCTTTCTGTCAATGCGAAGTTCAACAGCATGACACGTCTCAAGACAGAGGCGGCACAAAGTGGCGGATGGCTGGAGAGCGCGGAGGAGGAGGCAGCAGGACTTGGTTATGCGGCAAGCTGTTTTAACTGTCTTACGGACAGGGTTCAGGAAGATACGGAGATGAATATGGAGCTGGAATATCTGATCGCCGGGAAAAGCACGGATGCCGAGAATTATAAGTCGGTCATAGATCAGATCACTGCGATCCGAACGGTCTGCAATTTCGCATACATCATACGGGATGCATCTAAAATGGCACGTCTCTCGGCGCTGGCATGGTCGGTTACCTGGTATTTTCCTCCGGCACAGCCGGCAGTGAAATATCTTCTTGCAGCAGCATGGTCGTACACGGAGGCGGTTGCCGATGCCTATCGTCTGGTGCGGGGTAAGAAGGTACCGTATATGAAGACGGCGGATACCTGGCTGACAGATCTGGATGGACTTACGCATCTGGAGGATGTTATGGGAGATGAGGAAGAGGAGGATAAGAAGGGAGCCTCAGGACTGGATTATGAGGACTACCTGCTGATCCTTCTGGCACCACGCATGAGCACCGGCTATTACCGGATGCTGGATATCATGCAGCTGAACGCGACTAAAAAAGCGGGTGGTGAAAAGGAGTATTTCAATCTGAAGAATGCCATCACTGCCTTCGGGATCACAACGGAAGTGGAGTATGAAGGCCAGGTGATACGCGTCCGGGAGGAGTTGGGTTACTAGAACGGCGTCATCTGGGGGTGTGCGGAGGAGATCACGAATGAACTTCGGAGAGTGCATTTTCGTAAAAAAACGATATCACGAAAAGGCCTCTTCGGGAGTCATAACAGGGGAAATGCACTCTCCGGGGTTCATTGGTTGAATGGGCGAATCCCACTCCGTTCTTTGGCTGGGGCAGGAGGAAGACGGACATGATAAAAATCAGAAATAACAGGGGTTCTGCAGTGGTGGAGGCGTCCATCGCCGTGCCGCTCTTCCTCTTTGTCCTGTTGTTTTTTTTCCATATGCTGCATGTTCAGACGGTTCGACAGGTGATTTATGAAGCGGGTGTGGAAACGGCGGAGTATGTGGCGGAGTATTACTTCCTTCAGGAGGAAGCAAAGGACCTCCTGGAGGGAGGAACCTCTGTATCGGACATGGGGAAGGATAAGAAACGGGAGTCCTTTAAACAGAAGTCCGGACTGGTGGATCAGGCAACCCTTTTGGCCGTGGCGGCGGCACATTTGCAAGGTTCCCTGGATGAGCCTTCCATGGTTGAGAAGTATGTGAAGGGCGGTGTGTCCGGCATCTCGCTTCTGGGTTCCAGCCTGCCGGATCAGGACGGAGAGCTTCAGTTTACGATCCGTTACACCATTTGTATCAATACCCCGTTTCTTCCGACGGTGACGAAGGATATGGTGGAGACCATACGGCAGAAGCCTTATCTGGGATACACACCTGAAGAGGATGATGGGTCGGAAAGCGATCCCTTCGTTTACATCACGGATAATCAGGAGGTATATCACCGCAGCAGGGGATGCTCCCATCTGGTTCTGGGGATCCATCCCATGCAGAAGGAGGAAGCGGTGGAACAGGGATATCGAGCCTGCGCCTTTTGCGGAAAGAGCGCCGGGCTGGTGGTGCTGGTGGGTCCGGAAGGAGAATGCTACCACAGTGCGGCAGATTGCAGCGGCCTGATACGCCGTGTGCGCCGGGTACGTCTCAGCGAGACAGGAGGACTGCCGCCATGTTCCCGATGCGGGAAATAGAGGGAGGAATAATGATGAGGACGGGCAGAGAAGAGAGGAACAAGGGGATGATGACGCTGGAGGCGTCGGTGATCATTCCGATCATCCTTTTCCTTGTGGCGGGTGCGATCCTTCTATATCTCACCATAGGAAAAAGAGAATCGATCCGTGGTGAATATTATACGAATCTCTATACCATATCACTCGCTGAGGAACGAAGCAGGACGGAGGATCAGCTGAAGCTTTCCGGAGCTGTATATTATCTGGACAGGGTGGATGCCGGAAACTTTGCCGCCTTTCAAGCAGAATTTCCGGTACAGGCAGAAAGAGAACGGGATAAATGTGCGTCCAGACTGAGGAGGTGGCAGTTCTATGGAGATATTACGGAGGAATAAAGGAGTCAGTACTTATATCGAGGTGGTCCCGGATGCAAGGGGACCGGTGAACATGGCTGATCCCTCCGGTCATTATCCGGAGGAGATGCTGAAGAACAATACGCTTGGGACACTTCTTCCATTGCAGCTGCAGTGGGTGGATGGGTCGGCGCATTTGTTATACAAAACAGACGGGATGATCAGCCTGTCCCGGATATGGAGCAGCAAGGGTCCGGGCCGGGCAGAAGTGCAGCGGCTTCTGCTCGATCTCGCGGCCGCAATCCGAGAACTGGAGGATTATTTGCTTCCGCCGGAAGGGCTGATCCTGTCGCTCTCTTATATCATGCATGATGAGAACAGCGATCGTCTGCGGTTTCTGTATGTGACGGAGGGAGGGACAGAGTTTTCTTCCGGGATGAAACGAATGTTTGAAGAGATCATGCCTGCCTATCTGCATGAAGGGGAGTCGGACATCCTCTGGTTTTACGATATGTATGGCCGATTCCTGGATGGAAGCTTCACTCCGGACATGCTGCTTCAGCTTACGGATGAGTGGAGGCAGGAAAGAAGGCCGGAACGATGGCAGGAAGGATGGCCTGGGCGAAGGCAGGAACGAGGACTGGAAGGAAGGCAGGAACGAGGACAGGAAGAACGGAAGGAACGTTGGCAGGAGGGACGCCCGGGAAGAGGACAGGAAGGAAATGCAGAACCTGCAGCTTTCGTTGATGCCGGAATGGCCGGGTCGAAAGAAGAGAAACCTTCTCTGCTTCAGTCCGGGCGGGTGCTTATTCTGATCGGCGTCGCAGTTCTTCTGACGGCAATGGGACTGTTCGTTCTTATGGGCAGCCGTTCCCTTATGATCTCAGCGGTACTTGCAGCAGCCTATGCGGTATTTCTTGTCTGCCAGCTGCTGTCGGAGGATCAAAGGAAGAAGGCAGTATCCAGGAAGGAGATGGAGGACCGGCTGAGAGAACCTTATAAAGAACCGGATGGTGTGGTCGCTTACGTGGAGGAAGCAGTCCATTATGCGCAGGCAACGGAAGGGGGTGGCTCGGAGACGGGAGTTCTTGCTCCGGCCCTGAAGCAGCTGGTTCCCATGGAGGTGGGCATGCGTGCGCCCCTGTATATATCTGAGGGCTACTGCAGGATCGGACGGACCGCCGGCGAGAACGAATATTGCATTCCGGCACCGGCCATCAGCAGGAATCATGCCAGACTGGAGTGCAGCGGAAATGTAGTCACGCTTCAGGACCTTGGATCCACCAATGGGACGTATCTCAACCATGTCAGGCTGGGACGCGAAAATGTGGCGGAGCTTCACTACGGGGATGTGGTCAGCTTCGCGGGCGAGGAATTCTATGTTGTGTAGCCGGAGTGCGAAATAGTAACGAACGGAAAAAAAGTGAGAATACAATGGGAAAACAATGAGTAAAAAATGAGAAAACAGAAAAAACAGAAAAAAACAGAAAGAGAGAAAGCGTATGAAAAAAGGAAGAAGAAAACTGGCATTCATCATAGCGGTGATTTTTCTGCTCGCCACCTGCTCCTCCTTCCGTATCCGGACGGAGGCAGAAGGTGCAGCAGAGAAAGAAATGGATTTTTCCTCCTGTGAGCTTTTGGTGGGGACCGGGGACCCGTCGATCCTTACGGAGGGAACAGAGGTGCTTTCATCCTATAAAAATGTATATCTGATCAGGTACGAAACATCGGAGCAGACCCAAGAGGCATATCGGTATTACAGGAAATGCGCAGACTTTGTGGATATCAATATCTCGCTGTCTGTGTCAGAGAAGGAACCCGCATCGGAAGAAGAACACCCGGAGCTTACATCATCCATCACAAGAGGTGAGGTGCCGGACTCCATGCTGATGGGAATGGACACATCCATCCAGGTTCCGGACAAAACCATAGCACTCATCGATACGGGCGTGAATGACGAGGGGACTGTGGCAAGAACCTCCGTATTCGGCGATGACGGCAGAGATGAAAATGGGCATGGAACAAAAATGTTCCGCTTTATGAAGGAGGAATACCCTGAAGCAAGTATCCTTTCCATCAAGGCAATGGGTGCAGATGGAAGAGGACAGGTGTCGGATATCTATGCAGCAATCCAGTATGCCATGGAACTGAAGGTGGATGTGATCAATCTGTCAATTTCCGCCTATTATGCTCCGGGTTCCGAAGCAATCGAGCAGGCGGTCTCGGAAGCGGTCGGACGAGGGATCGTGGTTGTTGGATCGGCAGGGAACGGAGGAAATAATGCAGCCTATACAATCCCGGGAGGTATTTCAGAAGCAACGATCGTAGGTGCCTGTGACGCAAAGGGTGTAAGACGGGCTTCTTCAAATTATGGCACAACCGTTGATCATTATCTGGTATCTGATTCCACATCAGAAGCGGCAGCCAGAATGTCTGCGATCCTTGCTCGGAATGACGGACAGTTTGTGGTGATGACAAATAATCCGGCCAATGGTCATACGGAGGGAACGCCTTATGTGAAACGGATCGTCCGGGATGGGAATACGGTGCTGTTCGGATATTATGATGCGAAAGGGAACTATGTTGACAGTGATTATACGATCCCGGTCCGGGCAGGAGGAAAGGATTACAGTATGAATTCACTCTGTGTCCGATTTGACTGGTCGCCGGGAAATGATGATTATGAATTTGATGTAAAGACTCCGGTGGAGATAACGAACAAAAAGTCGAGACGGCTGATCTATCGTGCGATCCATATCCTTGATTATGACGTGGCACACAGAGTGGTCTGCTACTGGTTCGGACAGAAGGCGTCAGGTGCGATTTCGGGTCAGGATATGAACGAAGGAAATGATTCGGATTACATGAAAAACTACGGGAGCACAAGTATCTCCAATCCCATCTTTCATGGTACGGTGGATGAATTCATCGAGGAATACACCGGTGCGGATGCGGAGATCCCGGTGGATGTGGAATTCCACGCATACTATCTTGATACGGACGCAGCAAAGCCTGCAGGTTATCCGGCCTATCAGGATTTTATCACATGGAAGGAAAAGGAGACCGGAGAAAAGAATTATTATATCGCAGTAAAGAAGGTTGATCCGAATGGAACTCCTATCGTGGGAGTCACCTTTGATGTTGCGGTCAACGGAGATAAGACCAGTCTCCTGCATATGGTAACAAATTCAAACGGGATCGCGACACTGAATCTCGGGAAGTATTTCAGTAAGCCTTATGTGGCGATCAGAGAAACAGATGATTGGGACGGCGCAGAGGAGTTTCAGATCGATACAAGGTGGTACGGAAAGAAGGAAGCAAGAGGAGACGTGGGTGTTTATACCAGTGTGGCGGAAGCGAGAAGCCATGTTACAGAGGTGCGACATTTACGGGAGAACAAAAGAGAGCCGGTGTATGTGTGTGTAAGGAAGAGATCGGCAAATAGTGAGATAACGGAGAATAACCCGAATTACAGTCTGGAGGATGCACGATATAAGGTTTATAAGTCCGAGGAGGATGCAAAGGAGGCGCTGCAGACCAGAGACTTCAGTAAGGCGGACGGGACGCTGAAGACGGATGCAGACGGTGAGACCGGGCTGATGGATGTGACGTCATTGATGGAACTGAACAGCAAGGGACGGCTCCGTCCCTCCGGAACCAGAGTCTATCTTGTAGAGTCCAAGGCTCCGAAGGGCTATCAGATGTCAAATAAGGTAAGCAATGTGATCGTTTATCCGAACAATACAAAGGATAATCCTGCGCTGATCGAGGTGTCGGATACACCGGTCACAGAGGTGCTTTATCTGGGCATTCGAAAGGTTTCGGACGGAGATACGGAACATTATCTGTCCGGTGCAACCTTCCATCTGACCTACTATCCGGAGGATGTTTCGAAGAATTACACCTATAAGGAGCTGACAGAGAAAAATGTGGAGCGGACCAGAGACTTCTGGCTCACAACGGAAAAGACCACTTTGAACAAGCAGGAGTATATCGGCGTGGTTCTGAAGGAGAAGCTTCCCCTGGGCTATGTCACGATAGAGGAGGTGGATGCTCCGGACGGATATCTGCTTCCCGGAGAGGATGGTAAGGCTTACGCTGGAGGAAAGAAGGCACCGGTCAGGATGACATTTGCGCTGGTAACCTCCGGAAATACAACCACAGGCTTCAGCTCCGGCGGTGCCCGGCTGATCACGGATGACGGACGGCGGTCCACCACGCTTCCTGAGGACGCGGTGACACCGAATGAGATCGTATATGCAGATGCGCGGGTTCGCGGAGATCTGGAGATCCAGAAGTACTGTGAAACTGGAGACACACCATGGGAGGGTGCTGTATTTCAGATTGAAAATGTAGAAACACATGAACGGCATGTGATCGTAACAGATAAGAACGGGTATGCCGGGACTTCGGCAGACTATCAGAAGCATAACCGGAACACAGGGTATTATGATAACGGAAGGTCGTATGACGGGACAAAAGCAGGTGTATGGTTCAGAGAAAATCCTTCGGATCCGGTCGGAGCAGATGCGACACCGGACAACAGCCGGGGTGCGCTGATCGAAGGGGAATATATCATTACTGAGATTGATGCTGCGGGACTTCAGAAGGAAGAGCCTGTCCGGATCTACGTGGGAAAGGAAGCAAAACGAAATGCGGATGGTACTGTCGAATGGACGGATCCGGAGGATGGAAATCCGAATGGACGGGTCTACCGCATATTTGATCCCGGCAGGACGGATGGAGCAGAGGCTGTTACAGACCGAAAGCTTCCTCAGTTTAAAACAAGAGCACTTACCACGGATCCGGAGGGAACGGAAGAGGCGTCCCAGGTGACACTTCCAAAGGACGGGGTTACACTCTATGACGTGGTAGATCTGTCCGATCTTCGTACGGACACGGAGTACACCCTGGTGGGACGTGTGATGCAGAAGGAGGAGGATGGAACACTGTCGCCGCTGCTTAAGGCAGACGGAACGGCGGCGGAGGGAAGAACTACATTTTCCACGAAAACCGGATATGAAACCTCCAGATATGAAGCGGCCGTTACCCAGGTGGTGAAGTTTGAAGATCTGGATCTCACGAGATATGCGGGCAGGGAGCTGGTGATCTATGAGCGTCTGTATCTCGGCACGGAGACGGAGGGCGAAAATGTTCTGACACATTACCCGGACAGTAATAATGATACGGTTACCTTCCCTTTGATCCATGAGGATCCGGAGGATGCGGACCAGACCATAAAAGTGCAGTCCGATCGTACACCGGCCATCGTAGGGACGACGCTTCTGGATAAGGAAACGAGAGGACATATATCCTATCCGGATCAGAATATTACGCTGATCGATCTTGTGGAGTACAGTGGGACGGAATTTCGAGAGTCCGGGATCGACGAGCCTTATGTAATAGAAGGAAAGCTGATGGATCGGGAAACCGGAGCTCCGATCCTGGATGAGAATGGAAAGGAGATCTGCGGAAGGACGGAGATTTATCCGGGCCGCGACGGATCCGGTCTTGCAGAGGTGAAGTATGAGTTCCATGGGAAGCTTCTGATGCTGGCTGGAAAGTCCGTGGTATGCTACGAATACCTGTATGAGAAACCGGGCGGGAAAAAGATCGCGGAGCATGCAGATCTGAAGGATAAGGATCAGACGGTATCCTTTCCGAAAATCGGAACCAGCGCCGGAAAAACAAGGGTGAAACGGATCGAAGAGTATGAGCAGGAGATCACGGTTACGGATACGGTCAGTTTCCGGAATCTTCCGGCTGATAAAGCAGAGACCTATATCATCCGTGGCTGGCTTGTGGATCAGGATGGAAAACCGGTAAAGATAAACGGGAAGGAGATACGTGCAGAAAAGGAGTTTACCACAGGAAAATCGAATGGGACCGTAGATGTTGTATTCCCATCCTTTACCTTCCTTCTTCCGGAAAACGAGAAGGAAGCCGAGTTTACATACGTGGTTTTCGAGGAGGTATATCTAAAAACGATCGATGCGAAAACCGGGGATCCGATGGAGGTTTTGGTGGGTGTCCATAAGGATGTGAAGGATCAGGAACAGACAGTCACGGGACGTCTGGAGCGAGAGGAAAGAGTGAAGCATGAGGAGAGGCCGAAGGATGAACCCGATGTCCCGGAGGACGACGGCCCCTATCCTTCCGACGACCATGAAAGGCCGGGGGAGGAGGATCGGGTGGGAGATGACCAGCCGAGAACCGGAGACCAGGTACCGCTTACGATACTGTGGTGTGTGCTGATCATAGCGGCGGCAGGTCTCGGAACTACGCTCTTCCTGGAGTATAGAAATACGGATGATGAGAAATAGTATATAAAAATAACAAATTAAGAAATTACTAAAATTATAACGGACTCTTCTTGGCAGTCCCCGGTTTTCGGGGATAGGTCTTTGGGGTTGGGCGGACCTTCCGGATCGGGATCAGGGTGCGCTGGATATCGGTATCCGGCAGAACCAGCGAGATCGGAGGGTCCGCTTTTCCGCCCAGTTTGCTGATGGCATTTTTTGCCTGTGCAAGCTCTTCCTCCGCGGCAGCGGCTTTATAGGCAATGAAGGTCCCTCCTACCTTTGCAAAAGGAAGGTCGTATTCCGTCAGGATGGACAGGGCGGCTACGGCTCGGGAAACCACCAGGTCATACTGCTCCCGGTAGAGGGGGTCCCTTCCGCCTTCCTCAGCCCGGAGGTGTACTGCTTTGATATCCTTAAGCTTCAGTGTATCTATAACATTCTGAAGAAAGTCCACTCTCTTTCGGAGCGAGTCCAGTAAGGTGACGGAGAGAGAGGGGCATACGATCTTCAGGGGAATGCCGGGAAAACCTGCGCCGGTTCCCACATCGATGAGACGGGCTCCCGATTTAGTGAGGAGAGCCTTCAGACCCTCATCTGCAGCAAGAGGTGCAAGACTGTCCAGAAGATGTTTCTCGATAAACTCGTCCGGTTCCGTGATGGAGGTGAGATTCATGACCTTATTCTGCTCTACCACCATTTCATAGTAGAGCTCCAGCTGCCTTAATTGTTCATCGGAAAGAAGTATGCCCGCATCGGACATATAGCTCCTGATTCGTTCCATGTTTGTTACCCCGGTTCTTTCATAAAGTCTCTCTCATAATATGCCATGGGCCGGTATAATTCAAGAAGAAATCCGCCGGAAATCTGCATGAAACAAAGGGGAAAACGGATGCCCATAAAAAAAGGTTTGATTGTTTGACATCATGTGATATAATATACGTTCAGTATGGGCAAGTGTAAGCAAAAGTAAATGAGACGAGGAAATCATGGATAAAGACGAAAGAGACTTTGGAGACACATTTGAGGATTCTGCATTTTCCGGAAACTCATATGATGACGGCTATGAGGATAGCAGGAACGACAGCTATGAGGATAGCAGGAACGACGGCTACGAAGATAGCAGGAACGACAGCTACGAAGAAGGCGGGGAAAACCGCTACGAAGATAGCTATGAGGATGAAAATGCGGGCGGCTATGAAGATGGCTACGAAGATAGTTATGAAGATGGCAGCGCCGGAAGCTATGATGACCGTTATGAGAATAATTATGACGACAGTTATGAGGATTCCGCATTTTCAGAGAATGCATATGATGCAAATGCGGATTCGGCATTCATAGATAACGGATCCGATCAGGAGCAGTATGAGGAGTATCCGGAAGAGTATCCTGAAGATGGATATACGGATGGATATGCGGATGGATATGATGAATATGAAGAGGAACAGCCCAGGAAGAAGGGTGGAAATAAGCTGAGGATCGTCGGTGTGGTACTGGCAGGTCTGGAGTTTATCCTTTCCGCACTGTTTATCTATTTCGCCATCGCCACTGAGGTCGTACCTATAAAATACGCTCTGATCGCAGCCATCGTTCTGGGAATCTTCCCCATTCTGGTCGTTCTTATGCAGATGAACAAGAAGACCGGAATCGTTGGTATTGTCCTGTCGGTACTCATCATGGGTATCGTGGGCTATGGTATCTACCTTGTACGTCATGCGGACAAGGCGCTGGATACCGTGACCGGTACCAAGACGGAGATCACGGTAGTGAATGCCTACGTCAAGAAGGAAGACCCTGCAAACAGTATCAATGATGCGGTTGCAAACAAGTATATATTTGGTATCCTGAAGACCAGTGAGCGTGATAAGGTAAATGCGACGATCAACGAGATCCAGACCACACACGCTACAAAGCTGGATATCAAAGAGTATAACTCGATCTATGAGATCGTAGCTGCACTGGATAAGGGTGAGGTAAAGGCCTTCATCACCAGTTCGGCATTTGTATCCGCACTGGATGGATCGGAAGATTATCAGCATTATTCCGAAGGCCTGAAGATCATTCTTGAGAAGCAGGTCGAGACTGAGGTTAAGATTGAGGAGAAGCCTGAGGAAGAGAAGAAGGACGCAGGAACCTTCTGCGCATATATCAGCGGAATCGATACATTTGGCTCCGTTTCTACAAGAAGCCGAAGCGACGTAAATATTCTGGCGGTCGTAAACCGCAACACGAGACAGCTGCTGCTGGTTACAACACCGCGTGACTTCTACGTTCCGCTTTCCATCTCGGATGGTTCTCCGGACAAGCTGACCCATGCAGGTATCTACGGTATCGAGGTATCCATGGATACGCTGGAGATGATCTATGATGTACAGATCGATTATTTTCTCCGGATGAATTTCACCGGTTTCATTGATATCATTGATGCGCTGGGTGGAGTGGATGTTTACTCGCAGTACTCCTTCTCAACGGCAATGCAGACAGATACATACCACTATGATTCGGGTGTGAACCACCTGGGCGGAAGAGCTGCACTGGCCTTCGCCCGTGAGCGTCACTCCTTCGGAGATGGTGACTTCCAGCGTGGACGTAACCAGATGGCGGTGATCAAGGGCGTGGTTGAGGCCATGGAGTCCTCCCAGCTGCTTAAGAACTTCAGCCAGGTTATGGATGAGCTTGCTAACAGCTTTGAGACGAACATGTCCAAGAAGGAAGTGGGAGAGATCGTACAGGAACAGCTCGACAGTAATAAGGAATGGAATATCCTTACCTACGAAGTTCAGGGAACACCTGCGATGCGCCCCTGCTACACCGGTGGTGCAAATGCGTCAGTCGTTCTTCCGAATGATGCAAGTGTAGACTATATTAAGGATGTAATGAAGCGCGTTTTGGGCGGCGAGATCATGACACAGGAGAACCTTACCGCGAATTCACCTTAATTCGATTTCGATCAGAAGGGAATAGGAAAGAATGAAAAAAGAACCGGTTTTAGTTGTGATGGCGGCAGGAATGGGAAGCCGTTTCGGTGGCCTGAAGCAGGTGACAACGGTAGATGAGATGGGCCATGCCCTTATGGATTATGCGATCTATGATGCATATCGCGGCGGTTTCCGCAAGGTAGTATTTATCATCCGGAAATCCTTTGAAGAGGAATTCAAGTTGAAGATCGGCAACCGCATAGCAAAGAAAATGAAGGTCAGCTATGTTTTCCAGGAACTGAGTCAGCTTCCGGAAGGAGTTGAGATCCCGGAGGGAAGGGAAAAACCCTGGGGAACCACACACGCCCTTTTCTGCTGCAAGGATGAGCTGGAAGGACATCCCTTCCTGACTGTAAATGCAGATGATTATTATGGTGTGGAAGCCTTCAAGATCGCTTACGATTTTCTTTCTTCCGAGGATGGAGATGATAAACATGCGATCATCGGTTATGATGCGGTTCGTACTCTGTCCGAGTTCGGAAATGTATCGCGCGGCATCTGTCAGTGTGATGATCAGGGAAATCTGATCCGGATCGATGAACGGAAAGAGATCAAGCTGGAAGATGGCGTTGGATATTATACTCTGGATGGCGGAGAAACCTGGAACGCAATCCCGGAGAAGGCCACAGCGTCTATGAATATGTGGGCATTTAATCCCGGATTCTTAAGGGATCTTGCCGGCTGTTTCCAGGAACGTCTGAAAAAAGGAATCGAGGCGAATCCGCTGAAGTTTGAGGAGACGATCTCCGATGCGGTTCAGAATATGATGGAACGGGGAAAAGGATCTGTAGTGGTCCTTCCGACAACATCAAAATGGTTTGGTATGACCTATCAGGAGGATATCGCTTCTGTGACCGATGCACTCCGTGTGCTCATGGATGCAGGCGTGTATCCGGAGAAGGACTGGTAGAGCGTCGTAAAACCGACAGGAGAGGGTTTGCATGGGGCAGACGAAAGGGGAAAAAGTCAATAAGAAGAACGATACTCCCTTTTATGAAAGAAAAGGACCGCTGATGTTCTGTAAGGTGGCAGGGCTTCTGGCAGGTATCCTGCTGCTGGTTTCTCCTTTTCTGCATTGGAGAGTCGTTCATGTAAAGGCGGATACAAATGTGTTGGAGGGCTTTTCTCTCTTCGACATGGTGAAGTATGCCTTTTCCGGGTCATCCAATGAAACGACGAAAACCAAGTTCGTTGTGGCGATCCTGTTTTTTACCATTCTCCTTTCGGCACTTTGGATCATCTATTTTGCCTTCCGTGATCAGATCTATCCGGAGCGTGACTGGGAAGAGGAGTCCCTGATTGGAAGGCTCATGGGGAGGTTTCGGCTGATCAGTCATCTGATCCCGCCCATCCTTGCGATCCTCGGAATGATCGCGATCCAGAAGCATGCCATCTATGACATACTGTATTCCAAAATGAATGAGACCTATACGGCATGGCAGGGGCTGATGCGGGATGGCTTCCATGATTGGAAGCTGCCGGGGCTTGGCTGCATTCTGTTCTTCACAGGGCTCGCGCTGTATGCGATCGCCGGAGGTCTGAGATATCTGATCAACACGCTGAATGAAGACGATTAGAAAGACAAAAAAAGGGACTGACCCTGCTGCCCGGTGCGGCGAGGTCAGTCCCTTTTTCTGTATGCACTTTTCCGGATATCCAAGGGCAGATAGATCTCTTTCGTATGGAGAGTTACTTCTCAAGGATAGATACCAGATCCTCGTAGAATCCGGGATAGGATTTCCGTACGGCCATGGGCTGCAGGATCTCTACCGGTCCGCTGGCTCGAAGAGAAGCGATGGCTGCGGCCATGGCGATCCGGTGATCGTTGTAAGAGGATACGGTCCCGCCGGGGAGGGACTCCCGGCCGGTGATCCGAAGAGTTAAACCGCATTCTGGGGTCTTCTCCCTAAGTTCAACAGTGGCTCCCAGATTTCGGAGCATTTCCATAACGGTTGCGACCCGGTCGCTTTCCTTGATCCGGAGCCGTTCGATGTTCTGTATCTCAGTGGTTCCCTCCGCATAGGCTGCAACAACGGAAAGAATGGGGACAAGATCCGGGATGTCCCTTGCATCGATCCGGGCTGCCTTCAGCGCTCCGCCGACAACGGTGATGTCCGAAAGGTCTGGATCAGACAGACTTTCCTGTGTTCTGATCTCTGCGCCGAACTGTTTCAGAAGTTCCAGGATCTGTCGGTCTCCCTGGGGAGAACGCAGATTGCAGCCTGTAACGGTGACTGGCTGTTTCAGCAAAGCCCCTGCGGAAAGGAAGAAGGCGGCGTTGGACCAGTCGCCCTCGACACGGCAGACGGGAGCATCATCGGTCAGATGATACTGCTGTCCGCCGGAAATGTTATAGATGATTCCGTCCTGTTCCTCTGCTTCGATCCGGATCCCAAACTGCCTCAGCACCTGCAGGGTGATCTCCACATAGGGTGCGGATTCCAGGCGCCCGGTGATGACGAGTCTTGAGTCTTCCTTTAGTAAGGGAAGGGCGAACAGGAGTCCGGTGATATATTGAGAGGATACGCCTCCGTCGATCACATATTCTCCGGCAGTCAGCTGCCCGGAGATTCTGAGTGGATTATCACCGATGGGAGACAGGGTAACACCGTGGCGGCACATTTCCTCATAGAGAGGAGACAGTGGCCGCTCGGAAAGCCGTCCTTCCATATAGAAGGAAGCGCTTCTTCCGAGAGCACCCACCACCGGGAGAAGAAATCGGAGGGTCGATCCGCTTTCTCCCACAGGAAGTGTGATCTGCCGGGGCGTGCCGGACACGGCATCCTCAGGCACTGCGGCATCCTCGGGTGCTGCGGTATCCTCAGACTCTGTGGCTGAGACACCATAACAGAAATATCCGTCTTCCGTTCGCTCTATTCTGGCTCCCATGGCGGAAAGGCATGCTGCGGTAGCCTCAATGTCCTTGGAGGTGGCAGGACAGACGAGCCTGCAGGGATCCTTCGACAGCGCGGCAGCGATCAGCAGGCGGTGCGCATGGGATTTGGAAGGGATGGCCGGTACGGATCCGCCGGGGATATCCGAGGGATGTGTGAGCGTTGCCCGATCCTCCTGAAGTTGTATATAGGTTTCGTTCATGTTTTTCTCCGAAATGATTCCAAGATGAGAATTTGATAATTAGGGTATTTGATTATTTGCCGTCGACGGCTTCCTTTGCCATCTTGCCTTCGTGCAGAAGCTGCCAGAGGCGTTTTCGGTCTTCGTCCACCAGTGCCTCCCGGTATTCGCCCAGGGAATGCATGATGGAATCCAGCTCCTTGATCAGGTTGTCCCGGTTATCCATGAAGATCTCAGTCCACATGGTTTCGTTCAGCCATGCCACACGTGTCAGATCCTTGTAGCTGCCGGCAGAGAAGCCGCGATGGTGCATCGCTGTGGGGCTCTTCATATATGCATTGGACACGATGTGGGCCAGCTCCGAGGTGAAGGCGATCATTTCATCATGCTTTTCAGCAGTACAGATGGTGATCCGGCCGAAGCCGCAGGGCTGGAAGATGGCCTTGGCTGTGGCAAGGATATCAAATTCCGTCACGTCATCCGGAACCAGGATCATGGATGCGCCCTTAAACAGGGTGCCGGTGCTGTGCCTGTAGCCGGAGGTGCGTTTTCCGGCCATGGGATGACCGCCGATGAAATTGAAGCCCTTCTCAGCAGCCAGGGGGAAGAGGGCGTGACATACATTTCTCTTCAGACCGCCGGTGTCGATGACGTAGGCACCCGGACGGATCCGGTCAGCTACGGACGTTACATATTCTATGATGGCTTCCGGATACAGGGCCACCAGGATCACATCACATTCGGAGATGGCTTCCTCGGTCAGCTCGCCGTCCAGCGTGCCGTCTTCTATGGCTGCGGCAACTACGGCCGGGTCCAGATCCTTGCCGAGGATACGACAGGTGGTGTTCTCACGGTAGGTCTTTGCAAAGGAGCCGCCGATCAGCCCCAGACCTACAACTCCGATGGTCTGTACATTTGCAAATGAAAAATCAAAATCCATAAGGTAATCCTTCTTTCATGATACTATCCCGATGCTTTTCCGCGTTAAAGCAAAAAAGCGTTTCTACCACTATATCATGACTTTCAAAAAAAGACAAGAAAAGAATCGTTCTTGAAAAATGTAGGAATCAGTGCTAAGGTTGTCGCATGAATAAACATGTACCACAATTGAAAGTTCCCGCCACAGATCATGCGAAGGGGATCGCCTGTGTGATCGTAGCTGCCTTCGGCTTTTCGCTGATGACCTTCTTTGTTCGTCAGTCCGGAGATCTGCCTACCCTTCAGAAGGCGTTCTTCCGGAATGCATTTGCGGCCATCATTGCAGTGATCACGCTGGTGGGAGCAAAGCAGGGATCAAAGGAGGAACGGGGGTATTCGTCCTTCATCAAGCCCGGCTGCGCCAGAGATATCTTCTTTCGCTGTCTGTTCGGAACCTCGGGAATGATCGCCAATTTCTACGCCGTGGATCATCTGGGGATCGCGGATGCAAATATGCTGAACAAGCTGTCGCCTTTCTTTGCGATCCTGCTTTCCATCCCGATCCTGAAGGAAAAACCCTCCAAGCTGGACTGGGCCAGTGTGCTCGTTGCATTTCTGGGTGCGCTGCTGATCATCCGCCCCGGAACGAATCTGGCACTGGTGCCTGCGCTTCTGGGTCTTTACGGAGGCTTTGGTGCAGGAACGGCGTATGTATTTGTGCGGTCACTGGGCCGGAAGGGAGAAAGGACATCGGTGATCGTTCTCTGTTTCTCGCTGTTTTCCTGCCTGGTCACGCTGCCGCAGCTGATCTTTGCCTTCCATCCCATGACCGGACAGCAGTGGCTTTATCTCTGTCTGGCCGGGATCTCGGCAGCCCTGGGACAGTTTGGGATCACTACGGCATATAAGTTTGCTCCGGCGAAGGATATATCCGTATTTGATTACACCCAGGTGGTCTTTGCTGCTTTACTGGGGATCCTGTTCCTGGGAGAAACTCCGGTACCCCTCAGTATCGCCGGTTATATCATTATAATAGGAACGGCATTTTATCGTTGGTACAAATTCCGACATCCTGTGAAAAAAATGTGAACAAAAAATGTGGCGTAGATTTCCAGAACACAAAATCTTGCGGTGGAACATTTCCGTTATACTAAGATGGGTTGTTGATTCTGAATGACCGTCGGCGGTAAGTGATTTTCCATTTGTGAATTGTGCTGAAAAAAGGATAAATACTTGCAATTAATGCCCAAAAGTGATAGACTGACTTAAGTCGCAAATTATGTCTCGACTTGAGGGGCAAAGATAATAAGGAGGGATTAAGTAATGATGAAGCGTTTCAAGTACGCACTTCTGGCTGGCACATTCGTAGTTGCATCTGTCGTTGCACCGACATTTAGCTCCGATGCTGCAGCTGCCGGCAAGTGGGTAAAGGACAGCAAGGGTTATTGGTACAAGACAACCAAGGGTAAAGGGAACGGTTATGCCAAGGATGAGTGGGTAGAAGGTTACTACCTGGATTCCAAGGGTTACTGGACCTACAAGGCAAAGGGTAAGTGGAAGACGGATGCTACAGGCAAGTACTTCCAGGATTCCAAGAACTGGAGCCCGAAGAGCCAGTGGCAGACAATCGATTTCAAGACATACTATTTCGATGCAAATGGTTACATGGCTAAGAAGGAATTCGTTAAGGGCCGTTACATCAACAAGAATGGTGTTGCAACCAGCATCAAGGACGGTAAGTGGGTAAAGGGTACCGGCGAGAACGCAGGTAAGAAGGCTTATCAGTTCAGCAAGACAAAGACTCTGAAGAACGGCTGGTACAGAATTGACGGAAGAGATTACCTCTTCAGCAAGTACGGCTGGGTAGTAACATGGAGAGTTGTTAAGAGTGGCGGTAAGTATTATGGCTTTGATTCCGCAGGACATCCGAAGGAATATACAAAGATCTCCGCTGGCAGCAAGGTAACCGGTTCCATTACATTTGAAGTAACAAACGCGAACAAGGTTAAGGCAGCTAAGGATATGAACACATTCCTTGGTCTCTGCACAAAGGACGGTTCTTCCAGAACACTGTATGTTGACAAGGTTAAGAAGACCATCTCCAACAAGGGTGGTACCATGTATGTTGACAACATGACACTGGTTAACTACGTTAAGAAGTTTGCTAAGACAACTTCCTGTACAGTAACAGGCCTTGGCAGCGTAAACACTCTGTTCGATGCACTGAACTTCTCCGGCCTTGGTTCTACCAACAAGCCGTACAAGTACACAGTTAAGATCGGCAATTCCAAGTTTACAAAGTTCGTTATGAGAGCCAACTATCTGATCTTCGTTGTTGACGGCAAGAAGTATCAGGGAGCTTATGAGAACGAGAAGCTTTACATCCTCGGTGATGTATCCAATGCAAAATTCGTTAAGTCTCTTAAGACAGCTGGTGCATTTGGTGCAACAAAGGTTATTAAGCAGACTGACAAGAAATAATCAATAAGTTCTAAAGGTTAGGATTAAGCTGTTAGGCGGGCACGCTTAACAGCTTAATTCTGTCTATGGAAAAAGTGATCCGGGATTAATCGCATGCGGCATATACAAAGGAAAATATTACATATCATTTTAGGGATACTTCTCTTCGGAGGGATCCTCATGGCATGGCCGCAGCAGGAGGTTTGGGCAGGCGACATCAATGGCGCGGAGTCTTCCGTTCTGGGTGCTGCCGGAGGAACCTTCACTTATAAAGGAAAGAAGTACAGGGCATATTCCAGTTATCTGAACAGTCTTTATAATTATCTGGCCAGAGACAGTGTGGACCTTTCAGCAGCGCAGGCGCAGAAGGCCATTCAGTACATGTATTCAAATGTGGGGACTGCGGTTTCCAGAGGCTATGTGTATGAGGTCGGCGGAAAGAATGATCCGGACAAGGAAAAACCTGTGGATCCGGAGGATTATGCCACGACGGAAGCCAGGACTGCGATCGTTCCGGATGATGAGAGAAATACCACGGAAGAGGCTGCCACGAGAAGTACCAGCCAGAAACAGCCGGTAAGAACGACTACCGAGGCGACTACCGAGGCGGATACGCAGGTTGAGGATATCTTTTCCAAGATCGAGGCGGATCAGGATAACAGGCAGCAGTTAAATGAACGTGTAAAACCGGAGAATGCAGATGCAAAGGCATCCATTCGGGAGGAAAGTATCGTTATCGATACCGGAGACGGAGAAACTATTGAACTGGACAGCAATGAGCGGATCGTGCCGCCCAGCTGGACCACAGGGCTTGTGATCACTGGCATCGCTACATTTTGCATTGCGGTGATCGCATGTCTGATCCTGATCTTAAAGAAGTGCATGCGCTTCGGAAAGAGGGATCGGAGCAAGCCCATGCATGGGCACAGAAAAAGAAGAAAGATCCGTAAGTTCTGCCGTCGCATTCTGACGGTTACTACGGCGGTGAGCATTGCCGGGATCTTCCTTATCATGGCCCTCTTTGTGATCGTATTTAATAACAGTCGTATCCTGCAGAATGTGCAGGACAGCGGATATTTCCGCTATGCTTATATCGAGTATCTGGCAGAACTCGGCAAAAACGAGAAGGATACTACGGAGGTCACCAAGAAGGTGGATCTTTCCTATGATGATTTCGTCATCCGTGAGAAGCAGGCCACAGAGCAGCTGCTCATAGGAAATCGGGATGTGAAGTATCAGCAGAGCAATGTGGCACCTTATGTGCTGCGTCTGAAGGAGGATATGAAGACGTCCATGCTGATCAGCGGGATCCTGTTCCTGCTGAGTCTGATCCTGGGATGCGTCTTTACCATCTTTATGGATCTGAGGCGGGACAGAGGTATCCGGATGATCGCCATATCGGAGCTCATCGGAACTGCATTTGCGGGAGCCCTGACGGTGGTGCTGCTATGTCTGAACCCCGCAAAGCATCTGTTTATCGAGCCGGATTATCTGTATCTGTTCTTTAAGAATCATGTGGATTGGATGATCAAGGTTCTTTCCGTGATCACGGTCTTCGGACTTGTGGTGGGAATGACGCTGGTCGGCCTGTATTTCAGCCGGCGCAAAGCAAAAGGAGAATAAGAGGTGACCATGGAACTATTCGATATGCATTGCCATATCCTTCCGGGAGTGGATGACGGCTCCAAGAATATGGAGATGTCCCTGGATATGCTTCAGATCGCCTATGAAGAGGGAACCAGGAAGATATTACTGACCCCCCATTATATGATCGGCAGGAATCATTACAAGGGCCCGGAGGTCCTGGATGAACGGTTTCAGGAGCTGAAGGCCGAGGCGGCAAAACGATACCCGGAGCTCACCCTGTATCTCGGAAATGAGATCCTCTATGAGGAGGGCGTGGTAGAACTGCTGAAAACCGGGCAGATCCATACAATGAACGGCACCAGGTATGTGCTGGTGGAGTTCAATGTAACGACCCCCTTCCGACAGATCCGCGAGGCCATCCGGCTTCTTTCCGAAGCCAGATATCTTCCAATTATCGCGCATGTTGAGAGGTATCATTGCCTTACAAAGCGGATGGAACGGATCGAGGAAATGCTGGACATGAGAGCGCTGCTTCAGATGAACATTTCCAGCGTTGAGGGTGGATTCCTGAATGAAAACAAACGTTGGTGCAGAAAGCTGCTGAAGGATGGATGTATCACCTTTCTGGGCACGGATGCACACAATGTAGACAGCCGCGCTCCCTACACGCAGGATTATATACCCTGGCTCAGGAAGCACTGCGGCGATGAAGAAACGGAATATATGCTCACCGGAGCAGCAGAGATGATGGTCCGGGGAGATTATATAAATTAACCATTAACTATATTTTTTTGATTAGGAGTTCTCATGGAAGAGAGATACGAAGAAACGGAAATTGACCTCGTGGAGGTCTTTCACGTACTGATATCGAAGATCTGGTTTATCATTTTGCTGGCCGCACTGGGCTTCGGAATGATGGTCGGTTATACAATGTTATTCGTTAAACCGACCTACAGTAGTTCTTCTACGATCTACATTCTGACCAAGACCACCAGCATCACAAGCCTTGCGGATTTTCAGATCGGTACCCAGCTGACACAGGATTACAAGGTTATCATCACAAGCCGTCCGGTTCTGGAGGAAGTGATCGAGAATCTCGGATTGAATATGAGCTATGACACCCTGAAGGGACAGATCAGCGTTAATAATCCGGATAATACCCGATTCCTCGAGCTTACGGTAAAGAACAATGATGCATATCTTGCAAAGAAGATCGTAGATGAGCTGACAAATGTATCCGTGAAGAAGACAGCGGAGGTCATGGAGACAGAGCCGCCCAACATCATGGATTACGGACAGCTTCCGGAGTCACCCATTGCTCCCAGCATGAAGAAGAACGGAATCATCGGCGGACTTCTTGGCCTGGTTCTGGCATGTGCCATCATCATCATCCGGTACATGATGAATGATTCCATCAAGAACGGCGAGGATGTTGAGCGTTATCTGGGCCTGAATGTTCTGGGAATGATCCCGCTGGAAGAGGGTGTATCCAAGCGGAAAACCCATGGGCATGACCGATCCGGGCGAAATAGAAAGAAACGAAAGAAACACGCGGCATAGCGGACGTGAAAAGGAGATAGGCTGTGGCACAGCAGATAAGATTTGAAAATATCAAAGACCTTGATTTCAAGACGAACGAGGCATATAAGCGTGTTCGTACGAATATTACATTTTCGGGCGAGGACATCCGGGTGGTTGCAGTGACCAGTTCCATTCCGAATGAAGGAAAATCAGAGGTTTCCTTCCGCCTGGCCCAGGCCTTTGCCGAGGATGGTAAGAAGGTACTGTATATCGATGCGGATATCCGCAAGTCCGTAACGGTTGCCCGTTATGGTGTGGATCGTGAGACAAAGGGGCTTTCTCATTATCTCTCCGGTCAGACAAAGAATCTGGAGGATGTGATCTACGAGACCAATATCGATAATCTTTCCATGATCTTTACCGGTGCAAAGGCACCGAATCCGGCGGAGCTTCTGGGACGTCCGAAGTTCGCGAAAATGCTGGAAACTCTGAAGGAGCAGTATGATTTTATCATTCTTGACTGCCCGCCTCTGGGAAGCGTTATCGATGCGGTTCTGGTTGCAAAGAACTGCGATGGAACGATTCTCGTTATTGAGTCTGACAATGTCAGCTACAAGATGGTTCAGAATGTGAAGAAGCAGCTGGATCAGAGTGACTGCAAGATCCTGGGCGTTGTCCTGAACAAGGTTCAATCCGGCGGAAAGGGCTACTATGGCTATTATAAGGGCTACTATGGCTATTATGATGACTATGGTTATGGTTCTGAGGAAAGCGGATCGGATAATAAGGGCAGAAGAGGCAAAAAAGGTAAAAACGCTGAAAACGAAGAATAGAAGCATAGAAGCATAGAAGAATAGAAAGAAATGTATGATCACGGAATAAGGATTATAACATTTGCGACAATATAGGATGGAGCGGTCAGACTGACTGACTCCATCCGGTTTATTATGAACTGATAGGAGGAACTGAACCTATGAGTATGAATCCGGAGTTCAATCTGAATGAACAGATCATGGATGAGTGGCTGGTGACCGCAGAGCAGAAGCGGATCTGGCAGGTAGAGCTGAATATGACAAAGGAGCTGTACCGCGTTTGCCGGAAGCATGGCGTTCGTTTGTCTGCCGGCTTTGGAACCACCCTTGGTGCTGTGCGTCATGGTGGCTTCATTCCATGGGATAACGATATGGATTTCGTGGTTTCCCGCGGAGACTATAATAAGCTGAAGACTCTGGCGTCTGAGTTTCAGGAGCCCTACTTCCTTCAGACCGTGGAAACGGAAAACGGAAAATGGTTCCGCGGCTGGCTTCGGCTGGTGGACTGCAATACCACCTGCATCACGCCCAAGGATATGGGGAATCCGGATGCACATCAGGGCATTTACATCGACGTCCTGCCGCTGGACAAGAACCCGGATCCTTCGGACACCGGAAAGTGTAAGCGCTTCGCATTTCAGGTACAGCTGATGCGTTATCTTTGTCTTCTTAAGGTATACGGGAAGCAGGAGATCAAGGGCGGACTTCCGAAGCGTATCGTCGGAAATGTACTGCATTTCCTTCTGAAGCCGGTAAACTCCGTGAAGCTCTGCCGGAGATTTGATATGGTCTGCGCAAAGTATAACAAGACCGATTTTGACGGCTACAGTTCCATAGCATTTGGATATGGAAAGAATACAAGATATCAGTATATGCACACCAGATCCCAGCTTCGTCCGCTGAAGACAACGAAGTTCGAGAATATCGAGGTGGATATTCCCGTGAATTATGATGCATACCTGAAGAGCATTTACGGAGAGAAATATATGGAGTTCCCGTCCATGAAGGACAGGGAGTTCCACTACCAGAATATCATGGATCCGGATACCCC
Source organism: uncultured Lachnospiraceae bacterium (assembly GCA_902792005.1). Taxonomy (GTDB): domain Bacteria; phylum Bacillota; class Clostridia; order Lachnospirales; family Lachnospiraceae; genus Eubacterium_Q. The sequence continues at coordinate 67,095 of CADAXW010000002.1, forward strand.
GTACAAGGACTGGAAACCGGAGGAGAGCAGGAGCGAGGAATGAATATAGCAGTGATTCTTGCAGGAGGTGTGGGCAGCCGTCTGGGCGCTGACATCCCCAAGCAGTTTATCAAGGTTTTGGATAAGCCGGTAATTGCCTATACCATCGAGGCATTTCAAAAGCATGCAGAGATCGACGCCATCCTGGTGGTATGTGTTAAGGAATGGATCGACGAGATGGAGAAGATCCGGGAGGAATACGGACTTACCAAGGTGAAATGGATCACCGAGGGCGGAGATACCTTCCAGGCATCTGTGATGAACGGAGTACATTTCCTGGCAGGAAAGGTGAGCCGGGAGGATATCCTGTTGTTCCATTTCGGAGCATCTCCTTTTATCGAGGAGCCGGTGATCACGGATGTGATCCGCGTCTGCGGGGAGAAGGGAAATGCCATCTCCGCCACGGATTTCCTGCTTCTTTCAGGAATGAAGATGAAGACAACTTCAGTATCGGATCCCGAGAATTATACGACAGAGTATATCAACCGGGATACGGTTGCATGTATGAACACGCCCCATGCCTTCCGTTACGGTTTTATCGATGATATGTATAAGGAAGCTGTGGAAACAGGCGTGATCAATGAGGTGGAGCCTCATACGACAACGCTGATGTATAAAATGGGTCTGCCCATTTATTTCTCTTATGGAATGCAGACCAACATAAAGATCACGCGGCCGGAGGATCTGGACCTGTTTGAAGGATACGTTCTGATGCGTGAGAGACGTGCGGCAGAGGCCCGCAAGCAGGAGAAAGAGCAGTAAGAAGAGCAGTAAAAAGAGAGTAGTAAAGAATGGACGATAATGTTGGAAAAAAAGCGCTGAAAGCCGGGACATGGTACACGGTCTGTACCTTTATCCTGAAGGGCCTGTCATTCCTGACCATGCCGATCTTCGCGCGTATCATGTCCACCGAGGACGTGGGAATCTATTCAAACTACATATCCTGGATCACGATCCTGACATCAGTCTTTACACTGGATCTCTATACTTCCGTGAATCTGGCACATTTTGAGTATGATGACGACATTTACGGATTCATCTCAACCATCACGCTCTTCGGAACCGGAGTTACGGCGGCGTTCTATGCCATTGCCTGCATCTTCGTGGATCAGGTGACGGACTGGCTGGGCATGTCGGAGTATATGATGCACATCATGTTCCTGTATCTTCTGGTGCATCCGGCTCTCAGTGCGCTGCATGTAAAGTTCCGGGTCTATCTGCAATACAAGTACACCATTATCACATCCCTTGTGCCGGCCATCGCCTCGGTGCTGGTTGCCCTGGGGCTGGTGCTCATCGTTCCGGAGGACGGACAGCTGACGGCCCGCGTCAGCGGATATTATGGTGTATGGATCCTTGTATCCGCAGCAATCTATGTATATGTAGTGATGCGGGGAAGAAAGTTCAAAATGGAGTATGTGCGCTTCGCACTGCCCATCGCTCTTCCCATGGTACTACATTTGCTTTCAAATGCGCTGCTGTCCTACAGTGACCGGGTCATGATCAAAAGGTTCTGCGGCGAGACGGATACAGCGTACTATGCAACGGCATACAGCTGTGCCATGGTGATTTCCATCCTGTGGAATGCCATGAATCAGGCCTGGGCGCCCTGGGTTTATGAGAAGCTGCACAGGGGCGAGGATAAGGATATCGGAAAGGTGTCGCGGCCTATCGTCCTGATCTTTGCAGGAGGCGTGCTGCTGCTGACGCTGATGGCACCGGAGCTGCTGCTGATCATGGGCGGCCGGAAGTACCTGCCGGCGGTTTATGTTATCCCACCGGTCATGCTTGGGTATATCGCTCAGGTGCTGTACACCATGTATGTAAATATTGAGTTTTATTATAAACAGCAGAAGCAGATCATGAAGGGGACTATGGCAGCGGCGCTGCTGAACATCATCCTGAATCTGATCTTTATCCCCATATTTGGCTATGTGGCTGCGGCCTATACCACGCTGGTGGGATATATCGCGCTGTTCTTCTTCCACTATCTCTTTGTAAAGAAGCTGGGGAAGGAGAAGATCTACAGCCTGCGCTTCAATCTCTATGTGCTGTTTGGCTCCTGCGCACTTGGAATATCCATGACGTTCCTCTACGATTTTACGATCCTTCGCTGGATCGTCGTGGGAGGCGTGATGATCGCAGTATTCCTGTTTGTATGGCAGAGGCGGAGTGAACTGAAGCGCTGTCTGAAGAAGAAGGATATCGTCGGGATCCTGCAGGTATGCAAGCTGATGAAGTGATCGGCAGAAATGTCGCAGGAGTTGGATACAGATAGAATGACAGAAAAGTGAGGGTAGGAAAATGAGCAATATCGCACTTATCATTGCAGGAGGCTCGGGAAACCGGATGCATCAGGATATCCCGAAGCAGTTTCTTACGGTAAATGAAAAGCCGGTCATCGTATATACGCTGGAGGCCTTTCAGAATCATCCGGAGATCGATGCCATCGCAGTTGTCTGCATCGCAGGCTGGGAGCAGGTTCTCCGTGCATATGCAAAGCAGTTCAACATCACAAAGCTGAAGCATGTGATCCCCGGAGGAGAGAACGGACAGGGCTCCATCCGGAACGGCGTCTATGCCCTTGAGAAGGAGTATGATGCGAAGGATCTGGTTCTGATCCATGATGCGATCCGCCCCATGGTTTCGGCGGAGATCATTTCAGACAACATCCGCGTGGCTTTGGAAAAGGGAAATGCAATCACAGTGATCCCCTGTGCGGAAGCCATGATGCAGACCGAGGACGGTGCGGTTTCCGTCGGAAGCTATCCCAGAGACCGGCTCAAGAGAACTCAGACACCGCAGGCCTTCCATATCGGTGACATTTGCGATCTGCACCGGAGAGCGCTGGAAGCAGGGATCACAAATTCGGTGGCATCCTGTACCCTGAAGATCGAGATGGGAGAGCAGGTTTATTTCTCAGCGGGATCTGAAAAGAATATCAAGCTGACCACTGTGGAGGATCTGGACATTTTCAAGGCACTGCTGGCGGCGAAACGTGCAGACTGGTTGAAGTAGGCAGGAGGTTTCGGATGATCTATAAAAGCAGCAGGTGGTTTCAGGATATCGACCGGGTAACGGAGGAGGCGCTTCCCTTTCTGGGGGAGATGGCGGGAAAGTCCGTACTCATCACGGGAGCGGCAGGCCTTGTGCTTTCGCCGGTGGTGGACATCCTGATCCGTTACAATGAAACCCACGATACACCCATTCAGATCCTGGCAGCGGGACGATGGTTAAAGGAGATGACAGACCGCTTCGGAGAATACTGCGATAAGCCCTATTTCCAATTTGTGGTTTATGATGCATCCCGGACGGACAATGAGATCGATGTCCGGGCAGACTATATGATCCATGGGGCAAGCAACGCGTCTCCGGACATGATCGTAAAAGAACCGGTGGAGACCATGATGAGCAATTTCACCGGTATGAAATATCTTTTGGACGTGGCAAGAGAGAAGGGAACCAAACGGCTTCTCTATATCAGCTCCAGTGAGATCTATGGAAAGAAGGAGGGAGATCAGCCCTATCGGGAAGGAGAGTATGGTTATATCGACCTGCTTTCCGCCAGAAATTCCTATTCCGTCGGAAAAAGAGCGGCGGAGACCCTTTGTGCATCCTATGCGGCGGAGTATGGCGTGGAGTCGGTCATTGTACGGCCGGGGCACATTTACGGGCCCACCGCATCTCCCATGGACAGCCGGGTAGCATCGGCCTGGTCCTATGCAGCTGCCAGAGGCGAGGACCTGGTCATGAAGAGCGACGGAGCCCAGCTTCGAAGCTACTGTCACTGTCTGGACTGCGCATCCGCGATCCTCACAGTGCTGCTGAAAGGCGAAAATGTACATGCATATAACATATCCAATCCCGATGCCATCGTAAGCATCCGGGAGATGGCGGAGCTGCTCGCCGGTGCGGCAGGGGTTGAACTGAAGCTGGAGCTGCCCACAGAGGCAGAGAAGAAGAGCTTCAATCCCATGAGCAATTCCTCCCTGGACAGCACCGGCCTGGAGGGCCTTGGCTGGAAAGGGATCTTCGATGCCCCCGCAGGCTTCGCAGAGACCGTAGAAGTACTGAAGGACATGGGCGTGTAACATGACAGCGTGACAAAGGGGACAGTCCCCATTGTCACGTTTTTGCGCGTAAAATGAGCCATGCATAACAGCCTCGTTATTGCTTTGCGCAAGCTTGCTTGCAGACAAGGCAATGACGAGGCTGTTGTATATGGCGAATGCCGTGACATCGACGGGCGCGAAGCGGCCGGAGATGTCGGCATGGCTCATTATGTTCACGAAAAATAATGCTTGACATTTTTGTGAACAAGTGTATAATATCAGACGATATTGTTGTTCACGAAATTGCAGGAGTTATTTTCTTATGAACAAACAGGAAGCAGACATCCTGAATATCCTGGCGGATCATCCCTTTCAGAATCAGCGTGTGCTGGCAGAACAGTCCGGCCGGTCCCTGGGGATCATCAATAAATCGCTGAAGAGCCTGAAGGACGAGGGATTTCTTACCGCAGATTACGCACTTACGGAAAAAAGCAGACAGCTGCTGAAGGAGCGAAGCCCGAAGCGGGCGGTGATCCTTGCCGCAGGCTTTGGCATGCGGATGGTTCCCATCAATCTCACAACGCCGAAGGCCATGCTGGAGGTAAAGGGAGAGCGGTTGATCGAGCGTCTGATCCGACAGCTGCATGAGGTAAATGTAACGGACATCACGGTGGTTGCGGGCTTCCTGAAGGATGAGTTTGAGTATCTGATCGATGATTACGGTATAAAGCTTGTGATCAACAAGGAATATGCCGGTAAAAATAATCTGCATTCCATGGCATGTGTCACCGATCTGCCGGGAAATATCTATATCGTTCCCTGTGATATCTGGTGTGAGGAAAACCCCTTCCGATGTCATGAGGCGGCATCCTGGTACATGATGGCGGATGCGGCAGATCCGGAAACGGGCTTCCGTGTGAACCGGAAGGAAGAAGTGGTTCGGGTCGGCAGCAAGAGCCAGGGAAGAAAAGCCGAAAATGAAGTGGAAACACCGCATATGATCGCAGACCGGATCCCGGTGTCCGGAACGCCGGAGGATATGCTCCGGGGCCAGCGGATGGTGGGGATCACCTATCTGGTGGAGGAAGACTGGGACATCGTGAAACACCGGCTGGATGAGATGAGTCTGAATGCGAGATATGACAACCTCTTCTGGGAGGAATCTCTGTTTGAAGCAGGAAAGGATCGGATGATGATCCCGGCAAGAGTGGTTTCCTCCGACGGAGTGATCGAGATCAACACCTATGAACAGCTCCGGGACCTGGACTCCGGTTCAGGGCATCTTTCCTCGGATGCCATTGATACCATAGCCGAGGTGTTCGGTATACAGCCGGGTGAGATCACCGACATTTCCATGTTGAAGAAGGGTATGACCAACCGGTCCTTCCTCTTCAGAGTAAAAGGAAAGAAATATATCATGCGGATCCCGGGTGAGGGAACAGACCAGCTGATCGATCGTCAGGAGGAAGCAGCGGTCTTCCGGGCGATCAGCGGTCTGGGCTTCTGTGATGATCCGGTTTACATAAACCCGGACACAGGCTTCAAGATCACCGCATTTCTGGAGGGAGTCAGATCCTGTGATCCCGAAAATGAGTCGGATCTCAGGCTTTGTATGAAGAAGCTTCGTACATTTCATGAAATGAACCTTCAGGTAGAGCATACATTTGATATCTATGGACAGATTGAGTTTTATGAGTCGCTCTGGAACGGCGCATCTTCCATCTACAGAGATTATGCCACGACCAAGGCAAGAGTCATGGAGCTCAGGGAATATATCGAGAAGCAGCCGAAGCAATGGGGACTGACACATATCGATGCGGTTCCGGACAACTTCCTCTTCCATCAGAAGGATGGGAAGGAGGTGCTGCAGCTTACGGATTGGGAATATTCGGGGATGCAGGATCCCCATGTGGATCTGGCCATGTTTTCCATCTACAGTTTATATTCGAAGGCTGAGGTGGATCACCTGATCGACATTTACTTCGAAGGGGCCTGCGATGAGGAGGTTCGCACCAAGATCTACTGTTATGTGGCACTCTGCGGAATGCTTTGGAGCAACTGGTGTGAGTATAAAAGACAACTGGGTGTGGAATTTGGGGAGTACAGCTTACGACAGTACCGATATGCAAAGGATTTTTATCGGTATGCAAAGGAGCGTATGAAGAATGAATAGAGTAAAAAGAGCCATTATCATGGCAGCGGGAAAAGGAGAGCGCATGTATCCTGTGACGCTCTACACCCCCAAACCACTGGTCCGCGTCAATGGAGTCCGGATGATCGACACAGTGATCGACGCACTGCATAAGAACGGGATCTATGAGATATACATTGTGGTTGGGTACAAGCAGGAACATTTCCTCTCGCTGACGCAGGAATATGAGGGAGTGGTGCTGATCCACAATCCGTATTATGAGACCTGCAATAACATATCTTCTCTTTATATGGCAAGAGAGCATCTGGAGGACTGTATCATCCTGGACGGAGATCAGATCATTTATGATCCTGAGGTCCTCTCACCGGAGTTTGAACGCTCCGGCTACAATGCAGTCTGGACGGACCGTCCCACCGATGAATGGCTGATGACGGTGAATAAGGAAGGTATTGTGACTGACTGTTCCAGAACCGGCGGAAGTCATGGCTGGCAGCTGTACAGCATCAGCCGCTGGAGCAAGGAGGATGGTGCCCGGCTCAGAAAGCATCTGGAGCTGGAATTCGAAGAGAAGGAAAACCGTAGTATTTATTGGGATGATGTGGCGATGTTCTGTCATCGGGATGAGTATCAGCTGGGGATCAGGGAAATGAAACCGGGTGAGATCGTCGAGATCGATGACATAGCAGAGCTTGCAGCTAAGGATCCGAAGTATCGGGTCATATCAAATGTAGTATAGAACCATGAAAGGAGTATGCTCTATGAGCGCAAAGAAACAGGAAACTCAAAGCGAAATAAAGACAGTGATCAAGTCAGAGAACACCGGCAAAAGGAAGGTGAAGGACTCTGATGTTGAGAGAAACTTCAGGATTGTCGGAAAAGGTGCGATCAAGCGTGTGGATCCCTGGACCACCATCGTTCCCTTCATCGCCATTGCGGTCCTCTGTATTTTCTTCTTCACAGAGCCGGATGGTTCCACTGAGGTTATTGGAAATATCCGCAGCTTCCTGGGAGATTCCTTCGGTTCCTACTACCTGATCATCGGCCTCGGCGTGCTTCTGGTATCCCTCTGGATCTCCTATTCCCGGATCGGCAAGATCCGTCTGGGCGGACAGGATGCAAAGCCCAAGTATAAGTTCTGGAAATGGGGCGCCATGGTATTTACCTGTGGTCTGGCTGCAGATATCCTGTTCTACTCTCTGTGTGAGTGGATCTACTATTCTCAGGAGTCTCATGTACAGGCGCTGGGCGCCATGGAAGACTGGGCTCCTACATTTCCGCTGTTCCACTGGGGACCGATCCCGTGGGCGTTCTATGCGGTTCTGGCAGCAGCCTTCGGATTCATGCTTCATGTCCGTGGCAAGAAGAAACAGAAATTCTCTGAGGCCTGCCGTCCGATCCTTGGAAGCTATACTGACAAGGCACCCGGTAAGCTCATCGACGTTCTGGCCGTTGTTGCACTGATCGCCGGAACGGCAACCACATTCTCCGTAGCGACACCGCTGCTCACAGAGGCTCTTTCCGATCTGTTCGGAATCGAGAGCTCGAAGTACATCACCATCGCTATCCTGCTGATCACCTGCTGCCTGTATACCTTCTCCGTAATGAAAGGTCTGAAGGGTATCTCCATGTCAGCGCAGCTCTGTATGTATTTCTTTATCTTCCTGCTCGCATACGTATTCCTGTTCGGAGGACAGGCACGGTTTATCGTTGAAACCGGACTGCAGTCCATGGGAAATATGGTTCAGAACTTCTTCGGACTGTCAACCTATGCGGATCCTATGAGGGAAAACAACTTCCCACAGAACTGGACCATTTTCTACTGGGCATACTGGATGGTATGGTGCGTAGCTTCCCCGTTCTTCATGGGTCAGATCAGCAAGGGAAGAACCGTAAAGCAGACCATCATGGGAACCTATGCATTCGGACTTTTGAGTACATTTGTATCCTTTATCATTCTCGGAAACTTCGGCCTTGGACAGCAGCTGACAGGCAAGTTTGACGGAATCGGACTTTACAACACCTGCGAGAACCTGTATCAGACAGTTATCGGTATCATTCATACACTGCCGGTACCGCAGCTGGTACTGATCGTGCTGATCGTATCCATGATCGCATTCTACTCAACCAGCTTCGACAGTATCACATTGGTTGCATCACAGTACAGCTACAAGGAGTTTGAGGGCGACGAGGAGCCCAGCAAGAAGGCAAGACTGTTCTGGGCACTTCTTCTGATCCTCCTTCCCATCGGACTGATCTTCAGTGACAGTTCCATGGCGAACATGCAGTCAGTAAGTATCATCGCGGCCTTCCCCATCGCGCTGGTCATTATCCTGATCATCGCGGCCTTCATCAAGGATGCGCGAAAGTACGCAAACGAAATACATTTACCGGAGTAAGCTGTCCGGTAAGAGAAAAGGGACGGTTCCTCGGGGGACCGTCCTTTTTGGTTGACATGACTTTGCTCTGCGTCGTAAAATAGGAGAGAATTTAAAGATAAGGAAGAAAACAGATGAAGATCATCGCACCGATCATAATGATCATTATACTCTTGGTGGAGCTTTATTTTATGACGGCAGGAAGCCAGCATAGAAAGAAGAAGCTGCTGAAGGGCTGGAATAAGACCAAAGGGACCATCCGGAGTATCGAAAAGGTACAGGACAATGTGGGCGCGAGTCATAAGACCTATATGGAGCTTACCATTGAGGCGGAAAGCGGTCAGACGGTTTATGCAAGGATCGGAACCATGTGCATTTACGAGGTCGGCGAGGAAGTGGAACTGATGGAAAAGGATGGATATCATCGTTTTCTCGGAAATGACAGAGTGAACGCCAAGGGGAAGAAGGAGCTGCTGTGGGGGACCATTCCTCTGCTGGTGATCATCATCGGAGTTGCGGTGCTGAGCGCAGTGTTCTGAAACCACTACCACAGAATGAACCGGCGAAGATACGGGGCGGCTGCCTGGATGCAGGTATGCTGCCGGGCATAGAAGAAAGCGAAAAGAACAGAGAGGGAATATCATGGAGAAGAATAAAGTAGTTACTGCAAAAAAAGCAAAGGACGCAAAGGGGATCAAGAAACCGAAGCCGCCGAAGCAGAAGCGGGAAAAGCGTTCTGCCAGAAAACAGCGTATCATGTATGAGAAGGCGCTGAAGAAGGCACGCCCGGAGAGAGCACTCTCTCTGATCGCCATCGGACTGGGAGTAGCCAGTGCGGTTCTGCAGGCAGTGATCGATCAGAAAAATCAGGACGAACAGAAATAAACTGCGTGACAACGGGGACAGTCCCCATTGTCACGTTTTCCTGGGAAAACGTGACAAGCGGGACTGTCCCCGTTGTCACGCTTTCTTTCTTGCATCCGTCAGGTAAAAATGCTACAATTACACTATCTATGGGCATCCATCAATCGGGATGCCAAAGTAAAAGAAAGGACAAAGAAAAAATGAGCAAGAGTTTTGACGATCTTTTGGCTATGGTAAAGCAGTGCCCGAAGAAGAAGGTATCTGTAGCAGTTGCACAGGACAATGAGGTGCTTCAGGCAGTAAAGGAAGCAAAGGAGCAGGGGATTGCAGACAGCATCCTTGTAGGTGATCTGGATAAGATCAAACCCATTGCTGACGAGCTTTCCATGAATCTGGATGAATATGAGATCATTGATGTGAAGGATCCCATCGAGGCAGCGCGTACCGCTGTTCAGCAGGTACATGACGGTAAGGCTGATATGTATATGAAGGGCCTGATCGATACGAAGGATTTCCTTCGCAGTGTATTGGATAAGGAGGTAGGCCTCCGTACCGGACGTCCCCTTTCTCATGTATGTGTATTTGAAACAGAGGGTGTGGACCATCTGCTGTTCCTGACGGACGTTGCATTTGTACCGTATCCGACACTGGAGGACAAGGCAAATATCATCCGAAACACAGTTGAGATCTGCAATGCATGCGGAATCGAGAACCCGAAGGTTGCTCCTCTTGCAGCAGTTGAGGTTGTAAATCCGAAAATGCCGGTAACGGTTGAGGCAGATCAGCTGACCAAGATGAACGAGGCCGGTGAGATCACAGGCTGTATCGTGGACGGACCTCTGTCCATGGATCTGGCCACCTGCCCGGAGGCTGCACAGCATAAGGGTGCATCCGGACGTAAGATCGTGGGTGACGCAGACGTTCTGCTCTTCCCGGATATCCATGCAGGAAATATCCTGTACAAGGGACTCGTACACTTCTCAAAGAGCAAGAACGGAAATCTGATCACAGGTACCGCAGCACCGGTTATCCTGACATCCAGATCCGACTCTTTCGAGGTTAAGGTAAACAGCCTTGCACTTGGAGCGCTGGTAGCAGACTCACTGAAGAAGAACGCAGCGAAGTAAGTGTCATAACTCGGCGATGCCTCGCTTGCGCAGCAGCGTAGCGATCCGTACTTCGCACATATCGTAAAGAAAAAGGAGAACAATCATGGCAATCAAATCACTTATCATCAACCCGGGTTCCACCTCCACGAAGCTTGGTATCTTCGAGGATGAGACCCTGCTGTTTGAAGAAACCCTGCGCCACACCACAGAGGAGATCGCGCAGTTTGACAAGATCGTAGATCAGAAGGATTTCCGGAAGAAGATGATCCTGGATTTCCTGGCTGCAAAGGATGTAGATGTTAAGAGCTTCAATGTGATCGTTGGTCGCGGCGGACTCTTAAAGCCCATCCCCAGCGGAACCTATGCAGTAACAGACGCACTGGTACATGACCTGGAGATCGCACTGGGCGGCGAGCATGCCTCCAACCTGGGCGGTATCCTGGCCCGTGAGATCGCAGATGAGATCGGCGTTCCCTCTTACATTGTTGACCCGGTAGTTGTTGACGAGCTGATGGATATCGCTCGTATCTCCGGTGTTCCGGAGCTTCCCCGTGTCAGCATCTTCCACGCGCTGAATCAGAAAGCGGTTGCAAAGCGCTATGCAAAGGAAGTTGGAAAGCCGTATGATCTGCTGAACCTCATTGTGGTTCACATGGGCGGCGGTGTTTCTGTCGGTGCTCATACCGGTGGAAAGGTTGTAGATGTGTTCAATGCACTGTCCGGCGACGGCGCATTTTCACCGGAGCGCGCTGGTGCAGTTCCTCCGGGAGCACTGGTTGATATGTGCTTCTCCGGCAAATATGAGAAGAAGGAAATCATGAAGATGCTCATCGGTAACGGTGGTTTCAATGCATATCTTCATACAAATGATGCGCGTGAGGTTGCCAAGATGGCAGAGACTGATGCGAATGCAAAGACCGTATTCGACGCATTTATCCTTCAGGTAGCAAAGGATATCGGTTCCATGGGCGCGGTTCTGTCAGGAAAGGTTGATCAGATCATTCTGACAGGCGGTATTGCTTATGGAAAGTATGTAACCGAGGAGATCGCAAACAGAGTTAAGTTTATCGCTCCTGTTACCATCTATCCGGGTGAGGATGAGCTTCTTGCTCTGGCACAGGGTGCGCTTCGCGTTATGAATGGCGAAGAGAATGCTATGGTTTACTAAACTTGTTCAGTTAGGAGGTAATCTATGGACGAGCAGAACATTCCGCAGGGAAACGATCCATTTACCCAGCAGGCGGACGATCCGTTTGCACAGCGGCCGGATAATACTTATGGACAGCCGCAGGTGAACCCGTATGGACAGCCGCAGGCGAACCCTTACGGACAGCCGCAGGCGAACCCGTATGGACAGCCGCAGGCGAACCCGTATGGACAGCCGCAGACGAACCCGTATGGACAGCCGCAGGCAAACCCGTATGGACAGCCGCAGGCGAACCCGTATGGACAGCCGCAGGCAGATCCATATGGACAGCAGGCAAACCCGTACGCAGAACAGCAGGCGGGCGGTTACCCTCAGCAGCCTGGTGCAAACCCTTACGCACCGGCAACATCCCTTAATCCATACGGCGCAGGAGCACCGGTTCCTCCGAAACCTCCGAAGAAGAAAATGTCTGGCAAGATGAAGGCCCTTATCTTTGGTGGTATCGGTCTGGTTGCTATCGGCGTGGGACTTTTCTTCCTGTTCACCATGGTGATCTTCCCGCCGAAGAAGACCCTGAAGGGTGCAGTGGAGAAGACCTTCGACGGTTCCGAGGGTATCATCAAGGATTCACCTCTGATCGATGAGATGGGCGGCGATGATATCATGAAGAACCTGAGGAAGGGCGGAAGCATCGATGTCCAGATCAAGGGCAAGGATGGAGTCGCGAAGGATGTGACCATCGACCTTGGTGTGGCAAAGGATGACAGTGCAAAGCGCCTGTCCGGCAAGGCAGTGCTGTCCGGAAACGGAGAGTCTGTCGATGCAGAGCTTTTTGCAGATGAAAATCAGACCTATGTTACAGTGAAGGATCTGATCAACGGATATATCTCGATCAATAACCAGAACGTGATATCTACTCTGGCAAATGCGCCGGTCCTGCAGGATCAGGATCTATCCTCTCTTCGGATGCTGAACGATTTCAGCCTGAATTATTTCGGCGACTTCGAGGGCGGAATGTTATCCAAATTCGTTCTGAATGAGGAGTTTTGGGATGCTGTAAGCGTAAGCAGTGACGGGAAAGACAAGATCAACATCGGAAGCGAGACGGTTACTGTCAATAAATACAAGGTGACTGTTCCGAAGTCAAAGATCGATGAGTGGGTTGATAAAGCCATCGATGCTGCTCTGAACTCCGCGAACAATTCTGCGATTACGAAATATCTGGAAAGAGCAGGTCTGGGTGACGTTTCTCAGATGAAGGATCAGATCAAGCCGATCCTGAAGAGCATGTTCCCGGATGATTTCCCCTTCTGGATCTATGTGGAAGACGGGCGGATGGTAGGTGCCAAGCTGAACGGAAAGCTTACCATTGCAGCATACAGCATCGACTATGATGTTGAGATCATTGCCTATGGGGATGATGATAAGTCTAAGTATGGAATTACAGGCTCCATCACTATGATGGGCCAGAAGATCGGTCTTACTGCCACATGTACCACCACGAAGGAAGAAAATTCTGTGAAGACAAATGTGATCCTTTCCTTAGAGGCGGCAAATGTGAAGGCCATTGACGGTAATTACAATCAGACCTATGATACTTCAAGCAAGACCATCACAGGTTCCGGTTCACTCAGTGTTAGAAATGAAGAGGTGGCTCAGATCTCCGTAAACGGAAAGGTGACCGAATCTACATCCGGAAAGTCCTTCTCCCTGGAACTGGACGATATAAAGCTCACCGCACAGGGAAAATCAATGTCCTTCAGCATGAAGGCGGATGTCAAAACACTGGAAGGCGGTGCGACGGTTGCATCCAAGGACGATTCCAAGAAGGTATGCAATATCGGCACATGCACAAAGGAAGAACTTAAGGCCATGAGCTCTGAGGAGCTTCTGGCGCAGCTCGGACAGAAGATACAAAAGATATTTGAACAGCACTGATCACCGGATCGGTTATTGTGAAAGAGATAAAGCTATGGGGAGCGTGACATTTAACAATATCATATTGGGAGATGATACCCCGAAGATCTGTGTTCCCATCGTGGGACGGACAGAAGAGGAGATCCTGACGCAGTCCGAGGCCATCGCAAAGGAGGCAGACCGTCTGGCTCAGCTGGGGATCCGAAAGGCTCCGGTGGTAGATCTGGTGGAGTTTCGTGCGGATTACTATGATAACGTTTCGAACCAGACCATGCTGATAGAACTTCTCGGAAAACTGCGGGAGCAGCACAGGGATCGGATCCTTCTGTTCACCTTCCGAAGCGAAGAGGAGGGCGGAGAACTCCGGCATGACCGTGCCGGCAGTATGCTGGATGATATCTGCAGCTGGGTCATGGTCAGCGGATACATCGATCTTCTGGATGTGGAATTTCTGTCCGGAAATTATCGTGTAGTACGTACTTCCACGAAGGCAAAGGATCTGGGAGTAGGAGTTGTTCTTTCCTATCATGATTTTGAGGAAACACCGCACAACAGCACCATTGAAAATATCCTTTGGGATATGGAACAGCTGGGAGGCGATATCCTGAAGATCGCTGTGACGCCGAAGAACAGCGTGGATGTAAACAGGATCATGGATATCATTCAGGCGGCTAAGCAGGGAAAACTCAGTCAGCCGGTTTCCAAGCCGGTGGTGCTTATCTCCATGACAAAGCTGGGTGAGATCTCAAGAACAAAAGGAGCAAAGCTGGGAAGTGCCTTCACCTTCGGTGTGGTAGGGGCCGGATCGGCTCCGGGACAGCTCACTCTGGAGGAGCTGGCAAAGGCATTATAAATCAAATCAAAAAACCTGACGGGATTGACCCTGTCAGGTTTTTTTAATCCGGAAACCTTATTCAGTTTTTTTTACTGTGCATCGCCTGTGGGCTCTTCCGGAAGAGGGAAGGTGATCTTCCAGGTCTTTCGAAGAGTATCCATGAAGCGGAGCATGTCACGCTGCTAGCGGAGCATGTCACGCTGCTCAACATGTGTGATCTCAGGTGATTCGATCTTGTCCATGATGATGGCATTTCTTGCTGCCAGGAATTCGTATTCGTAACCGGAGATCTGGTTTTCGGGAGGCATGGTCTCCTCCAGGATCTCATTTTTTTCACCGTAAATGCGCACACGTGTGGGAAGATTGGTTCCCTCCACCTCGATCCGTCCACGGGTTCCGTAGATCACGGCACGATTGTCCAGCTCAGCCATCATGGAAACAAAGGCAGTGGCCATCTGTCCGTTCTGGAAGTTCATATGGATGGTTTCGATGGCGTCCACATTACTGGATACACGGTTCATGGAAGAAGCAACGGATACGGGAAGTCCGCCCATGACCATGAAGATCAGGGACAGGGGATAGATCCCGATGTCCAGAAGCGCACCGCCGGCGGTCTCCGGGAGGAGCAGACGGTCCTTGGAGGACAGATTGTATCCCAGAGATGCAGTCATAAAACGTACATCGCCGATTGCCTTCTGCATGATAAGCTCACGAAGATGAAGAGTCAGCGGCATGAACCGGGTCCACATGGCTTCGGAACAATAAATGTTTTTCTCACGGGCATAGCCAAGAACAGTTTCTGCGGTCTTGGCATTGTAGGAGATAGGCTTCTCGATCAGTACCGGTTTCCCTGCATCGATGGTACGGATGGCCAGATTTGCATGGGTGGGATGAATGGTTGCTATATACACCAGCTCGATGTCCGGGTCCTTCAGCAGCTCATCATAATCACCATACGCCTTCTCGATTCCGTACTTTCCGGCAAACTCCTCTGCGCGTTCCTTGCTTCTTGCAGCAACGGCTCCTACCTTGAAGCCGTCCAGCTTCTCTATCGTCTCGGCTATTTTCCCGGCGATATGTCCCGCGCCGAGAATTCCAATCGTAAATTCAACCATTGATCTCGCTCCTTTGTCTAAAAAACTCACTCCTTAGATTATACCGAAAGGAACGGTGGTTTGTAAACCGATAAATCGCTTTCTTTATCACGAAACCAGGGAGAGAGAAAGCGGTACCCACGGGAAAAATCTCTTGCAAGCCGCATGTTCAACGAGTATCATAAGTAGAAAGTATTTTAATGAAAAGAGCTGATATCATGATCAAGACCTTAGGAAAAGAAATTAAGGAATACAAAAAGGATGCCATACTCACCCCCTGCTTCATGATCCTGGAGGTTATTTTTGATGTGCTGATCCCGAAGTACATGGGAAAGCTCATCGATCTGTCCGAGGGAGAAGAGGTGGATATGGGGCGTATCCTCACCTACGGCGGCATCATGCTGCTGTTGGCGGGAGGTGCACTCTGGGCAGGTATCATGGGAGGAAAGTACGGTGCACGGGCATCCACCGGTTTTGCCCGGAACCTCCGCCGTTCCATGTTCCGGAATATCCAGACCTATTCCTTTGCAAATATCGATCATTTCTCCACATCCAGTCTGGTGACCCGTCTTACCACGGATGTGACCAATCTGCAGAATGCATTTCAGATGATCCTGCGCATGCTGACCCGTGCGCCGGCGAATCTGATCATCAGTATGACGGTGGCATTTACCATCAGTCCCCAGGTGGCGCTGGTTTATCTGGGCGCTGTCGTGTTCCTTGCACTTGTAGCCGGGCTTCTGGTGAGCCGGGTGACGAAATATTTCTCCGAGGCATTTCCGAGATATGACCGCATGAACGAAAGCGTTCAGGAGAACATAACCGGAATTCGTGTGGTAAAGGGCTTTGTCCGGGAAGAGCATGAAAAGAAGAAATTCAGCCGTACCAGCGAGATGATCTATAAGCTCTTCGTGAAAGCGGAGTCCATTATGGCGTTTGTCATGCCCATCATGCAGTCCACGGTTTATTTCTGCATCCTTATGGTCAGCTGGGTAGGAGCGAAGATCATCGTAAACTCCGGCCAGACAGAGCTTACCACCGGAAATCTGACCCAGCTCCTTACCTACTGCGTGCAGATCCTCATCAGTCTGATGATGCTCTCTGCTGTGGTAGTCATGATCACTCTGGCCCTTCCCAGTGCGCGGAGAATCGTTGAGGTCCTGAAGGAGGAGAGCGCGCTGTCCAATCCGGAGGAGCCTGACTTTGATGTGCCTGACGGAAGCATCCGGTTTGATGATGTGGACTTCCGTTATAATGACACCTCCGAACAGCCGGTGCTCCAGGATATCTCCCTGGAGATCGCATCCGGAGAGACCATCGGTATCATCGGTGGTACCGGAAGCTCCAAGACATCACTTGTGAATCTCATCAGCCGTCTCTATGACGTGAGTCAGGGAACGGTTTATGTGGGCGGAAAGGATGTCAGAACCTATGATATGAAAACCCTGAGAGACCAGGTAGCAGTGGTGCTTCAGAAAAATGTACTCTTTTCCGGCACCATCCTGGAGAACCTTCGCTGGGGAAATCAAAACGCCACTCTGGAGGATTGTAAGGAAGCCTGCAGGCTCGCCTGTGCGGATGAGTTCATCGAGAGCTTCCCGGATAAGTACGATACCATGCTGGAGCAGGGCGGAACCAATTTGTCCGGCGGTCAGAAGCAGAGGATCTGTATCGCCCGGGCACTTCTGAAGCAGCCCAAGGTGCTGATACTGGACGACAGTACCAGTGCGGTGGATACCACTACGGATGCCGCCATCCGTCGTTCCTTCCAGGAGTATATCCCGGAGACCACCAAGCTGATCATCGCACAGCGGATCTCCAGTGTGATGGATGCGGACCGCATTCTTGTTCTGGAGCAGGGAAGAGTCAGTGGCTTCGGAACCCACGAGGAGCTGATGAAGACCAACGCCATCTACCGGGATGTCTATGAGTCCCAGCAGGGCGGCTCTAAGGATTTTGACGAGGGAGGTGTTTTCTGATGGCAGGACCGGGAAGAAGAGTGCCGAGAGGCATGAAGCCAACCGTAGAAAATCCCGGCAGGATCCTGAAACGCCTGCTTGGATATGTCTTTCGTTTTTACAAGGTGCATATGATCATTGTATTCATCTGCATCCTTGTCAGTGTTGTTATGAACCTGCAGGGAACCATGTTCATGCAGGTGCTGATCGATGATTATATCTTACCCATGCTGGAGAGCGGAAGTAAGGACTTCGGCCCGCTGCTGGGCGCCATCCTTCGGACCGCCGGCTTCTACGCAGCGGGTGTGGCAGCGTCCTATACCTATAACCGGATCATGGTAAATGTGACCCAGGGCACCATGCGCCGCCTCAGGGATGAGATGTTCTATCATATGGAGTCTCTTCCCCTTTCCTACTTTGACAACCGTACCCGCGGCGATATCATGTCAGTTTATACCAATGATATCGATACCCTGCGGCAGATGATCAGCCAGAGTATCCCGCAGCTGTTTAACAGCGGGATCACCATCATCGGGATCACATTTTGCATGATCATAAGCAATGTACCGCTGACCGTTGTTACGCTGCTCATGGTGGGCTTCATGCTGTTCTGTACCATGGGGATCACCAAGAAGAGCGGTTCCTACTTTGTGGCACAGCAGAAGGATCTGGGCGCCGTGAACGGATACATCGAAGAGATGATGACCGGCCAGAAGGTGGTGAAGGTCTTCAGCCACGAGCAGGAGTGTATCGAGGAGTTTGACCAGCTGAATGACAGGCTGTTTGACAGTGCATATAATGCAAATAAATATGCGAATATCCTGATGCCCTCCATGGCGCAGATCGGAAACCTGAGCTATGTGCTCTGTGCAGTTGTCGGAGCCATCCTGATCCTCACCGGATTCGGATTCGAAGGCGCCGCATTTGCGGGAGTTGCACCTCTCACCGTGGGCGGACTGTTCACCTTCCTGCAGCTGAACAAGGGCTTTAACATGCCCATCAATCAGGTGAGCATGCAGTTCAACTCCATCGTTATGGCCATGGCCGGAGCGGACCGTGTATTCAAGCTTCTGGATGAGAAGCCGGAGACGGATGACGGTTATGTTATGCTGGTGAACGCCAAAGAGCAGGCAGACGGAACACTGACGGAGACAACGGAGCATACCGGTGTCTGGGCATGGAAGCATCAGCATCAGGAGAGCGGTGAGATCGAGTATAAGCGGCTGGAGGGCGCCATTGTTATGGATGATGTGGACTTCGGCTATATCCGTGACAAGCTGGTACTTCACAATGTATCCCTGCATGCCAAGCCGGGTCAGAAGATCGCCTTTGTCGGCTCCACCGGTGCCGGCAAGACCACCATTACAAATCTGATCAACCGGTTCTATGATATTCAGGACGGAAAGATCCGTTTCGACGGGATCAATGTAAATAAGATCCGGAAGGGAGATCTGCGCCGTTCCCTGGGCCTCGTACTCCAGGACACGCATCTCTTTACGGCAACCGTGATGGAGAACATCCGGTACGGACGTCTGGATGCAACGGACGAGGAATGTATCGAGGCGGCGAAGCTTGCAAATGCGGATGGCTTCATCCGTCAGCTTCCGGAGGGCTATGATACTGTGCTGACGGGAGACGGCGGAAACCTGTCTCAGGGGCAGCGGCAGTTGCTGGCCATTGCCCGCGCGGCTGTGGCGGATCCGCCTGCCCTGATCCTGGATGAGGCGACCTCCTCCATCGATACCCGTACTGAGAAGATCGTACAGGAGGGAATGGACCGGCTGATGGCGGGAAGGACTACATTTGTCATAGCCCACAGGCTGTCCACGGTTAAGAACAGCGACTGCATCCTGGTTCTGGAAAAGGGCCGCGTGGTTGAACGCGGAAACCATGAGGAACTGCTGGAGCAGAAGGGAACCATTATCTTTGATCTGGACGGGACTCTGCTTTATACGCTGGAGGATCTGAAGGATGCAGTAAACTATGCCCTCCGTACCCTGGGGTATGCAGAGCATGATTTAGATGAAATGCGCCGCTACTTCGGCAACGGCATCCGCTATGCACTGGAGCAGGCGGAGCCGGCAGCGGGCGAAGAGGACCTGGACCGGCTGGTGGCGCTGTTTAAAGAGTATTACGGAGAGCACTGTATGGACCGGACCCGCCCCTATGACGGGATCATGCCTCTGCTTGCAGTCCTGAAGGAAGAGGGGTATCGCATGGCCATCGTTTCCAATAAGGTGGACGAGGCGGTGAAGGAGCTGGCAAAGCAGTTCTTTGGCGAGTACGTCACCGTAGCCATCGGCAACCGGGCGGACATCCGCAGGAAGCCTGCACCGGACTCTGTGCTGCAGGCCATGAAGGAACTGGGGGCATCGAAGGAGGAGTCCGTCTATGTGGGAGATTCCGAGGTGGATCTTGCCACGGCAAGAGCAGCCGGGATCCCCTGTGTCACCGTACTCTGGGGCTTCCGGGAAAAGGAATTCCTTGTGGAGCAGGGCGCGGAGATCTTCGCAGACAGACCGGAGGAGGTTCCGGGGATCATTATGGAGATGGAATAACGCGATAAAAACAAGCGATAAATTGAAAGCGGCCCCGGACTGCGCCTGCCATGGTACAGTTAGGGGCCGCTAATCAATGTGCACGAATACACGGTTTAATTTTGGTACATTTTCGTCGAAATAGTAATTGACCTCTAATATTTGTTAGTATATACTAACAGATGAAATAGAAGGAATACCTGACGATAAATGGATCGAGAAATGGGAGGTGACCGTGATGCCGCTTTGTATGGCTCCAAAAGGAGAGACAGCAGTTGTGAAAAAGGTGGGTGGAAATCCGGAGGTTCGGCAGCATCTGGAGAAGCTGGGGTTTGTTCCCGGCTCTGAAGTGACTGTCATGAATGAATCAAACGGAAGTCTGATCGTAAATGTCATGGAATCCCGTATCGCCATCGGCAAAGACATGGCCATGAAGATCATGGTCTAGTTCTGTCGCTTGATCTTATGCTCAGGTACGAAGGAAAAGGAGTGACATTATGACGTTAAAGGACGTGAAGGTCGGCAGCACCGTAACGGTGAAGAAGCTGACCGGTGAGGGTGCTGTGAAGCGCCGGATCATGGACATGGGGATCACGAAGGGCGTACAGGTTTACGTTCGAAAGGTTGCACCTCTGGGAGATCCGGTAGAGATTACAGTCAGAGGGTATGAGCTTTCCGTTCGAAAAGCGGATGCTGAGATGATCGCTGTAGAGTGATTATTTTTTTTGAGCAGAGGTTAGTTAAATCTAATCATAATTAGATACGACTTGAACCGGCTGCAGATCAACAGTTCTGAACAGTTTTAAAAAAAGGAAGGATTATAGAAATGGCAATTCGTATTGCGCTCGCAGGAAACCCAAACTGCGGTAAAACGACACTGTTCAATGCGCTTACCGGTGCCAATCAGTACGTAGGTAACTGGCCCGGTGTAACCGTTGAAAAAAAGGAAGGTAAGCTGAAGGGCAACAAGGAGGTCCGCATCGAGGATCTTCCGGGTATTTACTCGCTTTCTCCGTACACTCTGGAGGAGGTTGTTGCAAGAAACTATCTCATCGGTCAGAGACCGGATGCAATCATCAATATCGTTGACGGTACCAACCTGGAAAGAAACCTGTACCTTACAACACAGGTGCTGGAGCTTGGTATTCCGGTGGTGGTTGCGGTCAACATGATGGATCTGGTTCAGAAGAGCGGTGACAAGATCAACACCAAGGCTCTTTCCGAGAAGCTGGGAGTTCCGGTCATGGAGATCTCGGCCATGAAGGGGACAGGCATTCATGAAGTGGCTGACAAGGCGGTCGAACTGGCGAAGGCCGGTCAGACGCTTACAAATAAATGTGAGTTCTCGCAGGAGGCGGAGAGCTATATCAAGGCAGTGGAAGATAAGCTGCCGGGAGATATCGCAGCAGATGAGCAAAGATTCTTCGCCATCAAGCTTTTGGAGAAGGATGACAAGATCCGTGAGGCTGCGAAAAATCTGCCGGATGTTTCAGATGAGATCCGGGAAATGGAAAAGGCATTTGACGACGATACGGAGAGTATCATCACAAATGAAAGATATAACTATATCACATCCATCATATCCGGTGTTCTGAAGAAGAAGCATTCCGGAACCAAGATGACAACCTCGGATAAGGTGGACAAGATCGTGACCAACCGCTGGCTGGCACTGCCCATCTTCGCGCTGATCATGTTCATCGTTTACTACGTGTCCATTTCCACCGTTGGTGGCTGGGCGACAGATTGGGTGAATGACAATGCGTTTGGTGACGGTTTCCATCTCTTTGGCATGAACGGAAATCTGGATGAAGACACAGACAAATGGGCTGAGGAGCATGTGTTTGTAGAACCGGTAAAGGCGGTCGTGGATGCTGCAGCTGCAGATGAAAGTGTTATTGGCGCCGGAGATCTGAAGGATGCATTTGACGAAGGAGACCTCGATGGGTTTACCGAGACGTATGAGACCTATGCAGACGATCTGATCGAAAAGGGATATGCCATCGATGAGGCGCTTACGGAAACGGAAGCGTTGAATGAGGACGGGGAGTTTGATACTCCCGATCCATCGGAATACGGAACCTGGGTTCCCAGTATTCCGGTACTGGTTGAGAGGGGTCTCGACAACATCGGATGTGTGGACTGGCTGAAGAGCCTGATCCTGGACGGTATTATAGCCGGAGTCGGTGCGGTGCTTGGTTTCCTTCCGCAGATGCTGGTACTGTTTATCTTCCTGGCAATCCTGGAGGAGTGCGGCTACATGGCCCGCGTGGCATTTATCATGGACCGTATCTTCCGGAAGTTCGGGCTTTCAGGTAAGTCCTTTATCCCGGTTCTGTTCTGATCGGAACCGGATGCGGTGTGCCGGGTGTCATGGCAAGCCGGACCATTGAAAATGAAAGAGATCGTCGTATGACGATCATGACGACTACATTTATTCCCTGTGGGGCTAAGCTGCCCATCATTTCCCTGATCGCAGCAGCGCTGTTCCACGGCTCGGGGCTGATCGCATGGAGCGCATACTTCATCGGTATCGCGGCCATCATTCTCTCCGGTATCATTCTGAAGAAGACGAAAATGTTCGCCGGCGATCCTGCTCCCTTCGTTATGGAGCTTCCGGCATACCATCTGCCGAAGGTTGGTGCTGTACTTCGCTCCATGTGGGAGCGTGGATGGTCCTTCATCAAGAAGGCCGGTACCATCATCCTGCTTTCCTCCATCGTGATCTGGGCAGGCAAGTCCTTCGGATGGGTGGACGGAGCCTTCGGATTCAATCCGGACGTTGCTTTGGAAGACAGTATCCTGGGCAAGATCGGCAGCGGTATCTGCTGGATCTTTGCTCCGCTCGGATTTGATAATATCCGTGCAACCGTTGCGACCGTTATGGGACTTGTTGCAAAGGAAGAAGTTGTTGGTGTATTCGGTGTCCTGGACTTCGAAGGCCTGACACAGCTGGCAGGTTATTCCTTCCTGCTGTTCAACCTGCTCTGCGCACCCTGCTTTGCAGCCATCGGTGCCATCAAGAGAGAGATGAACTCTGCAAAGTGGACATGGTTCGCCATCGGTTATCAGTGTGTTTTCGCGTACGTTGTATCGCTTTGTGTATACCAGATCGGAATGCTGATCTCGGGAACCTTCAGTGTATGGGCGATCGTAGCGATCCTTCTGGTGATCGGCTTCCTCTTCCTGCTGTTCCGTCCTTATAAGGAGAGCACGAAGTTGGATGTTAAGTTGAAGAAGATCGCATAACGGATATCAGATAAAGGTGATTTAGAAGGGCGGCTTACCGTCGCAGAAAGGAGGCGCACAGAATGGGCGGAACGATACTTGCATTACTGATCGTAGCGGCACTTGTGGGACTTGCTATATTCAGCATGATCCGGGACAAGAAGAAAGGCCGATCCGTCATCTGCGGCGTCGACTGTAAAAGCTGCGGCGGTGCCTGCCATGCCGGCGGGGGCGAGACCTGCCCGCATATGCAGAACGCACTAAAGCGGAACCCGGACCTGCGGCGCAACATGTGATAAATAAGTTATGCCGGCGTGACAAAAGGGCCTGCCGGCGTGACAAAAGGGACAGTCCCCTCTGTCACGTTTTCCCTGGAAAACGTGACAAGGGGGACTGTCCCTTTTGTCACGCCTTTACACTTTAGGACTTGACAGATCCCGCGTTTTGTGTATAATTGAATTGTAAGCAATTAAATATTGCATAAAGAAAAGCGCATTGACTGAACAGGAGGGACACCATGGATTCATATGATTGCCTGAAACTGGAAAATCAGCTCTGCTTTCCGCTTTATGCGTGTTCGAAGGAGATCGTCCGCCGGTACAAGCCGTACCTGGATGAGCTGGATCTTACCTACACGCAGTATATAACCATGATGGTTCTCTGGGAGAAGAAGCAGACAAATGTGAAGGAGCTGGGAGAGTGCCTGTATCTGGACTCTGGGACCCTGACACCGGTGCTGAAGAAGATGGAGCAAAAGGGGTATCTCACACGGCATCGTTCGGAGGAGGATGAGAGGAATCTGGTGGTGACCATCACGGATGCGGGCGAGAAGCTGCGGGAGGAGGCAGTGACCATTCCTTCGCGTATGGGAAAATGTGTGAACCTGTCCCCGAAGGATGCGAAGGAACTGTACCGGCTGTTATACCTGGTTCTGGGAAATGTAGATGGAACAAAATAAAACAACCTGATAGGTAACGTTTGAACAAATTTTAGAAAATCATAGAGTGAATGATCAAGAAGGAGGTACGATCCTATGGCAGTATTACAGATCAAAGAAGATCAGTTTGAAGCAGAAGTGGAAAAGGCAGAGGGCAAGGTGCTCGTTGATTTCTGGGCGGGCTGGTGCGGCCCCTGCAAGATGCTCTCACCGGTGGTTGAGCAGCTTTCGAATGAGATTCCGGACGTGAAGTTCGTGGGTGTGGACGTGGATGAAGCGGAGCGCCTGGCGGTGAAGTACGGGATCAGCTCCATTCCCTGTCTCATTCTTTTTGAGAACGGCGCAGAGGCGAAGCGCTCGGTTGGTTTCCAGCCGAAGCCGGCACTGGCAGAATTCCTGAAATAGGAAAGCAGAGGATAGCTATGGCAGATGTGATCATTATCGGCGCCGGTCCGGCGGGACTCTCGGCAGCCATTTATGTACAGAGAGCCGGGAAGTCGGCTTTGGTCCTGGAGGCCATGACCTACGGAGGCCAGATCATCAATACACCGGAGGTGGAAAACTATCCGGGAATTCAGAAGATCTCAGGCTTCGATTTTGCAACCGCCCTCTATGAGCAGGCTGTATCGCTCGGCGCGGAGCTGGTTTTTGACCGGGCTGAGAAGATAGAAAAAAAGGAGGAGCTCCTTCAGGTGACCACCGCAGGCGGCTCGGTATATGAGGCAAAGGCCGTCATCCTGGCCACCGGAGCGAAGAACCGGAAGCTGGGAATTGAGCGGGAGCAGGAGCTGACAGGCCGGGGCGTGTCCTACTGCGCGACATGCGATGGCGCATTTTACAAGGGAAAGCCGGTGGCGGTGAACGGCGGCGGCAATACGGCCCTTGAGGACGCCATGTTCCTGTCCAACTACTGCAGCAGGGTTTACGTGATCCACCGCAGAGAGGGCTTCCGAGGAGAACCGCAGGCACTGGAAGCGCTTCGGGCAAAGGACAATGTGGAATTCGTCCTGAATGCCACGGTCACAGGGCTTCTGGGAGAGCCGAAGCTCACCGGCGTGGAGGTTCGTGGCCATCGGTCAGGAGCCGGAGAATCATGGGTTTGAAAATGTAGTGGATCTGGATCCCCTGGGGTATATCTCCGCCGGGGAGGACTGCACCACGGGAACGCCGGGTGTGTTCACGGCAGGAGACTGCAGGACCAAGGCGGTCCGTCAGCTGACCACGGCGGCATCGGACGGAGCAGTTGCGGCGCTTGCGGCATGCAGCTATATCGGGTAGAATAGAGAAAAATAGTAAAAGAATATAAGGAGGAAACTATGGACGAGATGAAGAAATGCTGCTGTGCAGTAGATGAAGATGCTATCGTGGAAGAAGGCGTGGTTGATGAGAAGGCATGCTGCAAGAAGGATAAGTGCTGCAAGTGCTGTGTATGCTGCAAGCTCTGCAAGGCGCTGCTGCTGATCGGTGTGGGCTTCCTGGTGGGAGTACATTTCCGGGCTATCAAGGCGCTTATCAAGGGACAGCCTATGCCGAAGGCACCCGCATGGCATTGCTGGGTGAAAAAGAAGTAATATAAAAGACTTTTCAGAACTGTTGGAGATACGTCTGTTTTGGGTTGCAGGCGTATCTCCTTTCCATGTTCCCGAAAAGAAGGACGGGAAGAAGGGCGGAACAGGCGGAAATGCTTGTGTCACGCGGCTTCGAGTGGTAAAATAAAACGGTGAATGCTATATCTAAGGAGGAACCGAGCATGGTGAAAGACGACTGCATTTTCTGCAAACTGGCAAATGGGGTTTTTCCCACAAATATGATCTATGAGGATGAGGATTTTGCTGTGATCCTGGATGCTGCACCCGCGGCCCGGGGACATGCGCTGATCATTCCGAAACAGCATGCAGACAATCTGTATGAGCTGCCGGATGAGATCGGAGCAAAGGTAATGCCGCTGGCAAAGAAGATCGCCCTTGCCATGAAGGAGACATTTCAGTGTGACGGTGTAAATGTACAGCAGAACAACGAGCTTGCGGCCGGACAGTCAGTGTTCCATTTCCATACACATGTCCTTCCCCGGTTTGAAAAGGACAAGATAAGTCTTCTCTGGAAGCCCCTGAAGCCTTCGGATGAAGAGCAGGCGGAAACCTGTCAGCTGCTGAAGAAAGCGCTGTCTTAGTTTCCTTGAGTTTATGCTGTGGATATGATAAACTTGGAACGTTGTTAAAGACAGAAATAACTGTAAAACTGTGATATCGGTACATACTGTATCGGGAGGATGGACGGAATGAAAAAAGTCGGATACCTGTTCCGCGTGTTAAAGGGCGGAAGCTTTAAGCGCTTTAAGGATGTTGTGGACCGGACCCATGAGAAATGTGGTCAGAACCGTGTCAAGACCGTACTGGATATGCTCTGGTGCTTTGTAAGATACGGTGCCGGGGTGCATGATTATCTGATCTTTGCGTTTTATGATATGAACGGACGCCAGAGGGATACCTACATCACACGCCTTCGCAACAAGCGTATGCTTGAGATGGTGAATGATGAGTCCAAGTCCTATATCTTTAACCGGAAGGATGTCTTTAACAAGCTTTATAAGGATTTTCTCCACCGGGATTTCCTCTGTGTGGAGGATATGACGCCGGAGAACTTCGCAGAGTTCATGAAGGATAAGGAAGTGATCTTTGCAAAGCCTTCTACCAGCGAGAGCGGTAAGGGAATTGAAAAGCTGAAAAAGGCGGACTTCAAGTCCCTGGATGCCATGTATGACTATATCCGGCTTCCGGAAAAGGATTTCGGTGTGCTGGAGCAGGAGATCAAGCAGCATCACGATCTGAATACCCTGTATCCGCATTCCATCAATACCTATCGTATCGTCACCCTGCTGGTGGACGGAAAGGCACACTATGTATATGGTGTTGCGAAGATGGGAAATGACGGGAAGTTCGTGGATAATCTGGAGAACGGAGGCCTTGGCTGTCCCATCGATCCGAAGACAGGGAAAATGTGCGGCGTAGCCCACACCTCACCGCTGATCAACTATGATACCCATCCCTACACCGGTGTGAAGCTCATCGGATTCCAGCTGCCCTATGTCAGAGAAGCCATCAAGCTGTGTCTGAAGGCGGCTCACGTGGTGCCTGAGGTTGGTTATGTGGGCTGGGATGTGGCAGTGACCGAGGACGGACCGATCCTGGTTGAGGGCAACAATTATTCCGGATACGACTTCTGGCAGCTGCCGGAGTGGACCCCGAACAAGCGGGGGCTGTACCCATATTTCCGTAAGATGATCAAGGGGTACAAATAGATCAAAGGAAACTAAAGACATTTTTACTGGAAGGAAAGATAAAAGGAAAAGAAATGGAAAGAAGATTTTTTACGTCAGAATCGGTAACCGAGGGACATCCTGATAAGATCTGCGATCAGATCTCGGATGCTATTCTGGATGAACTGATCCGTCAGGATGTGAACAGCCGCGTGGCCTGTGAAACCTGCGCAACCACCGGACTGGTTCTGGTCATGGGAGAGATCACGACGCAGGCGTATGTTGATATTCAGAAGATCGCCCGGGAGACGATCCGTGAGATCGGATATGACCGAGCAAAATATGGTTTTGACTGTGATACCTGCGGTATCATCGTTGCCATCGACGAGCAGTCGGCAGATATCGCCATGGGCGTTGATAAGGCTCTGGAAGCAAAAGAAAATCAGATGTCGGATGAGGAGCTGGAGGCCATCGGTGCCGGAGACCAGGGACTGATGTTCGGTTATGCTACTACGGAGACGCCGGAGCTGATGCCCTATCCCATCTCCATGGCGCATAAGCTGGCGCTGCAGCTGACAAAGGTTCGTAAGAACGGAACTCTTCCGTACCTTCGTCCGGATGGAAAGACCCAGGTGACGGTGGAGTATGATGAGGAAGGACATCCCTTCCGGATCGATGCGGTGGTGCTTTCCACGCAGCACAGCGAGGATGTGTCACAGGAGCAGATCCACGAGGACATCCGCAAATATGTCTTCGATCCCATCCTGCCGGCGGAAATGCTGGATGAGAACACGAAGTACTTCATCAACCCCACGGGTCGTTTCGTGATCGGCGGACCTCAGGGAGACTCGGGCCTGACCGGACGGAAGATCATCGTGGATACCTACGGCGGATATGCACGTCACGGCGGCGGCGCATTTTCCGGAAAGGATCCCACCAAGGTGGACCGTTCCGCCAGCTATGCAGCCCGTTATGTGGCAAAAAATATTGTGGCAGCAGGGCTGGCTGAAAAATGTGAGATCCAGCTGTCCTACGCCATCGGTGTGGCACAGCCTACCTCCGTTATGGTGGATACCTTCGGAACAGGGAAGCTTTCGGATGTGCGTCTGACAGAGATCGTGCGGGAGAACTTCGACCTCAGACCGGCAGGCATCATTAAGATGCTGGATCTGAGACGGCCGATCTACAGGCAGACCGCGGCTTACGGACACTTCGGACGTACCGATGTGGATCTCCCCTGGGAGAAGACCGATATGGTGGAGAAACTGAAGAGTTACCTGAACGACTAAGGATGAAGGAGACAGTATCACTGGCATGAACATGAGATGCTGTCTCCTTTTTTCACAGGAAACTTAAGATCCGGAAGTCCAACGGTTCTTGAGTTTCGATTTCAGATGTGATAAACTTGTGAAGGTAATAAACATGTGGAAAGGAACAACCCTGCCATGAAGAATATGTTGAATTTCAAGAATTTCACAGCCGATGAGCTGCAGGCGATCCTGGATCTTGCCATGGACATGAAGAAGGATCCCGGAAAGTACGCGCACGCGCTGGAGGGAAAGAAGCTTTATACACTGTTCGAGAAGACTTCCACCCGGACATTCCTGTCCTTCACGACAGGGATCACCGAGATGGGTGGTTCCTATTTCAATCAGCTCTGGCGTGATTCCAATTTCGTTTTGGGCGAGCCCGTATCTGAGATCAAGTACGTATGCCGGAATGTGGACATCATCATGGCACGTCTGGTCAAGAACGAGACTGTTGAGCTCTTCGGTGAGAATGTCACGGTTCCTTTCATTAACGGCTGTGACAATTCCTATCATCCCTGTCAGATTCTGGCGGATATGCTTACCGTGATCGAGAAGTTCGGTTCTCTGGATATTCGTCTTATGTACATTGGTGCGAAGAACAATGTGTTCAATTCATTGGTTGAATTCTTCGCGAAAATGGGACAGGGCACACTGTTTGGTCTGACACCGCTTGTAAACGACACTGTCTGCGGTACAGCGTTTTATGAGGAGGCTAAGGCAACAGGTCATTATGTGGAACTTGATCCATCTCTTCCCATTGAAGAGATTAAGCGTTATGTTGAGGATATGGATGTCCTTTATACAGATACATGGCTGGATATGGAATTCTTCAACGACCCCGCATATCAGGATCGGAAGGCGGAGCTGATGAAGAAAATGATGCCGTATCAGCTGAATGCGGATTTCATCGGTGACAGTAAAGCCATCGTTTTTCACGACATGCCGATGCATGTTGGTTTTGAGATCTCTGATGAGATCGAGAAAAAGCATATGGTTCATATTCTGGACCAGGCTGAGAACCGCCGTCATGCAGAGAAGGCGGTCATGTATACTTTATTAAAATCGTAATTTCACACAGGTTCATTGATTCATTTCAATGAACCTGTTTCCATGATATAGATTCTTTGGAGGTAGAAGTATGAAACATTTGATCGATCCCATGGATTTATCAGAACAGGAGCTTCGTGACATCCTGATCCGTGCTCAGGATATCATGGCACATCCGGATCAGTATTCGGAAAAATGTAAGGGCAAAAAGATCGCAACCCTGTTCTATGAACCTAGTACCAGGACACGGCTTTCCTTTGAGGCAGCCATGATCGAGCTGGGAGGACAGGTCCTTGGCTTCTCTGAAGCCTCATCTTCCTCGGTTTCCAAGGGAGAAAGCGTGGAGGATACGGTACGTGTGGTAGGCTGCTTTGCAGATGTCATCGCCATGCGGCATATGAATGAGGGAGCTCCCATGCTGGCCAGCCTCTATTCACCGGTCCCCATCATCAATGCGGGAGACGGTGGTCACAACCATCCGACCCAGACGCTGACGGATCTTCTTACCATTTTCAGCGAGAAGAAGAGATTGGATCATTTTACCATCGGCCTCTGCGGAGACCTGAAGTTCGGCCGGACGGTACATTCCCTGATCAAAGCACTTTCACGCTATCCGGGTATCCGATTCGTGCTGATCTCTCCGGAGGAGCTGAAGGTTCCGGACTATATCATTTCTGAGGTGCTGGAGCCTGCAGGACTGGAGTATGTGGAGGTGACATCTCTGGAGGACTCCATGCCGGAGCTGGACATCCTTTATATGACCCGGGTTCAGAGAGAGAGATTCTTCAACGAGGCAGACTACGTACGTTTGAAGGATACCTACATCCTGGATACCCAGAAGATGGAGCTGGCGAAGGATGATATGATCATCCTGCATCCGCTTCCCCGTGTAAATGAGATCGCAACCTCGGTTGACAAGGATCCGAGAGCGCTCTACTTCAAGCAGGTCCTTTATGGAAAATATGTCCGCATGTCGCTGATCCTGCATCTGCTGGGGCTGTAGGACTGATAATAGCCATCCTGAGTACGAAGTGCGAAGGATCTTGAAAGAGAGGATAATCATATGAAGATAGACAGTATACAGAACGGTATCGTGCTGGACCACATTTCCGAGGGAAAGGGAATGCAGATCTACTATGATCTGGGCCTCAACAAGCTGGACTGCAGCGTGGCCATCATCCAGCGGGTCAAGAGCGAGAAAATGGGCAAGAAGGATATCATCAAGGTTGACAAAGAAGGCTATGACATCGACCTTGACGTGATCGGTTATATCGATCCGAACATCACTGTCAGCATCATCAAGGACGGAGAAACCGTGGAGAAGAAGAAGGTAGCTCTGCCCCGGAAGCTGATCAATATCAAAAAGTGCAAAAATCCCCGCTGTATCACGGCCATCGAACCCGGCGTAGATCACATATTCCGGCTGACGGATTCAGAAAAAAGGATTTATAGATGTATATACTGTGACGAAGCTTGAGGGCACGAAAGAAAGAAAATGTTTACAAATAGTTTACGAATTGATATAATACTTCCGATTATGTATTATTGTAAACCAATACAGGGGAATTGACGAAACTATGGAACAGTACGCAATCCGGGGCGGGACTCCGCTGGAAGGCGAAGTAGTCATCGCAGGTGCAAAGAACGCCGCGCTTGGTATTCTTGCCGGAGCGATCATGACGGACGAGGAGTGCATTATCGAGAATGTGCCCTTCGTAAGTGATACCCGTACCCTACTGAAAGCAATTGAAAATATCGGTGCAACCGTACGCTATATTGACCGCCATACCGTATCCATCTGCGGAAAAGGAATCGCGGGAGATCGCAGTCTGTCTGTAGATGATGAATATATCCGGAAGATCCGTGCATCTTATTATCTGATCGGAGCACTTCTTGGTAAGTATAAGTATGCAAATGTAGCGCTTCCGGGAGGCTGTGATATCGGCTCCCGGCCCATCGACCTTCACATCAAGGGATTTGAAACCCTTGGCGCAACGGTGGATATCGTGTCCGGTGGTAAGGTTGTAGCTGAGGCGGATCAACTGGTTGGTTCGCACATATATATGGATACCGTTTCTGTTGGTGCGACCATCAACATCATGCTTGCAGCAGCGCTGGCAGAAGGAAAGACAACGATAGAGAACGCGGCAAAGGAGCCGCACATCGTAGATGTGGCAAACTTCCTGAATACCATGGGTGCCAATATCAAGGGTGCCGGTACGGATGTGATCCGTGTCCGGGGTGTTCAGAAGCTTCACGGCGCGGAATACTCCATTATTCCCGATCAGATCGAGGCCGGTACATTTATGACCATGGCCGTTGCGACCAGAGGAAATATCCTGATCCGCAACGTCATCCCCAAGCATCTGGAGGCAATTTCCTCCAAGCTGATCGAGATGGGTGCCAAGGTTATGGAGTATGATGACGCGGTTCGCGTTATGGCGGACGGAAAGCTTCGTCCTACACAGGTGAAGACCCTGCCCTATCCCGGTTTCCCCACGGATATGCAGGCGCAGATCGCTGCAGCGCTCTGCCTTGCGGAGGGAACTAGCGTGGTGACGGAGAGTATCTTCGAGAATCGGTTCCGCTATGTAAATGATCTGATCCGCATGGGAGCAAAGGTGCGGGTGGAAGGCAATTCCGCCATCATCACCGGCGTAAAGCAGTTTACGGGAGCGAATCTTGTGGCCACCGACCTTCGTGCCGGGGCAGCACTGGTAATCGCAGCACTGGCGGCAGAGGGCGTCAGCGTTGTGGATGATATCCGATACGTAAAGCGTGGATATGAGGATTTCGATCTGAAGGTCCGTGCGTTAGGTGGAGATATGGAGCTCATCGATTCGGAAAGAGCTTTGCAGAAGTTTAAGCTGAGAGCGGTTTGATTTCTAATAAATAAGGAACGTGGTCGGATTTTCAGTTGAAAATCCGACCGTTTTTTTGTAGAATGTTAAGGTATGACGGGAGTGTCCCATTCGACACGTCTCGAAAAGGAGGTATTTATCATGGCAAAAAAACCGTATTACATTACAACAGCCATCGCATATGCATCAGGAAAGCCGCATATCGGCAACACCTATGAGATCGTACTGGCGGATGCCATCGCCAGATACAAGCGCTTTATCGGCTATGACGTGCGTTTCCAGACAGGAACCGATGAGCATGGACAAAAGATCGAGACCAAGGCCTTTGAAAGTCTTTCCACACCGAAGGAATTCGTGGATGAGAAGGCAGGAGAGATAAGGCGGATCTGGGACCTGATGAACACATCATATGACAGATTCATCCGAACCACCGATGCGGATCACGAGCTTCAGGTTCAGAAGATCTTCAAGAAGCTTTATGATCATCCTTCTGGACACCTGGCCAGTTAAAGGACGGAAAATGTCCCGACTGCGGTCGTGACGTTCATCCTGCAAAGGAAGAGGCTTATTTCTTCAAGATGAGCAAGTATGCTCCGCGGCTGATCGAGTATATCGAGAAGCATCCGGAGTTTATTCAGCCGGAGTCCCGGAAGAACGAGATGGTAAACACCTTCCTGAAGCCGGGTCTGCAGGACCTTTGCGTATCCAGAACCTCCTTTAAGTGGGGTATTCCGGTGGATTTCGATCCCAAGCACGTGGTTTATGTATGGATCGATGCACTGTCCAACTATATCACCGGACTTGGCTATGACGTAGACGGAAACAGCTCCGAGATGTTCAAGAAATACTGGCCGGCGGATCTTCACCTGATCGGCAAGGATATCCTCCGGTTCCATACCATTTACTGGCCCATCATGCTGATGGCCCTTGATCTGCCCCTTCCGAAGCAGGTGTTCGGACATCCCTGGCTGATCCAGAGCGACGGCAAGATGAGCAAGTCCCGCGGAAATGTACTTTATGCCGACGACATGGTAGATCTCTTCGGCGTAGATGCAGTCCGTTACTTTGTGCTGCATGAGATGCCCTACGAAAACGACGGTGTCGTTTCCTGGGAGCTGCTGATCGAGCGGATCAACTCCGATCTGGCCAACACACTGGGGAACCTGGTGAACCGTACCATCTCCATGGTCAACAAGTACTCCGGCGGCGTTGTAAACAATGCCGGTGTGGCAGAGGAAGTGGATGCGGAACTGAAGGACAGCATCCGTGCATACAGGATCCATGTCAATGAGTGCATGGAGAAGCTGAAATGTGCCGACGCGCTCACCGAGATCTTCAACATTTTCAGAAGACTCAACAAATATATCGACGAGACCATGCCCTGGGTTCTGGGCAAGGACGAGACAAAGAAGGACCGTCTGGATACGGTGCTCTACAACCTGGTAGAAGGCATCACCATCGGCGCCAGCCTGCTGGCATCCTTCCTGCCGGAAACTGCAGACAAGATCGTAGCTCAGCTTTGCACCGAGAAGAGAAAGGTTACCGAGCTGGGAACCTTCGGACTATATCCTTCGGGCAACAGCGTGACGGCTTCTCCGGAGATCCTCTTCGCAAGGATCGATACCGAGAAGATGCTGGAGGAGATCGCAGTCCGCTTCCCGTCCAAGGAGCCTGAGGCACCAAAGCCGGAGAAACCGGCACAGCCCGAGAAGTCCGAGCCGGATCGCATCGCAGCAGTTGTTAAAGAACAGCTCACCATCGAGGAGTTTGATAAGATGCAGCTGCAGGTAGGTCAGATCCTTTCCTGTGAAGAGGTACCGAAGTCCAAGAAGCTTCTCTGCTCCCAGGTACAGGTAGAAGGACGTGTCCTGCAGATCGTATCCGGGATCAAGAACTACTATTCACCGGAGGATATGGTAGGAAGAAAGGTGGTTGTGATCACAAACCTGAAGCCGGCGAAGCTGGCAGGCATCGAGTCTCAGGGTATGCTGCTCTGTGCCGAGGATCCGGAAGGCAAGCTGTCACTGCTCACCACAGACCGCGACGTACCGGCTGGCTCAATGATCAGCTGATGACAGACAGAAGAATATAACAATTCATGTGCCGGAGGGCCTCGTGCCCTGCCGGCACTTTATTTGCCAGATAGCAAAAAGTATGATATAATGCACATATCTGTGGAAAAAGGAGGATCACAGACTTCGAAAGGTTCAGAAACCTTAGCGCCATGTGGCTGCATTCGGCGATTCCCGCCAGCAGCCTGACGAGGTGAAGCGTTATCGAAATCAGTAGGATGATGGAACAGACCTCATCCGAATTCGGCGGATGCGCTTCCGGACGGCAGTTCGTGAGTTCCGTGTCAAATACGGCTGGTAACAGCCGGGACAAAGCACGGGATGATGCGGCCCGTTTTCTTAGGGGCATAAAAGAGGCATGGCGCCTCCTGATCTTAAAAATGTTATCGATGGAAGATGTCATTCTCTCGCGATGCGAAGAATCATTTTTTCGTGTGCAAAATTATGGAGAAAGCCGGAAAGGACAGATGGGTCCGCGGCGCATTTTCCTGTGTGACGAATTGAAAGGAGAACTATATTATGTGTGGAATTATTGGATTTACAGGGGAACTCCCCGCAAAGGATATTTTGATCGGCGGTCTTGAGCAGCTTGAGTACCGTGGATATGACAGCGCAGGCATCGCCGTACTGGATGATGAGAAGGGTCTGCTTCTGAAGAAGAAGACCGGTAAGGTAGAAGAGCTGCGTGAGGCTGCTAAGGACATGGATACTGCGGGAACCTGCGGCATCGGTCATACCCGCTGGGCAACCCACGGCGGTGTAACGGAGGCAAATGCGCATCCCCACAACTGTGGAACCGTTACCCTGATCCATAACGGTATCATCGAGAATTACAGGGAGCTGACCGTAGAGTACGGCCTCTCCGAGAAACTGAAGTCCGAGACGGACACCGAGGTTGTGGCAGCGCTGCTGGATAAGATCTACGAGGGCGACCCCATCGTGGCCATCCGCAAGACGGTGAAGCTGCTGGCCGGTACATTTGCACTCTGCATCATGTTCAGCGATCATCCGGACGTGATCTACTGTGTTCGAAATGTCAGCCCGCTGGTTGCAGCTGTGTTCGATCAGGGAACCATCATCGCATCGGACCTGACGGCTCTGATCCCGTATTCCAGGAAGTATTTCGTAGTGCCTGAGTATCATATCCTGACTATGAACAAGGATTCCATCCGCGTTGAGGATATGAAGGGAAATAAGGTAACGCCGGAGATCCTGACCGTTGACTGGGATATCAATTCGGCACAGAAGGGCGGATACCCGCATTTCATGCTGAAGGAGATCTATGAGCAGCCGGAGGCTCTGGAGCGGACCATTATGCCGCGTGTTCAGAACGGCATGCCGGACTTCACAGAGGATGGTATCCCGGATGATGTGCTGAAGAACATCCAGCGCGTGGTTGTGGTAGCCTGCGGAACTGCCATGCATGCAGGCATGGTGGGAGCAAAGGTGATCGAGAGCCGGCTCCGCATTCCGGTACAGGTCGAGATCGCATCCGAGTTCCGTTACAAGAACCCCATCATTGACGAGACAGCGCTGACCGTGATCCTGTCCCAGTCAGGAGAGACCACAGATACGCTGGAGGCCATGAAGATCGCAAAGAGCCGCGGCTCAAAGACCATCTCCATCGTAAATGTCAAGGGCTCCACCATTGCCCGGGAAAGTGATTATGTGCTTTATACCCATGCAGGACCGGAGATCGCTGTGGCAAGTACCAAGGCGTACACCGTTCAGATCTCAGCTATGTATCTGCTTGCGGCACGGATGGGCTTTGTGAAGGGGATCTTCTCCGAGGAGGAGACGAAGGCGTTTATCGAGCAGCTGACCGGGGCCGGTGCACTGATCGAAGAAACCTTAAAGAATGCCAATAATATCAAGCGGATCGCGAACCATATCAAGATGGCACAGGACGTATTCTATATCGGTCGTGGCATCGACTACACCATGAGCATGGAGGCTTCCCTGAAGCTGAAGGAGATCTCCTACATTCACGCGGAGGCCTATGCTGCCGGAGAACTGAAGCATGGTACCATCGCTCTGATCTCCGAAAATGTACCGGTCATCGCCATTGCCACCGAGCCGTCCATCTATCCGAAGACCATCTCCAACATGAAGGAGGTGAAGAGCCGCGGGGCTTATGTGATCCTGATCAGCTCGGATGCCGAGAAGCCGGATGATTCCGTCTGCGACCGTCAGATCCGGATCCCAGAGGCAGAGCCGACCTTCGCGGTATTTGCAACCGCAGCGGTTCTGCAGCTCATCGCATACTACACCTCGGATGCCCGGGGCCTGGATGTGGACAAGCCGAGAAACCTGGCGAAGTCCGTAACCGTAGAATAATAACCGTGAAAAAACGTGACAACGGGGACAGTCCCCGTTGTCACGTTTTTTTGTCAGCCGAAGGTTTCGACTTTCTTTTCTGTTGTTCCTTCCTCCGGCTGGTCGGAGCCGGGTTCGGTATTCTTCGGCTCGTCCTGGATGGTGGCGATCACCAGGGCATCCAGTGCCCGGAAATCATCATCGGAGATATAGAAGGAGGTCTTTCCCTCGATGATCCGGACCGTTACGGTTTCCGGATCCCTGTAGGTCATTTCCTTTGCTCCGTTCTCCAGAATGTCAATGATGCCGGAAGCCAGAGCTTTTTCGTATTCCTCTTTTGTTACGTCATTATACTCACCGGCCTTCACCTTCTTGTTGAATTCGCCGATGCAGGCAACCACCGCATCATGGGTATCGTTCAGGATGTTGATGGGGTGGATCGTAACGTCTACGTAGTAGATGCCGTTCTCCATCCGGGTGGGAGAAACCTCAAACCGGATCTTACTGTAGATCAGCTTGGAAACCTCTGTCATACGGGCTCCGGTGTCTGCATTGCCGGAGAGGTCAAGGCCGTAATAGGACATCAGATTTTCCGAGAGACGGTTTACATTTTGCAGATACAGCGCTTCCGCGTCTGCTTCATTTACCCCGGTGGTCTTGATATATTCGTCTGATGTGCCGAGATAGTTCGCGGTGATCAGAGACTGTACGTAGCTTTGGAACTGGCTTTCCTTCTTGGCTCCGCAGCCGGTCATGAGACCGGTGATCAGAACGAGCATCAGAAAGCCGACCGTGACTTTTCGCTTCATTTGTATTTTCCTTATTTCCTTTAATTTCATTAACTCCCTGAGTTTCATATACAGGGTCTAGGGTATTCTAACATAAAAACGGTGAATTCACAAGAGATTGCATGCCTCCGGAAATGCGCCGAAAAAAACCAGGAAAGAAACCCGGAGAGAAACCGTGAAAGAAACTGAAAAAAATGGGGTGCATAACAGGAACGGATGTGATATACTTTTTAGGCGAAGAGAATTTGTGACGGTTACAGGTCAGAAAGGGGATTTACAATGGATTTGGAATTAAAAACAGTGTCCTTCGGTGGATATGATAAAAAGGCAGTAGAGACTTATATTTCCGAGATGCAGGAAGGCTATGAGAAGCAGATCGCTCAGTTGAAAGAGACAACCGTAAAGCTGGGGGAGACCGTGGACAGCCTTCGGAAGATGCGCGAAGTGAATATGAACGAGTCTAAGGCGAATGTAGATAACCTGAAGGATGCGAATACCAGTCTGAGAAGTGAGATCGAAGTGCTTCGTGAGAAGCTGGCTGATTATGAGGCCAACGAGCAGGAATACAAGGATAAGTATGAGTCTGTCAGCAAGGTCGCACTGGATGCCCAGATGCGTGCAGACCGACTGGTAAGAGATACAGAGAATGAGTGCACCGCAAAGAGAAATGAGGTTGCTGCAGAACTGGAGAAGATGATGCAGGAGACTCATGATCAGTGCGAAGAGCTTAAGAATACAACAACGGCAGAGTGCGACCGCCTGAGATCAGAGACGGAAGCATCCTGCAGCGAGCTGAAGGCAACAACCGAGTCCGAGTGCGAGCGCCAGAGAGCATCCACCAGCTATGATTGTGCAAATCAGAAGCTGAACACAGAGACCTACTGTGAGAATCTGAAGTCCTCTACAGAGTCCGAGTGTGAGAAGATGAAGGCGGAAGCAGAAGCAGAGTGCGATGAGATGAAGCAGAAGACCAGAGAAGAGGTTTATACCACACGTTCTCAGGTGAAGCGCGAATGCGAGAGCATCAGCGAGTTTGTATCTCAGCTGCAGGAGTCTGTGGAGAATGTTGCCAGTGCTGTTAAGAAGACAAAGGAGCTGACAGACGGAGCCTTCGGTGATCTGAATTAGTAAGAGATCGACGTAAGGGGTATACGAATCAAACACAGGACGAAAAGCAGGGATTGCGTCCCTGCTTTTTGGTCTAAAGGGGGTGGCCGGTTTGGATCGGATCAAAACATATCTGGGACGCGCGCTGGAAATGACAAACAGCTGTGTCGTAGTCATGAAATATACAAAGGATGAGCCGGTGACCCGGACGAAGCTGGAGTTTATTTCCGAAAATGTACAGCAGCTGGGAATGAACCTGGACAGCCTGAAGGGAGGCTTCCGGTTACCGAAGGATTATATCCATCCGGAGGACCGGAATGGGTTCATTGATGCGGTAAGCATAGCAGCGGAGACACAGACGGATTTTACCTATCGGGTCCGTCTGGTGGGAGATGACGGGGTCATTCGGAATGTGGATGTATCCTCGCAGTATATGGATTTTGATGCGGATTATTATCTGATCGAGTATGTATTCCATGAGATCATCCTCCAGAAGGAGGATCTGACCGAGGGGCAGAAGAAGAAAAAGGATTCTGCAGGTGCGGTGATCACCAAGGATGTGTTTGGAAAGGATGATCTCAGTGAGATCTTCGGAATCTTTGCAAATTCATACGGCCTGTATTCTACAGTTGTGGATCAGGACGGACATTCCCTGCTGCCGCCGGTGGGACCGGAGGCGTATCTGGGACATTATTATGATATGTTTGAGCGCCCTGAGAATCAGGAGCTTTTTGATACCATCAAGCGGTCTGCACTGATGCAGGATCAGGCAGTGTATATGGAATTGGAGAACGGGAATCCGGACAGCCGGGTATCGGCAGTGCCCCTCATGGTAAACGGAGTGCATCTGGCAACCTGGATGCTCTGCGCTCATGATAAGTCCCAGTCAGCTGCCCTTAGGATCGCCTCCAGAGTGCAGTGTCGTCTGGCAGAGCTGGTAAGCGGTTATATTCAGAGGACCGTGATCAGCAGCAGACGAAATCAGCGGGAAAAAGAACTGGAGAAGCTTCTTGAATTTGAACAGCAGCAGAAGGCAGTGATCTCAAAGCTGAATCCGATGATCCATAGTGATGATACAAACTCGATTCATATGATCCTTCAGGAGGCGAAAAATGTACTGGATGTCGATTACGCCTTTCTGATGATGCGTAACGGCTCTACCGGAAGCTTTGGAACGATAGAGGACTATGTAAGCTTTGATGGGACGAGACCGAAGGAGATCAATTTCGAGGCCTTTGCCGAGGATGAGAGGAAGAATATCGCAGAGGAAGGCTATGTGGTGGATCAAAAGTCCATGACAAACCGCATCCGCGTAAGTGTGTTCCAGGGCTTTGCCCGGGCGGCGATCATCTACCCAATCCGTATAAATGAGAAGTCCATAGGAA
This sequence comes from uncultured Lachnospiraceae bacterium, assembly GCA_902792005.1. Taxonomy (GTDB): domain Bacteria; phylum Bacillota; class Clostridia; order Lachnospirales; family Lachnospiraceae; genus Eubacterium_Q. The sequence goes on from CADAXW010000002.1 coordinate 107,478, forward strand.
AGATCGTGTTCCTTGAGACCAGAAGAGAGAGGATATGGACAAGATCGGAGATCGTCTTTGCAGAGATGATCGGACAGATCATGACAGAGCATATTTCCTACAAGAAGGGAATGAGGAACGGAACCGGTTCCGGCCGGGACCTGCTGGAGCTGTTCCACCAGCTGTCCATTCATATGTTTATTAAGGCAAAGGACAGCGGAAGAGTTCTCTTCTCGAATACTGCGCTGAATCGTCAGCTGGGCTTTGATTTTGTGGGACAGGATTCCCGCCGGATCGTTCCGGAGGGCAAGGAAGAGTTTGAAAGCTATCCCGGAACCCTGCATGAAAAACCTGTGGAGAAGAAGGGTATCCGGAAATGGCGCAGATATATCAATGAGTTCAGCGGGATCTATGATGTGACGGAGATCCCGGTTGAATGGATCGACGGATCAGAGGCTGTGGCAGTCTTGCTCCGTATTGCACAGGATTAGAGGATTTAGGAGGATATACAATGGCAAGCGCAGACATCGGTATCGATCTTGGTACCGCGAGTATTCTGGTATATGTGAAAGGTAAGGGCGTGGTTCTGAGGGAGCCTTCTATCGTAGCGTACGATAAGGACCTGGAGAAGATCGTTGAGATCGGTGAGGAAGCACGGCTCATGCTGGGACGTACACCCGGAAATATCATCGCGATCCGTCCCCTTCGTCATGGCGTGGTTTCGGATTATACAACCACGGAGAAGATGTTGAAATACTTCATCCGGAAGGCAGTGGGACGTAATTTCTTCGGACGCCGTCCCCGGATCTGTGTTTGTGTTCCCTCCGGAGTTACTGAGGTAGAGAAAAGAGCCGTGGAAGAGGCAACCTACAATGCTGGAGCCAGAGATGTTACCATCATTGAGGAACCGATAGCAGCGGCCATCGGAGCAGGCATCGACATTGTCCGCCCCATGGGTAATATGGTGGTGGATATCGGCGGAGGAACCACGGATATCGCCGTGATCTCCATGCGCGGGGCAGTGGTCAGCCAGTCCATCAAGGTTGCAGGCGAGGATTTTGATGAGGCCATCATGCGTTATGTGAGAAAGACGCATAAGCTTCTGATCGGTGAGCGTACCGCAGAGGAAGTGAAGATAAATGTGGGGACCTGCTATAAGCGGCCGGAGAACATTTCCATGGATATCAGAGGACGGGATGTGGTAAGCGGTCTTCCTAAGACCGTTATGATCACCTCGGATGAGACGGAGGAAGCGCTGCGTGAGCCTACAAGCCAGATCGTTGAGGCGGTTCATGCCGTACTGGAGAAGACTCCGCCGGAGTTGGCAGCGGATATCGCGGATCGAGGCATCGTCCTGACAGGAGGGGGCGCTCTCCTTCACGGACTGGAGCAGCTGATCGAAGAGAAGACGGGGATCACCACCATGACAGCGGAGGATCCGCTTTCTGCAGTCGCCATCGGCACCGGAAAATATGTAGAGTTTATTGACGATGAGAAATAACAGCTGGAGCCTGAAGTACAATGGTGCGCGAAGGATATATCGAAAGAATCATATACAGAAGCGAAGAGACCGGTTACACGGTCTTTTCCGTTGAGACTACGGAGGGGGACGAGGTCTTTGTTGGAACCCTGGCCGGGGTCTATGAGGGAATGTATATCCAGGCGGAGGGTGACTATGTGAATCACCCTCAGTATGATCTTCAGTTTCAGGTAAAAAGCTTTGAGCTCTCCATGCCCGCAGATCTTCTGGGGATCCAGAAGTATCTCTCCTCCGGAATGGTAAAGGGCGTCGGAGAGATCCGGGCAAAGAGCATAGTGAAAAAATTCGGCGAGGATACGCTTCGGATCATCGAGGAGGAACCGGAGCGGCTGGCAGAGGTAAAGGGCATCAGCCCGAAGCTGGCACAGCAGATCGCCATATCCTATCAGGAAAATCATGAATATCAAGAGGTGGTCATTTACCTCATAAAATACGGCATCCACGCAAATCTTGCGATGAAGATCTACGAAGTCTATGGTAAGGATGTCTACTCCGTGATCAAGGAAAATCCATATCGTCTGATCGAGGATGTTCCGGGAATCGGTTTCCGACGGGCAGATGAGATCGCAGCGGCTGTCGGCATTGATCCGGACAGTGTTTTTCGTCTGCAATCCGCCATCCTGTTTGTGCTGACACAGGCGATGAACGACGGACATATCTTCCTGCCCGAGGAAGAACTCCTGCGGGAGACCTATCAGGCCATGAACATGGACTGCAACTGGGAGACCTTTCAGGAACGTGTCACGGATGAACTGCTGGACATGAGCATGAATCGGAAGCTTGTGTTAAAGCATGTATCTCCGGAGGGGGATCCGGAGAGTCCTTCCTTTACAGCAGTATATACCTGGTGGAATTATCATAATGAGCAGCAGAGCGCAAGGCTTCTGTCCGGTCTCTGCCTCACCCATGAAACGCCCCGGGACGAGCTGGATCGGGCCATCCGGGCAGTGGAGCAGGAGCTTTCCATCTCGCTGGATCCGGTGCAGAGACGTGCTGTGGAGAATTCGATCTGCTCCGGAGTTGCGGTGATCACAGGAGGACCGGGAACCGGTAAGACCACCATTATCAACGCTCTGATCCGATATTTTGAAAACAGTGGTATGGAGGTGGAGCTGGCAGCTCCCACGGGACGCGCCGCAAAAAGGATCACGGAATCCACCGGGAAAAAGGCCAGAACCATTCACCGGCTTCTGGAGTTCTCCGGGGAACCGGGGGGAGAAAGCCACCGGCCTTACTTCGCAAGAAATCAGGAGTGTCCGTTGGAGTGCGACGCCGTGATCATCGACGAGGCCTCCATGCTGGATGCAAATCTGTTTCATGCCCTTCTTCTGGCAATCCCCTATGGGACCAGGCTGATCCTGGTGGGGGATATCGATCAGCTGCCTTCGGTGGGAGCCGGAAATGTACTGCATGACATTATTGCCAGTGACTGCTTCCCCGTAACGACGCTGACCACCATTTTCCGGCAGTCCGAGGAAAGCATGATCATCGAAAATGCGCATAAGATCAAGAACGGAGAGCATATCACTCTGGATAACAAGAATAAGGATTTCTTCTTTATTCCCCGTTCCGGCTCCATAGCCACAGGAGCGGAGCTGGAGGTTCTGCTTACAAGAAACCTGCCCGGATATCTGGGGGTGGCTGCGGAAGAGATCCAGGTACTGACACCCATGCGGAAAACGGAGCTGGGTGTGGAGGCGCTGAATAAGAGGCTGCAGAGAACGCTGAATCCCAAGTCCAGAGGAAAAAGGGAGAAGGAGTTTGGCGACGTTATCTTCCGCGAGGGAGATAAGGTGATGCAGATCAGGAATAATTATAAGCTGGAATGGAAGATTCCGGCGTCAAAGGAGACATCCTATGTGGAAGAGGTCGGGGTCGGCGTTTTCAATGGTGACATGGGAAGGATCACAGAAGTAAATGAGTTTGATGAAGCGTTGGAGGTCAGATTTGATGATGGCCGTGTCGCCAGATATCCGTTCCAGATGGTGGACGAGCTGGAGCATGCCTTCGCCATTACCATCCATAAATCCCAGGGAAGCGAGTATCCTGCAGTGATCATTCCCCTTTTCTCTGGGCCGGATAAGCTGCTGAATCGGAACCTGCTGTATACGGCAGTGACCAGGGCGAAGGAAATGGTGGTAATGGTGGGTAATCTGAACATGATCAACCGCATGATCGACAATGAGAGCGAGCAGCGGCGGTATACCACACTTACGCTTCGGATCAAGGAGGAACATGAACCTGGCATCTGGTCTTGATATTCTTTTTCCACCGCGGTGCAGCGTGTGCGACCGGGTCCTTCCCTTTGGTAGAAGGGGTGCGTGCCCGGAGTGTCTTAAGAGACTGCCGTGGATCACGGAACCGCGGTGCTTTTGCTGCGGGAAAACCGTGGAACGGGAGGAAGCGGAGTACTGCGGGGACTGTGCAAGGAAGAAGCATCTCTTCCGGCGCGCATTTCCGCTGTTGCAGTATGTCCCGCCGGTGTCGGATGCTCTGACGGCATTAAAATATCACGGCCGGGCGGAGTACGCGGAGTTTTACGGAGGACTACTGGCAGAACATTTTCATGAGGAACTGAAGGCTCTGGACGCGGACTGTCTCGTGCCTGTGCCTGTACATCCGCACAGACTGCGGAAAAGAGGATATAATCAGGCGGGACTCATAGCAAGGGCCATGTCAAAGAAGCTTGGAATTCCGGTGCGGGAGGATCTCCTGCTTCGGGCTGAAGATACGGTGGCACAGAAAAAACTGTCCCGTGAAGAACGTGCCCTAAACCTGAGAGCAGCTTTTCAGGCAGGAGGAGAAACACCTCCGCCCACGGTACTGCTGGTGGATGATATCCTTACTACGGGAGCCACGGCGGATGCATGCGCGGATGTGCTGCTCCGGGCAGGTGCGAAGCATATTTATCTTGTCACGGTCTCTGCATAGATGAATTATATAGCATAGGTGAAACATCTGGCTTGGATGAAATATACAACTTAGAGGAAGCATAGTTGGAGGATATTGGAAATGAGAAAAACGGTAATGGTAGTTTTTGGAGGAAGATCTTCAGAGCATGACGTCTCTGTTGTTTCTGCGGCCACGGTTTCAAAGGCAATCCCGGAGGACCGGTATGAACAGATCCTGGTCGGGATCACGAAGGAGGGAGCATGGCTTCAGGCTCCGTCCCTGGAATCTCTGGAGGATGGGAGCTGGAGGAACAGTGAAACCCATGCGGTGCTTTCTCCGGAAACGGATCATACGCTGTACCTCGTCAGGGGAGACGAGATAAAGAAGGTTACGATTGATGTGGCATTTCCGGTGCTGCATGGACTCTGGGGAGAGGACGGAACGGTCCAGGGAATTTTTGAGACGGCGAATCTGCCTTATGTAGGCTGCGGTCCGCTGTCCGGTGCCATCACCATGGACAAGTTCTTCACGAAGGTGATCGCAGACAGTATTCATATCCCGCAGGCGGCCTATGTGCCGGTGCGCTCCTGGGAGCTGGAGGATATGGATGCGGTGGTGGAAAGGATCGAGAAGGAAAGAAAGTATCCGATGTTCATTAAGCCGTCAAATGCAGGTTCCTCCGTGGGAATCTCCAAGGCTCACAACCGTCAGGAGCTGATCAGCGGCCTGAAGCTGGCTGCAGTGCATGACTCCAAGATCCTGGTGGAAGAAACCATAAACGGACGGGAGATCGAGTGTGCCGTATTCGGATACAGAGGAAATACCTATGCAACCGGTGTGGGAGAGATCATAGCAGCAGCGGAGTTCTATGATTATGATGCGAAGTACAATAATGCCGACTCCAAGACCGTTGTAGATCCGGAGCTTCCGGAGGGGAAGGCGGATGAATTCCGTGAGGCGGCCCTTGCGATCTACAGAGCATGCGACTGCTTCGGGCTGGCCCGTGTGGATTTCTTCCTGGAAGAAGGAACAAATCGGGTGGTATTCAATGAGATCAACACGATCCCGGGACATACGTCCATCAGTATGTATCCCATGCTGATGGAGCACGCAGGCCATCCCATGGCCGAGTATGTGCCGGAGCTGATCGAGATGGCATATAGAAGACATTAATCAGAAAAAAGGTGTGACAACGCGGTCACACCTTTTCTTTTGGCTTTTCTTTTGTTTTTTTCTTCTTCGGTTTTTTGAACATGAGGATGCAGCAGGGGATCACGACTGCTGCGCCAAGGACCGCACTGAGAGAGGCCTTTGGTATATTGTCAATGAAGACAGACGGGAGAAAGTATGCACTGGCATTGATGATGACGTGCAGAACAATTCCCGGGATGATGCTTCCGGCCTGATGTGCCAGCATACCAAGGATGAGACCTGCCACTGTGGCATAGAAGAACTGGATCAGGTTCAGATGGTAGATGCCGAAGAGCACTGCCTGTAACAGGATGGCTGTCTTGATCGGAAGCGCGTTCTTTGCGTAATTCAGGGAGACTCCTCGGAAAAGAAGCTCTTCAGCGATGGGCGCCAGAAGGCAGACAGACAGCTTTGTCATCCAGCTGACCTCGACTCCGGACATGGACTGGATCAGCTCCTTATAGGAGGAAAAGAAGTCCGGTGCTGCCGTGGACAGAATGGAAATGAGCGCGCTGAAAAAGACCTGCAGACCAAAGCCCAGAAGGAGCAGGATGGGAAGACGCGTCATCCAGTATTTAACCGGATTCCAGCGCTTTGGAGTGGAAGCCTTCACATCCTCCACAGGAGCCCGGTTTTGCAGGATCATGGTGTACCAGAAGCCGAAGATCACGATCAGCATGGTATAGCTGATGAGATAGATCAGTCCGTCGTTTGAGGTGCTGTCTACGGAGAGCTCCTCACGGAAGAAGACACTGCGGATAAAAACGGCTGCAAAGTAGGATATGATGGATACTGCAAATGAGATAAGAAGAGGGACTGTTGCCAGTACCAGCTGCAGTCCCTTTCTGTTTGTCTGATCATTAGTCGACAATTTTCTTTGCCCTCGCCTCGTCTGCTTTTCTCTTTGCCTTTTCGGCTTTTTCGGCTTCCTTTGTCTTCCGGTTCTCTAACTCGGCTGACAGAGATTTCTGATATTCCACCTGCTTCTTGGCCATACGTGAACGAAGGGAGCCTTTCTTTTTCTTGCCCTTCGCGTCCAGCTCTTCCTGCTGCTGCATTTTCCTTGTCTTGGAATGCAGGGTCTTTACACCGATCAGGTAGATACCGCTGACCATGGCCTTTACCTCGCCGTGCTTCGGGATATCCTCATAGATCGCATCATCTGCGATGAGGGTTACCACCTGGGGGCCGACCTTGGCCTTTACGATGGGAACCTTTGCCTTCTGATAACGCTTCGGAAGCTGATCCATGACCATCTTCGGAAGCTTGGCGTCCCGTATAGGCATTATCTTCTTGTCAATGATGAACATTGATGTGGGCTGCGCAGCTGCATTGATCTGTTCCTTCTGATCCAGCTGCTTCTTCTGCATTTTGTTTCCTACAAAGTAGAGAACAACAATACCGGCGATCACGACGCCGAGTATGATTAAAATGATGATCCATGGACTCATGGGGTGTTCCTCCGATAAATTCTATTTCGTGTTTCTGTCATAGTTCATGATAATTCATGCTGTCTCATGCTGTTTCATGTTACTTTTTGTGGGAATCCAGCATTTCCTGGATCCGGTTGGGAATGCTGTCGTAGAAGGCCTTTCGTTCTTCTCTTTCCATTTTTGACGGATATACCGGCTTGTCAAACTCGATGATGACGTGTCTCCGGCGGAGCGCATGGAATTTGTTCTCCTCGAAGATCTTGCCGAAGTTCGTTGATGCCGTCAGGATGATGGGGCATCCGGACTTCTCCGCCATGCGGTATCCTCCCGGTTTGAAGGGAAGAAGCTGATCCGTGTGATTCCGGGTTCCTTCAGGGAAAAGCCCCAGGGAAAGCCCCTGTGACAATCGGTTGGTTCCCTCTGTGATGGTCTTCAGACTTTCACGTACATTTTCCCGATCCAGGAAGAGACTTCCGATGTCCTCCATGTAAAGAGGCAGGAGCGGGAAGGAACGGAATTCCTTCTTTGCCACAAACCCCATGGGAGTTTTGGACAGGGTCTGAAGGATGATGATATCAAAGTAGCTTCTGTGGTTTGCAACAAAGAGTGCTGCCTGATCTTCGGGAATGTTTTCCGCTCCCCGGACCTCGATCTTCGTGCCCGCGAAGAAGATGACTCCGCGAAAGAATCCGCGGACATATTTCCAGGATTTCTGCCAGCGCCTGGGGGGATCCTTCTTCTCGAAATGCTTCCAGTACAAATGTAACGGCAGAGAGAAGATTAAGGCCAGGATCGTCCAAAGCATCGCAAAGAATAGACGAATCATATAGCACCACTTTCCTTTCCGGATTAACGGCCGAACATTTTCGCAGTCTCAAAGAGCCGGCTGGCCAGATGTTCCGTCAAATCCTTCTGCTGATAACGCCAGGACCAGTTTCCGCTGCCTACGCCGGGGGTGTTGAAACGTGCCCAGGAATCCAGCTCCAGAATATCCTGCATGGGAACGATGGCCATGTTGGCAACGGAGCCAAAGCATGCGCGGATCATGATCCAGCAGATGTCCTTTCCGTCGGTGCTGTAGTACCGGCGCAGCTTGTCGCGGGATGCCTCGTAGGCATTCTTGTACCAGCCAAGTGTTGTGTCATTATCATGGGTTCCGGTGTAGCATACACAGTTTCTGATATGATTGTGGGGCAGGAAGAGGTTCTCGTTCGGATTCTCGAAGGCGAACTGCAGGATCTTCATACCCGGGAAGCCGAACCGGTCGCGGAGCTCGATCACGGAATGATCGATCTCGCCAAGGTCTTCGGCGATGATGGGCATGTGATAACCAAGCGTTGCTTCCAGCATGGTGAAGAAATTCTCACCCGGAGCCTCAACCCATTTTCCTTTGATGGCGGTCTGCTCACCGTAGGGAATAGCCCAGTATTTATCAAAGCCGCGGAAATGGTCAATGCGGAGGAAGTCGGTCAGTGTCAGTTGATGACGGATCCGCTTGAACCACCATTCGTACCGTGTCTTTGTATGCTCCTTCCAGTTGTAAAGGGGGTTGCCCCACAGCTGTCCGGTGGCTGAGAAATAATCCGGCGGCACACCCGCTACCACGGTGGGATATCCATCGGAATCCAGGCAGAACAGCTTCTTGTGTACCCAGACATCAACGCTGTCCCAGGCAACAAAAATAGGGATGTCTCCGATGATGGAAATGCCCCGCTCGTTGGCGTAGCTCTTCACCTTCATCCATTCATAGTAAAACAGGAACTGGATGAACTTATAGTATCCGATCTCAACCTCAAGCTTCTTTTCCCAGGCGGCCCGCTGTGCCTTGTTGGGATTCTTCAGATCGTCCTCCCACAGATACCAGGGCGCACCCTCGTGATAATCCTTTCCGGCCATGAAAAGGGCGTAGTCGGAAAGCCATTCGTTGTTTGCGCAGAATACCTCGTATTGCTGCATAAGTGTTTCATTTTCCGAGAAGCCGTCATGGATCTCGGGATCACGAAAACGGTCATAGGCCTGCTGCAGAAGTCTTGTCTTAAATGCAATGGCGTCACCGTAGTCGATGTTTTCAGGGTTCCAGGCCGGCATGTCACTAAAGTCGCTGTCATAGAGAAGGTGCAGCTCCTTCAGATGGTCCGGGCTAATGATATAGGGCTGTCCGGCAAAAGAGGAGAAGGGCTGATACGGCGAATCTCCGAAACCGGTATGACCCAGGGGCAGAACCTGCCATGCAGTCATTCCTGACCGCTCCAGGAAGTCGATAAAGTCATAAGCGCCGCGTCCCAGATCACCGATGCCGTAGGGGCTGGGGAATGAGGTGGGGTGTACAAGAATGCCCGCGTAGCGCTTTGGAGCCTTCTCTGCCTCGTTTGTAATGTCCATTGGTTACTTACCTCCAAAGTTGATCGTGCTAAAAACTTTCTTGATTATACCGAATTTAATGGGAAAATACAAGTTTTCTCATGCTTAACGGTATCGATTAAATAATTCTTCGAACAGGGGGATCGCCCGCTGGATCTGCTCCGTGGGAACACAGTAGGAGATCCGGAAATGTCCCGGACACTCGAAGGAGTCTCCCGGAACGATGATCAGTCCCAGCTCCTTTGCGGCGGTCCAGCAGAATTCGTTGGCATCCGGAATGGGGGACTGCGGGAACATATAGAAGGTTCCGCCGGGGCGTACCACACTGTATCCGATCTTAACAAGTGCTTCATAGAGCAGCTTTGCATTGACCTCATAAATGGAAAGGTCGCTGGTCTCGTAGAGCACCGGCTCTATAGCCCTCTGCATCAGAGAAGAGGGACAGTTATGTCCGGTGAACCGGGAGATCTGTCCGCACATGGGAACCAGCTTGTCAGCGTCCACAGCCCTGGGGTTTACGGCCAGATAACCGATACGCTCACCCGGAAGGGAAAGGGATTTGCTGAAGGAATAGCAGCAGATGGAATTATCATAGAAGCTGGATACGAAGGGGGAGTCGGTTCCTTCAAAGACGATCTCACGGTAGGGTTCGTCTGTGATCAGGAAGATCTCATGTCCGTATTCCTCCTGCTTCCTTTGCATCAGCTCCGCCAGTCGGGTGATGGTCTCCGTTGTATAGACGATACCCGACGGGTTGTTGGGTGAGTTGATCAGGACAGCCGCTACATTTTCGGTAAAGAGCTCCTCCAGCTTTTCGAAGTTGATCTGGAAGGAGGTGGTGTCTGCCGGTACGACAGCAAGCTTTGCGCCGGTGCCGGTCACATAGGGTATGTATTCCGGGAAGTAGGGCGCAAATGTAATGACGGTATCTCCAGCCTTTGTCACGGCGCGAAGTGCGTGGGAAAGTGCACCTGCCGCACCGGAGGTGGGGAAGATGTGTTCTGCCTTATAATTCATTCCGAACCGCTTGTTCAGGGACTCCGCGATGGCTGCCTTGGTGGAAGGCTGGCCCAGAGTGGGGCTGTAGCCATGGAGAGTTACCGGATCCTCTTCCCGAAGCAGTGTCTGCATGGCCTCGGTTGCACTGTCCGGTGCGGGTACGGATGGATTCCCGATGGAGAAGTTCAGGACACTGTCCGGTCCCAGCTCTGCTGCCCGCTTTCGGCTGTAATCAAAAAACTGACGGATGACAGATTCCTTTCCTGTCATTTCCTTGTAAAATGTATTGATCATTTGTTTTCCTCCGATTCCTTTGGTAAAACCGTCCGGTGTCTGTTATAATGTACCTCGGGCGGTGAATCTATCTACCCATTATAGTGGAGTCACCTTTAAAAAACAAGAGAAGATTATGGGAATGGAGGTGTCAGGATGCGGATCTATGACACACATACGCATTACAATTTCACGGATTTCTCAAAGGATCTTCCGGAGGTGATGGAGAAGATCACTGCGGCAGGCGTTCTGAGGGATGCCGTCATCGGCTGCGACTACCCTTCTTCGGTGGCTGCGGTGGAAATGGCCAGGCAGGACAGCCGTCATGTGGCGGTTGCCGGGATCCATCCCTCCAATGTTCATAAGGCATCTCCCTGGGATCTGGAAAAGATCGCCATTATGGCAGGGCTGGACACCTGGATCAAGGGGAGCAGGCACAAGGGAAAAAAGGAGATCGCTGCGGTCGGCGAAATCGGACTGGACTATTACAAGATCCCTGCGGAGGTGGATCTTGACGAGGAGAAGGAGCGGCAGAAGGAATATTTCCGTAGACAGATCGCCATTGCGAGGGAAGCGGGCCTGCCCGTCGTGATCCATTCCAGGGACGCGGCGGAGGATACCTACAGGATCCTTGAAGAGGAAAAGGCCGGCGAGCTGGGAGGCGTGATCCACTGCTTCTCCTATAGCCGGGAAATGGCTGAGCGCTTTGTGAAGATGGGCTTCTTTTTAGGCATCGGAGGGGTTGTGACCCGTCCGGGCAGCAGAAAGCTTCCCGATGTGGTGGAAGCCATTCCTCTGACCCATCTGGTGCTGGAAACCGATTGCCCCTATCTGGCCCCGGAGGGAAGAAGAGGCGCCCGGAATGATTCCTCAAATCTGGATGTGGTTATTCAGAGGATCGCGGAGATCAAGGGGATCAGCGAAGAGGAAGTGGCGGAAACAACCTGGAACAACGCCTGCCGGCTGTACCGGGATGAGGCTGCCACTAACAGATAGAACAGATAGAACAGATAAGAAAGATTAAGAAAGAAAAAAATGGACGATAAGGAAAAACTCAGTAACCCGAAGGTTACGATACAGACCATACAAAAGCATGATTTCCGGTTTCAGAAACGGTTTGGTCAGAACTTTCTGATCGACGACCATGTGATCCGGAAGATCCTTCTCGCGGCTGATATTTCTAAAGAGGATACGGTGGTGGAAATCGGGCCGGGCATCGGAACCCTGACGCAGTATCTGGCGGAGGCAGCCGGACGGGTATATGCCGTGGAGATCGATGAGAAGCTTCTCCCGATCCTGGCAGAGACCCTTTCTTCGTATGAAAATGTTACCGTGATCAATCAGGATATCCTGAAAACGGACATCCGGGAACTGATCGGCGATGCCGAAACCTGCAAGATCGTGGCAAATCTGCCTTACTATATCACCACCCCCATCATCATGGCACTTCTGGAGGGCGGAGTTCCCGCCGAATCCATCACGGTCATGGTGCAGAAGGAGGTGGCGGACCGGATGGCAGCAGAACCGGGAAGCAAGATCTACGGGGCTCTGTCTCTTGCAGTGCAGTACTATGCGGATACCTATCTGGCCGCAAATGTACCGCCCAACTGCTTTATGCCCCGGCCGGCTGTGGGATCTGCCGTGATCCGGCTGACCCGGAGAAAGGAAGCACCGGTACAGGTGAAGGATGACGGACAGATGTTCCGGATCATCCGGGCCTCCTTTAATGAAAGAAGAAAGACTCTGGTGAACGGACTGAGAAATGATCCCTCGCTTGGGATAAGCAAAGAGGAGGCGGAGGCAGCACTGACAAAGATGGGGCTTCCTCTGACCGTACGGGGAGAGACCCTTTCCCTGGCGCAGTTTGCAGAACTGTCGGATCTTCTGCCGGAATCAGGGCAGTGAAGAAACACATGCCGGAATGAAAGGGCTGATGTGGAGATGAGAGGCAGATGCCGGGATGAGAGGCAGATGTCGGTTGAAAGGAGCAGGAATAAGAAATGAGCCGTCTCTATTCGGAAACGGAAGAACTTTATACAGAAGAGGAGAGGGCAGAGGACCTTAAGTATATGGAACAGGCGCTGGAGCTGGCCCGGCGTGCGGCTGAAGGAGGCGATGTACCCATCGGCTGTGTTATCGTCCATGGGGGCCAGGTGATCGGAACCGGCTATAACCGAAGGAATCAGGATCACAGTGTGCTGGCGCATGCGGAGATCCTGGCCATCCGGGAGGCAACGGAGGCCATGGGAGACTGGCGGCTGGAGGAATGCACCATGTATGTTACTCTGGAGCCCTGCCAGATGTGTGCGGGAGCCATTGTTCAGGCACGGATCCCACGGGTGGTGATGGGTGCCATGAACCCGAAGGCCGGCTGTGCCGGGTCGGTTTTGAACCTGCTTGAGATGTCTGAATTTAACCATCAGGTCCAGGTGGAAACCGGACTCCTGGAGGAAAGCGCCTCCAAAGAACTGAAGAATTTTTTTGCCCGGCTTCGGACGGAGAAGGGGAGCACGGGAAACAAGACCATACTGCCGTGAGAAAACCTGCTTGACTTCACTGGTACATTTCTATATACTAGAAGCACCGCGCAGCCGGGGAGTTAGCGGTGCCCTGTACCTGCAATCCGCTATAGCAGGGGTGATGGCCGGCCCCGGATCGTATTCTGTGGGGCTGCCCAAGGTAAGCGGCGTTGATGTTTGGGTCTTACGCGACAGGAATCTGTGAACCGTGTCAGGTTGGGAACAAAGCAGCACTAAGCAGAACCTCCTTGTGTGCCGTGAGGGTGCCTGGACTGAGCTGGCTGCCATGGTAACGCTCATGGATGCGTTTCAAAGCTGGCCGCGCGGCATAAAAAAACGGATTGGATGACAGGGATCAGAACTGTCATCTTTTTTTCTTTAGACACTCGTTGTGCATTGTAGAAAAAAACTGTGAAAAGTGCATAAATGTTAAAATAGATGTGGTAATTAGTGCAAAAAAGTGATATTATATGACAGATAGATTATTGCACCCATTCTATGGGCGCTTAATCATTGCGCGTTTTTGACGGATGGAGAAACCGGCGGAAATGTGGGATGATGAGGGGTTGGCAACATATGAATTATGCAGAAGTAATTGAATTTGTGAAACAGAAAACGGCTGAGAATAACCGGCCGAATCTGTACCCGTTCAGAAACCGCTTTGAGCATATCATGCGTGTGTATCGGTGGGCAATCCGACTGCAGGCAAAGCTTGGGGGTAACCTGGACGTTATTGTGCTGTCTGCACTGCTTCATGATGTGGGATGGGATGAGAATCGTCCCCATGAAGAGGTGAGTGCGGAGATCGCGGTGGAGTATCTGGATTCCATTGGCATCGATCCGGAGACCATCACCAGAGTCGGAGAGATCATTCTCCTGCACAATGACAAGGATACAGAGAAGGATCTGTCTCTGGAATGTAAGATCGTCATGGACGCAGACCTTTTGGATGAGGTAGGTGCCCTCGGAATCATGTGGGACTGCATGGCGACGGCGTTGGATGATGAGGCAAGTTACAAGCGTGCGTACTACAGGATCAAGGAGTATTACAGGATCAACAAGCCGAAGATCCGTCGATGTAAGACAGATGCAGGACGTACGGAGTACACAAAGCGTATGCAGGCGATAGAGGCATATATCTATCAGCTGGAAAAGGAACTGTTCTAAATTACATTTAGATAAAAACGAAAAAGCAAAGAAAAGAATAGTAAGGAGAGAGATTATGGGAAATCGAATAATGCGTATCATTTTCGGTATCATCATTGCTATCGCTGCCCTGGTTGTGGTTTATCTCGTTCTTCCGGGTTCAATGAAGTACCCGCTGCAAGAGTGGTTCCAGTCCACCTTCCAGTCCAGTAAGCATGAGCTTGCAGAGACCTATAAGAAGGCGAAGGTGCCCGGTTATAACTGTACCTTCGGAACCATGATGGAAAAGGCCGGTGACGGAAATGCATGGGTGGTAGAAACCATCGATGAGTCCGATGACGGTCAGTCAGGAACCTATGAGGTATTTGCCTATGCAATGGATGTTGACCTGAAGCTGGAGCCGGAAAACGGACAGGATAATCAGATGAATTATTCCAAGATAACCCTGGAGATCAACTTTAAGGTAGAAAAAAAGGCCGGCAAGACGGTTACTACCAGTTATATCATTCGTATCGAGGATGTAGCACAGGATGATCATTACAAGAACGAGATCCTGAGGAATCTGGCACTCAGAGCCGGAGGCTGATGTAAGGTCGAAATAATATGAAACAGAGAAAAGCGGAAGTATGAGTGATATCTTCATACTTCCGCTTTTCTTAGATTCCGACTTCGGTATTCCGGCGCGGTTTGTCCATGATCGCGAGTTACTTCTGTGGTACCAGGGAGTCGATCATTTCCGTGATGATGGTGATGGCGTCCTTCTCCTTGTTATGGGACATGGCTTCGATGTATTTATCCTTCTCCCGATTCACTTCATGCACCGCATTGATCAGTACCTCGGTCGTCAGCTCCTCTTCCTCGATCACCTTGCTGTAGCCGCTCTTTTCAAAGGAGCGGGCGTTCAGGATCTGGTCACCACGGCTCTGCGCCTTGGAGAGAGGGATCAGGATGTTGGGCTTCCGGAGTGCCAGCAGCTCACAGATGGCATTGGCACCGGCACGGGATATGATCAGGTCAGCCAGCGCAAAGAGATCGGCCAGCTCCTGCTTCACATACTCGAACTGTGCATAGCCCGGGAGGCCGTTTTTGGAAGCATCCGTTTTATCCTTTCCGCAGATATGGATCACATTATATTCTGCGAGAAGCTGGTCCAGAGCGCTCCAGACTGCGCCGTTCACGGCTGCACTTCCGGTACTTCCTCCGATCACGAGGATGGTGGGACGCTTCTCTGCAAAACCACAGAACTTCATGGCCTTCTCCGGATCTCCGTGATAGAGTTCCTTCCGGATGGGAGTGCCGGTTACGGTGGCTCTGCCGTCAGGGAAGCTGTCTGCAGTTTCCGGGAAGTTGCAGCAGATCCGGGTTGCCTTGGGAAGCGCGATCTTATTCGCAAGGCCGGGAGTCATATCCGACTCATGGATCACAATGGGGATCTTCTTTTTCCCGGCGGCAAGAACCACGGGAACGCTTACGAAGCCTCCCTTGGAGAAGACCACATCCGGGCGAAGTGTCTTCATCAGCTTCTTTGCCTGGCGAAAGCCCTTGATCACGCGGAAGGGATCGGAGAAATTACGCACGCTGAAATAGCGCCGCAGCTTGCCGGAGGATATACCGTAATAGGGAATCCCGGCCTCTTCGATCAGTTTCTTTTCGATTCCATCATAGGTTCCGATATATGAGATTTCATACCCCATCTCCTTCAGTCTGGGAAGGAGGGCGATGTTCGGTGTGACATGTCCGGCAGTACCGCCGCCGGTCAGAACGATTTTCTTCATTTTGATTTTCCTCTTCCGGCGGAGCAGGATAGGAAACAGGCTTGCTGCTCCGCGTCGCAAACCTGCGACTCTCATTCTAACATATATGGCATAAAATAGGAAGTTTTGATTGAAAGAACACCTCTGAAATGGTATTATAACAGGGAATGATTTTAACCAGAAACTGGAGGGATACATGATATGACACAGAAGATTTCATTTGATTTCAGTAACACGAAAGCACTTGCTGCAGATGCAGATGTCGCAGCAATGAAGGACCGCGTGATCGCGGCAAAGAAGACACTGGTTGAGAAGACCGGCGAGGGAAATGATTTCCTGGGCTGGATCGACCTCCCGGTAAATTATGACAAGGAAGAGTTTGACCGGATCAAGAAGGCAGCAGCCAAGATCCAGAGTGATTCCGATATCCTTCTTGTGATCGGTATCGGCGGTTCCTATCTGGGAGCCCGTGCAGCCATCGAGGCACTGCGTCATGGCTTCTACAACATGGTAGACAAGTCCATCCGCAAGACACCGGAGATCTACTACTGTGGAAATAACATCAGCAGTACTTATATCAGCGAGCTCTGCGATGTGATCGGTGATCGTGATTTCTCCGTAAATGTAATCTCCAAGTCCGGAACTACAACCGAGTGTTCCGTAGCATTCCGTCTGTTCAAGCATATGCTGGAGAAGAAGTACGGCAAGGAAGAGGCTGCAAAGCGTATCTATGCAACCACCGATAAGGAGAAGGGAGCACTTAAGACACTGGCAAACTCCGAGGGCTATGAGACCTTCGTAGTACCGGATGATGTAGGAGGACGTTTCTCCGTACTCACCGCTGTAGGCCTTCTTCCCATCGCTGTATCCGGCGCTGATCTGGACAAGCTGATGGAGGGTGCTGCAAACGGACGGAAGTACTGTCTGGAGAATGACTTTGATGACAACGATGCCATGAAGTATGCAGCAGTCAGAAATGTACTGCATGAGAAAGGCCTTGGCATGGAGATCCTTGGTAACTTCGAGCCGGCACTGCACTATGTAACCGAGTGGTGGAAGCAGCTTTACGGCGAGAGCGAAGGCAAGGACGGCAAGGGTATCTTCCCGGCAGGCGTTGACTTCACAACCGATCTTCACTCCCTGGGACAGTTCATCCAGGAAGGAACAAAGAATCACTTCGAGACATTTATCAATGTCCTGAATCCGAGAAAGACAGTTACCATGGAACTGGAGGATACAGATCTGGACGGCCTGAACTATCTCGCCGGAAAGACCGTTGATTTCATCAACAAATGTGCCATGAACGGAACCATCCTGGCTCATGTGGACGGCGGTGTTCCGAATATCCGTATCGATATGGATACCATCGATGAGCTTTCACTGGGCGAGCTGTTCTACAAGTTCGAGTTCGCATGCGGCGTAAGCGGTTATGTTCTGGGCGTGAACCCCTTCAACCAGCCGGGTGTTGAGAGCTACAAGAAGAACATGTTTGCACTTCTGGGACGCCCCGGTTATGAAGAGAAGACAGCAGAGCTTCGTGCAAGACT
>CADAXW010000003.1:0-140073 GCA_902792005.1 uncultured Lachnospiraceae bacterium
TTGTCACGCTTGCATCGCGTTTAGTTCTCGCGCTCCTGATCCAGCATTGCACGTACCTTCATAGAAAGTCCGAACAGGTTGATGAATCCGCTTGCGTCCTTATGATCATACAGATCACCGGTTGTGAAGCTTGCCAGTGACTCAGAGTAGAGTGTGTACGGTGAGGTTGTTCCGGCCTTGATGATGTTGCCCTTGTAAAGCTTGAACTTTACGGTTCCGGTTACACGCTCGTCTGTCTTCTCTACGAAAGCCTGCAGAGACTCGCGCAGGGGGCAGAACCACTTTCCTTCGTATACCAGATCTGCGAACTTAATGCCGATGTGACGCTTGAAATCCAGTGTGTCACGATCCAGTACCAGCTCCTCCAGCTGCTTATGTGCTTCCATCAGAATGGTACCGCCCGGTGTCTCATATACTCCACGGGACTTCATACCTACAACACGGTTCTCAACGATATCGATGATACCAACGCCGTGCTTTCCGCCCAGAGCATTCAGCTCGCGGATGATGTCGGAAACCTTCATTTCCTTGCCGTTTACGGACTTCGGTACGCCGGACTCAAATGTCATCTCAACGTACTCGCCTTCCTCCGGAGCATCCTCGGGTGCAACACCCAGTACAAGGAGATCCTTGTAGTTCGGCTCATTTGCGGGAGACTCCAGCTCCAGACCCTCATGGCTGATATGCCAGATGTTTCTGTCACGGCTGTAGGAGTGCTTTGCATCAAAGGGAAGGTCGATGCCCTTGCTCTTGCAGTACTCGATCTCGGACTCGCGGGAGTCGAAGGTCCACTTGGGATCTCTCCAGCATGCGATGATCTTGATGTCCGGTGCGAGAGCCTTGATGGAAAGCTCGAAACGCAGCTGATCATTTCCCTTACCGGTTGCACCGTGGCAGATAGCAACGGCACCCTCTTTGCGGGCGATCTCCACCAGCTTCTTTGCGATCAGGGGACGTGCAAAGGACGTACCCAGAAGATATTTATACTCATAAACTGCATCTGCCTTTACGGTAGGCATGATGTAGTCATCACAGAACTCGTCGATCACGTCAACGATATACAGCTTCTCAGCTCCGGAGTACTTCGCGCGCTCCTCCAGTCCGTCCAGCTCGGACTCCTGTCCTACATCGATGCAGGCGCAGATAACTTCATAGTCATAGTTCTCCTTGAGCCAGGGGATGATTGCGGTTGTGTCCAGCCCGCCTGAATAGGCAAGCACTACCTTTTCTTTTGCCATAGCTTTGGCCTCCTGATATTGAATTCTGTTGTATTGATGATTTACGGCGAAATGCCGTGGAAACACAACACATACATATTATAATAAAAAAGGAGATTTCGCAAGAAGTTTTTTTGCCTTAATTCTGTATAAAAATACAAAATATTGCATAATATTCAGGTTATAATGTATAAAATGCAAAAAAGTTCAATAAAATGGAAAAAGTTCTTGCCATTTTTCCCACAGGGGGCTATAATCACTACGTTAGCCTGCCGTTTTCCCCGTATTTCCGTGGTTTTTCGGCCATGCGGGAAAGGAACGGGGCAACATACATTTTTATAGTAGAAAGTTGGAATGAGATATGAGTGAGAAGAAGATCAAAGTCGGAATCATTGGTGCCACCGGATATGCCGGACAGGAGCTGGCACGGCTGCTTTACACACACCCGAATGCAGAGGTTGTCTGGTATGGTTCGCGCAGCTACGTGAACGCGCCCTACAGCTCTGTATACGGAAATATGCGCGATCTGGCGGACGATAACTGCAAGGATGATGATATCGCAGCACTGGCAGAGGAGGCTGATGTGATCTTCACAGCCACACCCCAGGGATATCTGGCAGGGGTGCTGACAGAGGATGTCCTTTCCAAGGCAAAGGTGATCGACCTGTCGGCGGACTTCCGTCTGAAGGACGTATCCGTATATGAGAAGTGGTACAAGATCGAGCATAAGAGCCCGAACTTCCTGGAGGAAGCGGTTTACGGACTCTGTGAGGTGAATCGCGAGGATATCAAGAAGGCGCGTCTGCTGGCGAATCCGGGATGCTTCACCACCTGCTCCATCGAGTCTCTGTACCCGCTGGTCAAGGAGCATGCCATTGATCCGGATACCATCATCGTGGATGCCAAGTCCGGTACCTCCGGAGCAGGAAGAGGCGCCAAGACAGCCAACCTGTACTGCGAAGTTAATGAGAGCATCAAGGCTTATGCGGTCGCAAGCCATCGTCATACACCGGAGATCGAGGAGCAGCTGGGATATGCATATCATGCAGGAGACGCAGAGGCCCTTGCACAGCCCGGCGGATCTCCGATCCTCATCAACTTCACACCGCATCTGGTTCCCATGAACCGTGGAATCCTGGCAACCTGCTATGCAAAGCTGGCAGAGGGCATGGATGCGGAGAAGATCGCAGAGATCTACAATAAGTATTACGGAAATGAGCCGTTTATCCGTCTTCTGGGTGAGGGCGGTGTTCCGGAAACCAGATGGGTGGAGGGAAGCAACTTCCTGGACATCGGGTTTGTCATTGATGAGAGAACCGGCCGCATCATCGTCATGGGTGCGCTGGATAACATGGTGAAGGGCGCTGCAGGCCAGGCGGTTCAGAACATGAATCTGATGTTTGGACTGGAGGAGACCACGGGACTTCTGTTCCCGCCGGTATTCCCGTAGGAAATTCGGAAACAGCCGGAAACAGCTCGGAAAAATATGGAAAACGATAAAAGTAAAATAAGAGAGGACTTGGATATGATCAAAGTGATCGACGGAGGCGTTACAGCTCCGAAAGGCTTTCAGGCAGCCGGCCTCAGGGCCGGGATCAAGCCGGGAAAGACCAATAAAGATATGGCAATGATTTACTCAGAGGTTCCTGCAACGGTAGCCGGTACATTTACGAAGAACCGCGTATATGCCGCACCGGTCAAGTGGGACCGGAAGGTGGTTATGGAACAGGAGACTGCGCAGGCGGTGGTTGTGAATACAGGCATCGCAAATGCGGCGACGGGCGAGGAAGGCTTCGCCAACTCCAAAAGGACAGCAGAGGAAGCAGGTAAGCTCCTTCGGCTTCCGGCAGAACAGGTGCTGGTGGCTTCCACCGGAGTCATCGGATTCCAGCTGCCCATGGATGTGATTCTGGAGGGCGTTGCAAAGCTGATCCCTGAGCTGGCAGGCAGCCGTCAGGCGGCTCTGGATGCCTCAGAGGCCATCCTTACCACAGATACACACAAGAAAGAGATCGCAGTGGAGTTTCAGGTCGGCGGAGTGACCTGTACCATGGGCGCCATGAGCAAGGGCTCCGGGATGATCCATCCCAACATGGGAACCATGCTCTGCTTCATTACCTGCGATGCGGCCATCGACAAGGCGCTTCTTCAGCAGAAGCTGCGTGAGGTGGTGGACGAGACCTATAATATGGTTTCCGTGGACGGAGATACATCCACAAATGATACGGTGCTTGTTCTGGCAAATGGTATGTCCCAGGCGCCGAAGATCGAAGCAGAGGGCGATGATCTGGACAGCTTTACAGCGGCGCTGACCGAGGTCTGCACCTATCTGGCAAAACAGACGGCTCAGGACGGTGAGGGTGCAACAAGACTTTTTACGGCCCATGTAACAGGGGCTCCTGACCGGGAGACCGCAAGGACGCTGGCAAAGGCCATCATCACCTCAAATCTGACCAAGGCAGCCATCTTCGGTAAGGATGCGAATATGGGACGTCTCATCTGTGCCATGGGATATTCCGGTGCAGAGTATGATACAGAGCTGGTTGATGTGACCATGAGCAGTAAGGCAGGCTCCATCAAGCTGGTAAAGGGCGGCATCATGCCGGAGTTCTCCGAGGAGGAGGCTCTGAAGATCCTGGAGCCGGAGGAGATCACGGCAGAGGTGGAGCTGCATCAGGGAAATGTGGAAGCAACCGCCTGGGGCTGCGACCTGACCTATGACTATGTAAAGATCAATGCGGATTACAGATCCTGAGTGATCCCGAAATAAATCTATGGAATCGAGGTTTGCTATGAAGAATAATGATCAGATGGAAACAGTGATCGCAAAGGCGCAGACGCTGATCGAGGCCCTGCCCTATATCAAGCGGTTTAACGGAACGAAGATCGTGGTAAAGTACGGCGGAAGTGCCATGCTGGATGAAAATCTGAAGTTTCATGTGATCCAGGATGTGGCACTGCTGAAGCTGGTGGGAATGAAGCCCATCATCGTGCACGGCGGCGGAAAGGAGATCAGCAAGTACCTGACGCGCCTCGGCATTGAGTCCCAGTTCATCAACGGTCTTCGGGTGACGGACGAGCAGACACTGGACGTGGCTGAGATGGTGCTGTCCAAGGTGAATAAGAGCCTGGTTACCCTGATGTCCGAGGTTGGCCTCAGAGCCATCGGTATCAGCGGTAAGGATGCGGACCTTCTTCAGGTAAAGAAGAAAATGGCCGGCGATAAGGATATCGGATATGTAGGTGAGGTTGTAAAGACCGACGCAACCCTGCTGGATACCTTGATCGACAATGATTTTATTCCGGTTATCGCTCCTATCGGCGTAGGCCTGGAGGATCATCACGGCTATAATATCAATGCGGACGACTGCGCATGTGCAGTAGCAACAGCCATCCATGCTGAGAAGCTGGCATTCCTTACGGATATCGAGGGCGTTTTCACAGATCCCATGGACAAGAAGACGCTTATTTCCGAGATGGACATCCACGAGGCAGAGGAGCTGATCAATACAGGCGTTGTGGGCGGCGGTATGCTTCCGAAGCTTCAGAACTGTATTGAGGCCATGAAGAAGGGCGTTTCCCGGGTGCATATCCTGGACGGACGTCTGGAGCACTGCCTGCTTCTGGAGTTCTTTACCGAAAAGGGTATCGGAACCGCTATCCTGAAGGAGGCACTGTTCTAGGATTTACCACGGCGCATTTTTCTGTTTTTGGCTTGAAAGTTCCTGAATTATTCGTTACAATATTGTTACGTGTCGATATGCGTATATTCTTCGGTGAATGACGGTGAATGACGGGTGAATGATCGAAGAAAACGCAAATGAAACTAAATCTGTTTTTTAATCTGAAGAGGACTGTCGGCTGGTTTCTTTTGACAGCACTCCTTGCGGGAGGGCTTACAGGCTGCGGAGGCGAGGCGGTTACTGTCCGGCCCTATATTACGGAGGAGACAGAGGAGACCGCAGGCGCACAGCAGGTGGTGCCAGAGAAGAACAGTGCCGCACGTCAGGCGGCGTCAGAGAAGAGCGGTGCCGTACGTCAGGCTGTGACGGAGAGAAACGAATCTCCTCAGCCGGAAGAGGCGTCGACGGAGAGTTCGGTCTGCTGTGTCTATGTCTGTGGCGCTGTGGTGCGTGAAGGCGTTTATACCCTTCCAAACGGCAGCCGGGCGGCGGATGCACTGGAAGCCGCGGGCGGCTACGCAAAGGATGCACTGAAGGGCTCTGTCAATCTGGCGGAGAAGATCACGGACGGTGAGAAGCTTCGGTTTCCAAGGATCGGTGAGACTCCGGAGGAGACAGGAGAAAAATCAGGAGAAGATCCCGCAGGCAAAGCGACGGGCAAAGATACGTCAGATAAAGATACGTCAGATAAAGACGCGTCGGACACGCGGGTGAATATCAATACGGCGGATCTGGAGACACTGAAGACCCTGCCGGGGATCGGCGAAACAAGAGCACAGGACATTCTGGCTTTTCGTGAGAAGAACGGAGCATTTTCAAAAACCGAGGATCTGATGCAGGTTCCCGGAATTAAAGAGGGCACTTACAATAAGTTGAAGGACAGGATCCGGACACAGTGACGGACCTGTGAAACGGAGTAATCAAACATGAAAAATGTGCTGGTAGTAGATGATGAAAAACTGATCGTAAAGGGACTGAAATTCAGCCTGGAGCAGGATGATATGCAGGTGGACATGGCCTATGACGGTGAGACCGCTGTTGATATGGCAAGGACCAAGAACTACGATATCATTTTGCTGGATATCATGCTTCCGAAGCTGACTGGCCTGGAGGTATGCCAGCTGATCCGGGAATTCTCGGATGTTCCCATCATCATGCTGACTGCGAAGGGGGAGGATATGGATAAGATCCTCGGCCTGGAGTACGGAGCAGATGATTATATAACAAAGCCTTTTAATATCCTCGAGGTGAAGGCCCGTATCAAGGCCATCCTTCGAAGGAATTCAAGAAATGACAACTCCAGACAGGAGAAGTCAAATGTGATCGAGAAGAAGGGACTTCGGATCGAGGCCGATTCCCGAAGAGTCTTCATCCGGAATCAGGAGGTAAACCTTACAGCCAAGGAGTTTGATCTGGTTCTGCTTCTGGTATCCAACCCGAATAAGGTTTATTCGAGAGATGAGCTGCTGAAGACGATTTGGGGACCCGGGTATCCCGGTGATGCACGTACCGTGGATGTGCATGTCCGAAGACTCAGAGAGAAGATCGAGAGCCATCCCGCGGATCCGGAGTATATTCATACGAAATGGGGAGTCGGGTACTTCTTTCAGGATGAGGTTTAATGTGAAAAAGCCCCTGTTTACAGGGGCTTTTTAAGTGTATATGGGGAGAAGCATGAGTCAGACCACAGGGGTTGAAAAACTGAAGGAAAAACTGCTTGGCAGCAGGCGGCCGGAGGACACAAGGCTGCCTTCCTTTGTGTCGTCTGCGGTTGCCATTGAAAAAAGCAAGGTACAGGGCTTTCCGGTGTATCGTCTGATCCCGGAACGGGCCCGGGGCAATATATTCTATCTCTATCAGAGCGATTTCTCCATGCCCATACGGAAAAAGGAGTGGGAATACATCCTGGAGCTTTGCCGTATGACCCGCATGGCGGTAACGGTGCCTCTTTATCCCATCGCGCCGGAGCATGACTGTGAGGAGGCCTTCGACTTTCTGATCCCGGCCTATCAGGGCTATTGTAAACGGAGGGAAGAGGGGCCGCTGATCTTTGTAGGTTCCGGGGCCGGTGCAGGACTGGCACTTTCCATGATGCTTCAGATCTGGAAGGAGGGGCTTGCGGATCCGGATAAGGTGGTGCTGCTTTCTCCGGTGATGGATACGGAGTTCTTTGATCCGGAGCTGGAAAAGACCCTGAAACGGGACGGACGGGAATTGGAGTTTCAGTTGGTGAAGGAGTTCCTGAACGCCTATTGGGTCAAGAATTACGCAGGGCGGATGGAGTTCACTGCGCCCATTTATGAGGATCTGCATGATATCTGTAAGGATATCCTGGTGGCTTCCGGAACAAAGGATCCGGGAAACGGCTATGCCCGTTACTTCTCGGCGAAGGTTCAGGATACAGGAAATCCTCTGAAGTTTTTTGAGTTCCGTGGCGTTGGTCGGAATTTCTATTTTCATAGCAGTAAGAAGGAAACGAAGCATCTGATGAAGGTGCTGCATGACTTCCTTCTGGATACGGATGACGCCATCATGTATCAATATATGCAGGAGGTCCGTCAGAGGGCGGATTACTCCAAATGGTTTCCTGAGATCTTTCGGGATGAGCACGCGGTCCGTTATATCTCCGGGCATCCGAAGCGGGCCGTAGGCGAACGGAAGGGAATGAGTATCTATAACCTGGTGAATGCCAGCGTTCTGGCGGCCTTCGATTCCGCGGTGGAGCTTTTCCTGAAGGAGTATCCAAACGGAACTGTGGTCTATGTGGGCTGCAGTCTGGATACCATGCTGGAACGGGTGGATAACGGCAGGGTTTTATGGTATAATCTCGACAGCCCGGGGCGGATGGCCATTCGGACCATGTATACCGGCCTGGGAAAGCGGGAGCGGCGGATCGAGCGTTCGGTTGACGATTTCGCCTGGATCTCGGAGCTTTCCGCGGAAATGGATCAGGGACTGCTCTTCGTTGTGCGCGACATTTTCTCCTATATGTCCAAGAAGGAGATGAGAGAATTCCTGAACCTCCTCTACAAGAATTTCCAGGGCTGCAATGTACTGTTTGATATGCCCACCGCAAGGGCCAGGGTCATGTCGAACATGAAGGGAAGGAACCGTGGGGCGGAGTACCGCAAGCGGCAGCTGTCCATGCGGGATCCCAGACGGGAACTGGAGGTCATGAGTCCCATTTACTCCATTGTGTCGGAGCGTTCCGTGCTGGAAAATGTCCATCCCAGAAAGAGCTGGAAGCTCGGCCTGAAAATGTCGCTGATGTCCAACCGGCGGCGAAATGCCTGGAAGATCGTTCACGTTCGTCTGGGGTATGAGAAGTACAAAACCTTTGATTAAGGTCTATATAAAGATTAAGTAAGGGAGAACAAAAGTGGAAAAGAAGATTATGCTTGGAAATGAAGCGATCGCCAGAGGTGCATGGGAGGCCGGTGTTAAGGTGTCCTCCGCTTATCCGGGAACGCCGAGTACTGAGGTAAGCGAGAATCTGGTGAAGTATGAGGGCGTCTATGCCGAATGGGCACCCAATGAGAAGGTTGCGGCAGAGGTTGCCATGGGTGCATCCATCGTGGGTGTCCGCTCCATGTGCGCCATGAAATGTGTGGGCCTGAATGTGGCCTCCGATCCGCTCTACACGGCATCCTATATCGGTGCACTGGGCGGACTCGTATATATCGTAGCAGATGATCCGGGACTTTACAGCTCTCAGAATGAGCAGGATACCCGTATGATCGGCCGTTCCGCGCACGTTCCCGTGATCGAGCCCTCGGACAGCGAGGAAGCAAGAGTGTTCACCAAGCGTGCCTTTGAGATCTCCGAGAAGTATGATACACCGGTGATCCTCCGTACCACGACCCGTCTGGCACATTCCCAGGGTGTTGTGACGCTTGAGGACCGGGTGGTTCCCGAGGATAAGGAATATGTACGGAATCCGGCGAAGAATATCATGATGCCGGGTATGGCGAAGGGACGCCATATCTACGTGGAGCAGAGAGAGAAGCAGATGGCTGAGGATTTCTGCGACGTGGATCTGAACAAGGTAACCTATGATGATACAAAGATCGGTGTCATCACCAGTGGTATCCCCTATCAGTATGTGAAGGAGGTTCTGCCCCATGCCAGCGTTCTGAAGCTGGGTATCGTGCATCCGCTTCCGAAGAAGCTGATCCAGGAGTTCGCTTCCAAGGTGGACCGCCTTATCATCGTTGAGGAGCTGGAGCCCGTGATCGAGGAACAGGTTCGTTCCTGGGGCATCCCCTGCGAGGGCAAGGAGCTCTTTACACTGCAGGGAGAGTACAGCGCAAATATGCTGCGCGAGAAGCTTCTGGGCGAGAAGGTGGAGATCGATCCGGCAGCGGAAGTTCCGAATCGTCCTCCGATCCTGTGTCCGGGATGTCCGCACCGCAGTACATTTTCTGTGCTGAAGAAGCTGGGACTGCATGCCTCCGGTGATATCGGATGCTATACCCTGGGTGCAGTTGCGCCTCTGAATGTGGTTGATACCACGCTCTGCATGGGCGGAAGTATCTCCATGCTTCATGGTATCGAGAAGGCAAAGGGCAAAGATTATCTGAAGAAATGGGTTGCCGTGATCGGTGATTCCACATTTTTACATACCGGCGTGAATTCGCTGATGAACATGGTTTATAACCAGGCCACCGGAACGGTGATCATCCTGGATAACTCCACCACAGGTATGACCGGACATCAGAATCATCCGGCCACCGGCAAGATGCTGAACGGTGAGACCACCTACGCCATCGATCTGGAGAAGCTGTGCAAGTCCATGGGCATTGAGGATGTGTTCGTGATCGATGCCTTTGACTTAAAAGAGATGGAGCGCGTGATCAAGGAAGAGGTTGAGAAGGATGTGCTGTCCGTGATCATCGCCCAGTCACCCTGCGCACTGCTGAAGTCCTATGTTCCGAAAGGAAAATGTGCCGTTGATCCGGAGAAGTGCAAGAAGTGCGGCATGTGCCTGAAGCCGGGCTGCCCCGCCATCAAGAAGGACGAGGCAACAGGCTGTGCAGTGATCGACGATACCATGTGCAACGGATGCGGTCTGTGTCAGCAGCTGTGCCCGTTCGGAGCTATCGAGCTGATTCCGAATAACAAATAAGAAGGAGAATAACTATGTCAGTAATGAATATAATGATCGTCGGCGTCGGCGGGCAGGGAACTCTGCTCACCAGCCGGATCCTGGGCGGCCTGGCTGAGCAGGCAGGCTATGATGTAAAGCTGTCAGAGGTGCATGGTATGGCACAGCGCGGCGGTTCGGTGGTAACCTATGTACGTTACGCTACAGAACCGGGTGAGGTCGTTGCAGAGCCTATTGTGGAAGAAGGATGTGCAGATGTGCTGATCGCCTTTGAGCGGCTGGAAGCCCTGCGGTACGCACATTTTCTGAAGAAGGGCGGCGTGCTCATCGTAAATGATCAGCGGATCGATCCCATCACCGTTGTGACCGGCGCTGCGAAATATCCTGAGAATATCATTGAGGGCCTGTCAGAAAAGTATCAGGTCTTTGCCATTGACGCCATGGAGGAGGCGAAGAAGCTGGGCAACACCAGAACCTTCAATATCATCGTTCTCGGTATGGCTGCACGGCACATGAATTATGCAAAAGAAGAGTGGGAAGCGGTCATCCGGGCCAAGGTCCCGCCGAAAACCATCGATATCAACCTGACCGCGTTCCGTCAGGGATACGGAGAGTAGGGAAGAGTCGATATAAGAACAAAGAATGACATGATCAGAGAGACGGTTCTTTTATCATTCCATTTACCGATTATGGTTTTTGTGAGGTAGAGAGAAATGAGACAACTTGCTGATTTTATGGTGGAAAAGAGGATCTGGCTGCTTGCGATCTTCCTTCTGCTGGCGGTGGGGAGCGTCTTCCTGATACCGAAGGTAGAGATCAATACGGATATGTCCAAGTACCTGCCGGATGATTCGGAGATGAAGCAGGGCAAGGACCTGATGGGAGAACAGATGCCGGAAACACTGAAGGTTCAGAGCTCCCTCAGAGTGATGTTTGATGATCTCCCGGATGAAGAAAAAAGTGAAATGAAAAACCGGCTGGCGGGGATCGCGGGCGTAGCCTCCGTGACCTGGCAGCCGGAGAGTGAGTATTATAACAAGGATAACCATACTCTTTACATCCTGAAATCGGATTCCGACTATCGGTCGGACACATATCTTGAGATCGAGGAAACACTGGAGAAGGAGTATGCGTCTTCCTACAAGGTGATATGGCATAACGATGATACGAACAGCAACTCACTCACACCCGGCATCCTGCTGGGGGCACTGGGCATCCTGCTCTTTGTGCTGATCGTCATGAGCAATTCCTGGCTGGAGCCAATCATCTTTCTTTTTTCCGTGGGTGTTGCGGTCGTGATCAATATGGGAACGAACGCATTTCTGCCCATGGTCTCCCAAATGACCAATTCCATAGCGGCTCTGATGCAGCTGGTTCTGTCCATGGACTACGCCATCATTCTGTCTAACCGTTACCGGCAGGCTGCAAAGCTGACGGAAGACCGGGGGGCGGCTATGAAGGAGGCGATCCGGAAGGCCATCCCGTCCATGTGCAGCAGCGCGGTGACCACCATCGTGGGGCTTCTGGCCCTCTGCTTCATGAGCTTCAAGATCGGTGCGGATATGGGCATCATTTTCGCAAAGGGTGTATTCCTCAGCCTGATCGGCTGCTTTACAGTGCTGCCGGCCATGCTGCTTCTCTTTGATCGTCCCATCCAGGCAACCGCAAAGAAATCACTGACGGTTCCCACAGGGGCGTTGGCTAAATTCAGTGTAAAATGCAGGTTTGTGATCGCTCCGCTCTTTGTTGTGATCTTTGTCGGGGTGCTCATTCTGAAGGGCGGATCCGGGATATCCTATGTCCTTCCTCTTTCCGATGACGTGGCTCGGGTGTTCCCGAAGGAAAACCCCATCGTGGTGCTTTACAGCAACTCGGATGAGTCGAAGATCCCGGAACTGGCGGAGGAACTGTCGTCAAAGTCCGGTGTTCGTTCCGTGAGCTCCTACGTGACGACCCTGGGAAAGAAGATGAAGGCGGAGGAGATGATGGGATTTGTTTCCTCCATGTTCGGCCTGGAGCAGAATAAGATGCTGGATGTCAGCATTTTCAAGCTGTTTTACTATGATCACTATGCGGACCGCTCCGGCGAGAAGGTAACGCCCCGGGACCTGCTGGAATTCTTCCAGAAGGCTTCCGTGGAGAATCCCCTTCTGGCAGGGATGATGACGGATGAGATGCGGAGCAGATTGGACGAAGCGATAAAATCACCCTTCCTTCCGGCCATCAAACTTTCGGCCCCGGAAATGTTGGCGCTGGTGAAGGACATGGCTCCGGATCTGAATGAATCCATCCTGTCGCTGGCTTACGCATTTTATTTCAGTCAGAGAGACTATGACGATTCCTGGACCATGTCCATTGATGAGCTGATCCAGGATGTGTCCAAGTCGGAAACGTTAAATGCGGTTCTGGATACAAAGACACAGATGATCCTTGCCACGGCGGTTTCCGGAATCGAAAACGGAAAGAACCAGATGGTGGGACCGGACAATTCCCTGATGGCAGTGTCCACAGATCTGATCGACGGAAGCGATGAGGCTATGGCTTTTACGGAGGAGCTGAACCGGATCTGCAGTGAGAAGCTGCAGGGGAAGTACTATCTGATCGGCAGCACCCCCATGTCTCTGGAAATGTCAAAAACCTTTGACGGCGAGCTGAATAAGATCACCATCATCACGGCTATCGCCATTTTCCTGGTGGTGCTCATCACCTTCCGGAACTTTATGGTTCCGCTGATCCTGGTGGCGCTGATCCAGTGTTCCGTATATGTGACCATGGTTGCGATACATTTGTTTGGTTCATCCATGTATTATGTGGCACTTCTCATCGTCCAAAGTATCCTGATGGGCGCGACCATAGACTATGCCATTGTCTTTACGAATTTCTACCGGGATAAACGGGAGGAGAAGGAGATGGCGGATGCCATGAAGAGTGCGTATAAGGCGTCCATCCGGACAATCCTTACCTCCGGTCTGGTCATGGCGCTCTGTACCTTCCTGCTGGGCTTTGCCTTTGAAGATCCGGGGGTCGGGCAGATCTGCCATATCCTTGCCATTGGTACAACGGCGGCGCTGATCATGATCCTTTTCATCCTGCCGGGTGTGCTGGCAGCCTGTGACCGTCTGGTGGTGAGAAGGAAGAAGGAAGCGGATTAGAAGGTTTACTTTGCCACGATAACGTGTTAAAATAGTAAAGTGCGCCGGCGTGATAATCTGCCGGCTGATACAGAAAACTACAGGAAGAGTATGGGGTGTAAAAAAATGCCAATCACAGATCTGTTAGAGAAAAATGCAAAAATCTACGCAAATGATGTGGCGCTGGTGGAGGTGAATCCGGAGATTACGGAGGTCCGCCGTGTAACCTGGCGCGAATATGAACTGACAGAACCGAATCCGACGGCTGCTTACAGAAGAGAGATCACCTGGTCCGTCTTCAACGAGAAGGCCAATCGGTTCGCACATTTACTGATGTCCCGCGGGATCAAGAAGGATGACAAGGTCGGTATCCTTCTGATGAACTGCCTGGAATGGCTGCCGATCTACTTCGGTATCCTGAAGACCGGAGCCATCGCAGTACCGCTGAACTTCCGTTATGACTCTGAAGAAATCGAGTACTGCGTGAAGCTGGCGGATGTGGATGTGCTGGTGTTCGGACCTGCATTTATCGGACGTATCGAGGAGATCGCAGACAGAATCTCCAGAAAACGTCTGCTGTTCTACGTGGGCGAGGGATGCCCGTCCTTCGCAGAGGACTACAATGAGCTGGTTGCCAACTGCAGCAGCATGAACCCGGATATCCCGATCATTGATTCCGATAATGCTGCCATTTACTTCTCATCAGGAACCACGGGCTTCCCGAAGGCCATCCTGCATGAGCATAAAGCGCTGATGCATTCCGCACGGGTGGAGCAGGCGCATCACGGACAGAAGAAGGACGACGTGTTCCTCTGCATTCCGCCGCTCTATCATACGGGTGCGAAGATGCACTGGTTCGGAAGCCTGATCTCCGGCAGCAAGGCGGTACTGCTGAAGGGTACCAAGCCGGAGTACGTGCTGGATACGGTCAGCAAAGAAAAATGTACCATCGTCTGGCTGCTGGTTCCCTGGGCACAGGATATCCTGGTGGCTCTGGAGAGCGGCAAGCTCAAGGCGGAGGATTATGAACTGGATCAATGGAGACTTATGCACATCGGTGCACAGCCGGTACCTGCATCCCTGATCCAGCGGTGGAAGGCGATCTTCCCGAAGCATGATTATGATACGAACTACGGTCTGTCCGAGTCCATCGGACCCGGCTGTGTACACCTGGGCATCGAGAACATCGATCATGTAGGTGCCATCGGCGTTCCGGGATATGGCTGGGAGACCAATATCGTGGATGAAGAGGGCGTACCGGTTCCGAAGGGAGAGGTCGGAGAGCTCATCGTAAAGGGCCCCGGTGTCATGGTCGAGTACTACAAGAATCCGGAAGCAACTGCCGAGAGTATCAAGGACGGCTGGCTCTTCACCGGAGATATGGCAAAGCTGGACGAGGATGGCTTCATCTGGCTGGTTGACCGCAAGAAGGATGTCATCATCAGCGGCGGTGAGAATATCTATCCGGTACAGATCGAAAGCTTCCTGATGAAGAATAACAAGATCAACGATGTGGCCGTGATCGGACTTCCGGATCCGAGACAGGGCGAGATCGCAGCTGCCATCATCGAGCTGAAGCCGGGAGCAGAGGCAACAGAAGAGGAGATCAACAACTTCTGTCTGGAGCTTCCGCGGTACAAGCGTCCGCGTAAGGTGATCTTTGCCGAGGTTCCGAGAAATGCCACCGGAAAGATCGAGAAGCCTGCGCTTCGCGAAAGATACGGCGCTACGAATCTGGTAGCAAAGGAAAATGAGTCATAATCATTGTGCAATATGTCACTATCGGGGACGGGAATACACGTATTTCTGTTCCCGTTATACATATCTATTAGTTAGTTTGTACAAAAAGTAGAGGAAATGTACAAAAATGCTTTCCTTTTTTGGATAATAGTGCTATAATGACTTCAATCGTTGGTTACTTAGTGGGGGTAGTCAATATATGTAAAAGGCCTGTATGATTCGGAGAAGGTGTCATACAGGCCTTTTTGTGTGCGATTTGTAATATTTCCGGATTTCGGGTATAATATACGAGTTGTTGTACGAATGAAGATTGAGCGATGAAAGAGCGCCGGAAGAGCGGCTAAAGGTATAAAGATATATATGAAGCAGGATAAAAAAGAGAAAAGAGAAAAGATAGAAAAGATAGAAAAGAAAGAACCGAAGGTAAAGAAAAAGCGGAAGGCAGAAGCGAAGACAGAAACGATGACAGAAATGAAGGCGTCCGCAAAGCCATCTGCAAAGGCATCTCCCGAGGAAGAGTCAGATCTTTTTCCGGATGCATCTCCGGATGTGGATACGGAGACGGGAGATGAAATGTCCCGTGAGCTGCAGGAGGCTTTTGAGAAGGGACGCGAGGCCGGGTACCAGCAGGAGCATCGGCTTAGGATAAGAGAACAGCGCACATTTCGGACGAGGCAGATCCGAATGCTTATATTCTGTCTGATCATGGCAGTTGCATGTATTGTTCTTGCAGCCCTTCTGGTTCATGAAGTAAGAAAGAATGAAATGAAGGGCGAGCCTGTCAGCACGGAGACGCTGTCAAAGAAGCTGGCATTTGATGCACCCGGTGACCTTGCAGAGCAGATCCGGGAAAACTATGTTACCTATCTGAAGCAGGCATACATCCTCTTCGGAACTTATCCGGACTGCACCTACTTTAAGGTGGTGGCCGGCGTGGAACGGGATGACCTGGACTTCGAAAATGACTTCCATGAGATGAAGGGAAAAAGCTATCTGAATTATTATCCCGATGGGAAAAAGGCCGGACGGGTCGCAGTGGATGTTTCCGAATATCAGGAAACCATCGACTGGGCTGCGGTGAAGGCCAGCGGCGTTCAGGTGGCCATCATCCGTGCGGGCTTCCGAGGCTATGGCGTAGAAGGAAATATCAAGAAGGATGCCTATTTTGATGAGAATATGAAGGGCGCTACAGAAGCCGGCCTGGAGGTGGGAACCTACTTCTTCACGGAAGCGGTAAATTATGACGAAGGCGTGGAAGAGGCGAATACGGTTCTCTCCATGATAAAGGATTATGATGTGAAGCAGCCCATCATCATTGATACAGAGAAGATCGAAGCAGAGGGAGTCCGTGCGAACAACATTTCCGTGGAGGATCGGACACAGGCGATCCTGGGCTTCTGTGAAACAGTGGAGAAGGCGGGATACACCCCGATGATCTATGCGTCCACCTACTGGTTCGTGTCGGCGCTGGATCTTTCCAAGCTGGGCAAGTATGAGTTCTGGCTTGCAGCTTATGATACACCCCAGTTCCCCTATCATGTGGAGGGCTGGCAGTATGCATCCGACGGTTCCGTTCCGGGGATCAACGGAAATGTGGACCTGAACGTCTGGATGCGATAATAAGCGATAATATGATATAAAGTGGAGGTTGACATAATATGTGGT
This sequence comes from uncultured Lachnospiraceae bacterium, assembly GCA_902792005.1. Lineage (GTDB taxonomy): Bacteria > Bacillota > Clostridia > Lachnospirales > Lachnospiraceae > Eubacterium_Q. Next base: position 16,541 of record CADAXW010000003.1, read on the forward strand.
ATGAAGAAAGTGTTTTTTATCAGATCTATCCCCTGGGCTTCTGCGGGGCGCCCTATGAGAACGATGGGCTGGAGGCGCATCGGATCCTGAAGGTCCTGGACTGGATCCCGCACATGACGAAGCTTGGAATAAATGCGATCTATTTTTCACCTGTGTTCCGTTCCGATACACACGGCTACAATACACAGGACTACACCGTGATCGATAACCGTCTCGGTTCCAATGAGGATTTCAAGAAGGTGGTGGATGCGCTGCACGAAGCCGGCATCCGCGTGGTGCTGGATGGCGTGTTCAACCACGTGGGCCGTGGCTTCTGGGCCTTCCGGGACGTGCTTGAGAAGAAATGGGACTCTCCCTATAAGGACTGGTTCCATATCTCCTTTGATGGGAACTCCAATTACAATGACGGCTTCTGGTATGAGGGCTGGGAAGGCAACTATGACCTTGTAAAGCTGAATCTCAGGAATGAGGCAGTGATCGAGCACATCTTTAATGCGGTTCGCGGCTGGGTGTCCGAGTTTGATATCGACGGACTCCGTCTGGATGTGGCCTACTGTCTGGATCATGACTTCCTGCGCCGCCTGCACGGCCTGGCACGGGAGCTGAAGCCGGAATTCCTGCTCCTGGGAGAGCTGATGTTCGGAGATTACAATCTGCAGGTCAATCCGGAAATGTTGGACAGCTGCACAAACTATGCCTGCTATAAGGGGCTGTACTCCAGCTTTAATTCCATGAATATGTTTGAGATCATTCACTCCCTGCAGCAGCAGTTCGGAAAAGAAGAGTGGTGCCGTTACAGGGATAAGCATCTGATGGCCTTTGCGGACAACCATGATGTGACCCGTGTGGCAAGCATCCTTACGAATCCGGCACATTTGCCGCTGATCTATACCCTGGTATTCGGTATGCCGGGCTTCCCCTGTGTGTACTACGGAAGTGAGTGGGGAGCAAAGGCAAGAAAAGAAGAGGGCGATCCGGCTCTCAGGGCCAGCTTCGAAGCACCGGAGTGGAATGAACTGACGGACCATATCGCAAGACTTGCAGAGATCAAGAAGAACAGCAAGGCGCTGAACTACGGCTCCTTCCGATCCGTGGTGCTGACCAACAAGCAGTGTATCTTCGAAAGAAAGACGGACGACGAGCGGATCATGATCGCCATCAACGCAGACAGCGAACCCTACACGGCACATTTCGATGCCGGCTGCGGACAGGCAGATGAACTCCTCACCGGAACCCTGCATGATTTCGGAGGCGGATCAGAGCTTCCGCCGTATAGTTCTCAAGTGTGGAGGATGGAGCGATAGACGCGCGAAGCGCGGATGGACTGCGGTCGGAGGTCGCAGGGCAGCAAATATGGTTTTGTAAAGTAAAAGAAACGGGCAGCGGTACCTATTCGTACCACTGCCCGTTCCATTTATATCTGTTATTATTTGTTCAACAGGTTGATGCCTCCCAGACTGAGCAGTCCGATGATCACGCCGGCCAGAAGCACACCGCCCATAACAGCTGCGGTACTCTTCTTGAAGTCCATATCCAGGAAAGAAGCGGCCAGCATTCCGGTCCATGCGCCGGTTCCAGGGATCGGGATACCTACGAAGAGCAGAAGCGCCCAGTAGAGTCCGCGTCCGGCCTTGGCCTTCAGCTTCTCACCGCCGGAGTGTCCCTTTTCGATACAGAAGGTGAAGAATTTGGCCGTGTATTTCTTATCCTTGCCCCATTCCAGAACTCTTCGTGCAAAGAGGTAAATGATGGGAACCGGAAGCATATTTCCGATGATGCTGATGATGTAAGCGCCCAACAGCGGGACAGGCGGATTCAGTACCAGCGTTCCGATGGGGATCGCACCTCGAAGCTCTACCAGCGGAACCATAGAGATCAAAAATGTCAGAAAATAACTCATGAACATGATAAATGCTCCTTATTTGTTATATCGTTTTACAGGTTCATTCTCTGTGCGGCAGGGATGCGCTGATCAATGTGCTGATCAGATCCCCGGTCCACGACAGAAACGTGATGATTATATCAGATTCTTTTTTTCAATGCAATCAGAAAAAATGCTTGACAGTATGCGGCAGATTATGGTACTCTAACGCTCGATGAGCTGCCGTAGACAGCAGGTGCCTTCGGGCGTAACGGATTCCTACCTGCCGAGGAAGTGTTCGTAACTACGAATGTTACTCCTGTTCTGCGTGCGCGGAATTGGAGTTTTTTCTTTTTATAAGACGTGCGGCCATTAATCTAATAAGGAGGTACGTTTCAGTGGCAAAGATTGAAGAGAAGCAGCCTGTCGTTGCAGAGATCAAAGAAGCCCTTGACGGTGCAAAGAGCGTTGTCCTGGTTGATTACCGTGGACTTACCGTAGCACAGGATACAGAGCTTCGTCGCAATGCACGAAAGGAAGATCTGATCTACAAGGTTTACAAGAACACTATGGTAAGCCTTGCAATCGAGGGAACAGAATGGGCTGATCTGAAGAAGGATCTGGAAGGACCTACAGCTGTAGTTATTTCCAAGACTGATGCAACTGCACCGGCACGTGTTATGGCTGAATTTGCAAAGACAGCAAAGAAGCTTGAGCTGAAGTCCGGTATCGTAGAGGGAACCTACTACGATAAGGCAGGGATCGAGACCATCGCTACAATCCCGTCAAGAGAAGTACTGCTGTCCAGACTTCTTGGTTCACTGCAGTCACCGATCGCAAATCTGGCTCGGGTACTGAATCAGGTTGCAGAGAAGCAGGCAGAGGCGTAAATCGTTACGCAGCGTAGGGTGCAGAACGTGAACAAACATGGAAGGGCACCCGCAGAAATGTGTGAGGCATGCCTCACGGTAACACCGTAAGAACGGTAATCATCTTAATTCTATAATGGAGGATAAAAAAATGACTATTGAAGAGTTCGTAGCAGAAATTGACAAGCTCTCCGTACTGGAGCTGAATGAGCTGGTAAAGGCTATCGAGGAGAAGTATGGTGTATCTGCAGCAGCAGGCGTTGTTGTAGCAGCAGGCGCAGCAGGCGGCGCAGCAGCAGCTGAGGAGAAGACTGAGTTTGATGTAGAGCTGACAGAAGCAGGCGCTAACAAGATCAAGGTTATCAAGGTTGTTCGTGATATCACAGGTCTTGGTCTGAAGGAAGCTAAGGAAGCTGTAGAGAGCACACCGAAGGTACTGAAGGAAGGCGTTTCCAAGGAAGAGGCTGAGGATCTCAAGGCTAAGCTCGAGGCTGAGGGCGCTAAGGTTACTCTTAAGTAATTATCGAACTTTAATAAGAGAAGAGGCTGTTCAGAAGGGCAGCCTCTTTTCGCTACATATTTCGCTACATATTTCACTACATTTATCAGGCCGTCTGGCCATGTCATTCTTTCGATCATTCTATTTCGAAATTTCTGAAAAAATCAGTTGCATTTATTTCCCCGCTATGCTAATATTATAAATTGTCATTATAGGCTAAAGTGGCTTTCTATGCTATTTCGGTTAGCCTTACGGTTTTTGTGCGCAAAAAATGGTTGTCGTGCTGTTCTTTTCGCGCGAAAAAAGCCCACTGACAAATACATACAAGGAGTGAAACACGTCAATGAATAAGTTCAGAATGCGTCCGATCAAATCGGGAAAAAGCACACGTATGAGCTACTCCAACAAGCAGGAAGTCCTGGACATGCCGAACCTGATCGGTATTCAGGTCAATTCCTACAAGTGGTTTCTGACAGAAGGACTGACAGAGGCCTTTCGTGATATCTCGCCGATCGAAGATTTCGCCGGCAAATTCACATTAGAGTTTGTATCACACAAGCTTTATGAGGAAGATATCAAGTATACGATCGAGGAGTGTAAGGAGAGGGATGCAACCTATGCTGCACCGCTCAAGGTAAATGTAAGACTCCGTAATACGGAAACGGGCGAGATCAATCATCATGAGATCTTCATGGGCGATCTTCCGCTGATGACAAAGACCGGTACCTTCGTTATCAATGGTGCAGAGCGTGTCATCGTCAGCCAGCTGGTTCGTTCTCCCGGTATCTATTATGCCATGGAGCATGATAAAACCGGTCGTCCGCTCTATTCCTGTACCGTGATCCCGAATCGTGGTGCATGGCTTGAGTATGAAACTGATGCGAATGACGTGTTTTGGGTGCGGGTAGACCGTAATAGAAAGGTACCGATCACCGTTCTGCTTCGTTCTCTGAAGCTCGGTACCAATGAGGAGATCCTCGAGAAGTTCGGTGAGGAGCCGAAGCTGCTTGCAAGCTTTGAAAAGGACCCCTCCAAGAGCTATGAAGAAGGACTTCTTGAACTGTATAAGAAGATGAGACCGGGCGAGCCGCTTGCTGTTCCAAGTGCGGAAAGCCTGGTACATGGCATGTTCTTTGATGCAAGAAGATATGATCTTGCAAAGGTAGGACGTTATAAATTCAATAAGAAGCTTGCATTCAGCAACCGTGTAAAGGATCAGATGCTGGCAGAGGATGTCATCGATCCCATCACAGGAGAGGTGCTCTATGCAAAGGGCGAGTATCTGTCCCGTCACGCAGGAAAGCGCATTCAGGATGCGGCTGTTCCTTATATTATCGTGCAGACAGAGGAGAGGAATGTAAAGATCCTTTCCAACATGATGGTAGATATCAGACCCTGGATCGAGAATACTCTCCCCGGCGTTACTCCGGAAGAACTGGGCATCACTGAGGATGTGTACTATCCGGTTCTGAGAGAACTTCTGGATCAGTATGATGATCCCGAAGAATTAAAGGCTGCCATCAAGGCAAATGTAAATGACCTGATCCCGAAGCATATCACAGAGGATGATATCTTCGCATCCGTCAACTATAATATGCATCTGGAATATGGTATCGGTAATTCCGATGATATCGATCACCTGGGTAACCGTCGTATCCGTTCCGTTGGTGAGCTGCTTCAGAATCAGTATCGTATCGGTCTTTCCCGTCTGGAGAGAGTGGTACATGAGCGTATGCAGACACAGGACGTTGATACCATTACTCCTCAGTCCCTGATCAATATCAAGCCCGTGACCTCAGCAGTGAAGGAGTTCTTCGGATCTTCACAGCTGTCTCAGTTCATGGATCAGAATAACCCGCTGTCAGAGCTGACACATAAGCGTCGTCTGTCCGCTCTTGGTCCCGGTGGTCTTTCCAGAGACCGTGCCGGCCTGGAGGTTCGAGACGTACACTATACGCATTACGGCCGTATGTGCCCCATTGAGACCCCGGAAGGTCCGAACATCGGTCTGATCAACTCTCTGGCAACCTTTGCACGGATCAACGAGTATGGATTTGTTGAGGCTCCTTATCGTAAGGTGGACAAGTCAGATCCGGAGAATCCGGTGGTTACGGATGAGGTTGTCTACATGACAGCTGATGAAGAAGATAACTATATCGTAGCTCAGGCGTCCGAGCCTCTGGATGAGGAAGGACATTTTGAGCGTAATAATGTAGCAGGACGTTTCAGGGATCAGACTTCTGAGTTCCCGAAGAACACTGTGGATTATATGGACGTGTCTCCGCGAATGGTATTCTCGGTAGCTACCTCCATGGTTCCCTTCCTGCAGAACGACGATACCACCCGTGCGCTGATGGGATCCAACATGCAGCGTCAGGCTGTACCGCTTCTGAAGACGGATTCTCCGGTGGTTGGTACCGGTATGGAGTCCAAGACAGCGGTTGACTCCGGTGTATGTATCGTATGTAAGAGAGACGGTGAGGTAGAACTTTCCTCCAGCAAGCTGATCCAGGTTCGTACCGACGACGGAGAACTGGATGAGTATCATGTGATCAAGTTTGCCAGAAGTAACCAGGGTAACTGCATGAACCAGCGTCCCATCGTAAAGCGCGGCGAGCGCGTAGTTGCAGGACAGGTTATCGCGGATGGTGCTTCTACCTGTGGCGGAGAGCTGGCACTTGGTAAGAACCCGCTGATCGGTTTCATGACCTGGGAAGGTTATAACTACGAGGATGCGGTTCTTCTGTCAGAGCGTCTTGTAAAAGAAGATGTTTATACATCTGTACATATTGAAGAATATGAGGCAGAGTCCAGAGATACAAAGCTGGGACCGGAGGAGATCACAAGAGATCTGGCAGGTCTTGGTGCTGAAGCACTGAAGGATCTGGATGAGAACGGTATCATCCGTATCGGAGCTGAGGTTCGTGCCGGTGATATCCTGGTCGGAAAGGTTACTCCGAAGGGAGAGACCGAGCTGACTCCGGAAGAGAGACTGCTTCGTGCCATCTTCGGTGAGAAGGCAAGAGAGGTTCGTGACACATCCCTTCGTGTTCCCCACGGAGCATACGGTGTTGTTATGGACACAAAGATCTTTACCCGTGAGAACGGTGATGAGCTTCCGCCGGGCGTAAATATGTCCGTTCGCGTTTACATCGCTCAGAAGCGTAAGATCTCTGTTGGTGATAAGATGGCGGGCCGCCATGGTAATAAGGGTGTCGTTTCACGTATCCTTCCTGTTGAGGATATGCCGTTCCTTCCGAATGGCCGTCCTCTGGATATCGTGCTGAACCCCCTGGGCGTTCCCTCCCGTATGAATATCGGACAGGTGCTGGAGCTGCATCTGGGCCTTGCGGCTCAGGCGCTGGGCTTCAAGATCTCCACTCCGATCTTCGACGGTGCAAATGAGAAAGATATCAGAGCTACTCTGGAGCTGGCAAATGACTATGTCAACACCGAGTGGGAAGAGTTTGAAGCAAAGTATAAGGATTCTCTGGATCCTCAGGTTATGCAGTACCTTTGGGATAATCGTGATCACAGAGAGGAATGGAAGGGCGTTCCCATCGACAGCACCGGTAAGGTTCAGCTGCGAGACGGACGTACAGGTATGGAATTCCCGTCTAAGGTTTCCATCGGTTTCATGCACTATCTGAAACTGCACCACCTGGTAGATGATAAGATCCATGCACGTTCCACAGGTCCGTACTCCCTTGTTACGCAGCAGCCTCTGGGTGGTAAAGCTCAGTTCGGTGGACAGCGTTTCGGAGAGATGGAGGTTTGGGCCCTGGAGGCTTACGGTGCATCCTACACACTGCAGGAGATCCTTACCGTTAAGTCTGATGATGTGACCGGACGTGTTAAGACCTACGAGGCGATCATTAAGGGCGAGAACATCCCTGAGCCGGGTATTCCGGAGTCCTTCAAGGTACTTCTGAAGGAGTTCCAGTCACTGGGACTTGATGTAAGAGTACTTCGTGAGGATGGAGAAGAGGTTGATCTTGGCGAGTCTGTAGATTATGACCGTGATCTGAACAATGATCTCGGTGGTAACCGCAGATATTCCGATGACCTGAATGAGCTTGCACAGGCCGGCTACAGCGGTGTGGATGAGCAGGGTGAACTGACAGACCTGGGCGAGGGCGGAGATGAGTCCTATGACGATTCCGAGTCCTACGATGATTCCGAGTCTTATGATGATTATGATGAATAATTGAGAGGAGAAGATAAGATGCCTAACTTTTTAAATGCAGAGCAGGAACAGCCGATAAATTTTGACGCGATCCGAATCGGACTTGCTTCTCCCGACAAGATCAGAGAGTGGTCCTATGGTGAGGTAAAAAAGCCGGAAACCATTAACTATCGTACTCTGAAGCCGGAACGTGACGGCTTGTACTGCGAAGCGATCTTCGGTCCCACAAAGGACTGGGAGTGTAACTGTGGTAAGTATAAGAAGATCCGTTTCAAGGGTATCGTCTGCGACCGCTGCCATGTTGAGGTAACAAAGGCAAGCGTTCGTAGAGAGCGTATGGGACATATCGAGCTGGCAGCGCCGGTTTCACATATCTGGTATTTCAAGGGAATTCCCAGTCGTATGGGACTTCTGCTGGATATCTCTCCGCGTATTCTGGAGCGTGTGCTTTATTTTGCAGCATATATCGTTCTTGATCCCGGAACCACAGATCTTCACAAGAAGGATGTTCTGTCTGAGGCAGAGTATCGTGAGAAGCTGGAAGCTTATGGTGAGGGTTCCTTCACTGTAGGAATGGGTGCAGAGGCAGTTCAGCAGCTGCTCCGTGAGATCGATCTGGATCAGGAAGCAACGGAACTGAAGGAAGAGCTGGAAGTTGCTACCGGTCAGAAGAAAGCAAAGATCATCAAGAAGCTGGAGGTCGTTGAGGCCTTCCGTAATTCCAACAATAAGCCGGAGTGGATGGTAATGGATGTTATCCCGGTAATTCCTCCGGATCTTCGTCCTATGGTACAGCTGGACGGCGGCCGTTTTGCCACCTCCGATCTGAACGATCTGTACCGCAGGATCATTAACAGAAATAACCGTCTCCGCAGACTGCAGGAGCTTTCTGCGCCGGACATCATCGTTCGTAACGAGAAGCGTATGCTGCAGGAGGCTGTAGACGCGCTGATCGATAACGGCCGTCACGGCCGCCCGGTAACAGGCCCCGGTAACCGCCCGCTGAAGTCCCTTTCCGATATGTTAAAGGGTAAGCAGGGACGTTTCCGTCAGAACCTGCTGGGTAAGCGTGTCGATTACTCAGGTCGTTCCGTTATCGTCGTTGGACCGGAGCTGAAGATCTATCAGTGCGGTCTTCCGAAGGAGATGGCCATCGAGCTCTTCAAGCCCTTCGTTATGAAGGAGCTGACCACACGCGGAATTGCCAACAACATCAAGGCAGCAAAGAAGCTGGTTGAGCGTCTGGATAACAGAGTATGGGATATCCTCGAGGATGTCATCAAAGAGCATCCGGTTATGCTGAACCGTGCTCCTACCCTTCACCGTCTGGGTATTCAGGCATTTGAGCCCATTCTTGTTGAGGGTAAGGCGATCAAGCTTCATCCCCTCGTATGTACCGCCTTCAATGCGGACTTCGACGGTGACCAGATGGCTGTTCACCTTCCGCTTTCCGTGGAAGCACAGGCAGAGTGCAGATTCCTTCTGCTTTCTCCGAACAACCTGCTGAAGCCCTCCGATGGTGGTGTAGTATCCGTTCCTTCACAGGATATGGTCCTTGGTATCTATTACCTGACCAACGATCGTTACCGCGAGGTTCCTTTCACAGAGGATGAGATCGTTAAGTCCTACGAGCTGGATGACGAGCATGAGAATATCGAAGCGATCATTAAGGATGCTAAGAGCGGAAAGGTTGGTCTGACAGATAAGATCCGCGTTCGCGTGATCAAGAAGCAGTCCAAGAAGAGCGGCGTTACATTTTATAAGAATATCGTAAGTACCGTACAGGATATGGTCGGACGTCGGTTCAGCAACCTGAATCGTGCGATCCTTGCATATGAGAACCAGGAGATCACACTGCAGCAGACCATTTACGTACATCGTACCGCGGTAACCTCCGGCGGCGAGAGCGTAAGCGGAGAGGTTAAGACAACCCTCGGAAGAATGTTGTTTAACGAAGTGATCCCGCAGGATCTGGGCTTTGTAGATCGTTCCGATCCGAAGATGGTTCTTGAACCGGAAGTAAATATCCATGTTGGTAAGAAGTGGCTGAAGAAGATCCTGGATAAATGTATCAACATCCACGGAGCTACCAAGACAGCCGAAGTTCTGGATAATGTAAAGGCTATCGGTTATAAGTATTCCACACTCAGTGGTATCACCGTATCCGTTGCAGATATGACCATTCCTGCAAACAAGCAGGAGATCCTGGACAAGGCTCAGGAGGTTGTATACTCCATTACAGATTACTACAACATCGGATTCCTTACGGATGAAGAGCGTTATAAGTCAGTGATCCGTGTTTGGGAGAAGGCAGATAATGATCTGACCAACGCCCTGCTGGATGGACTGGATCGTTACAATAACATTTACATGATGGCTGACTCCGGAGCCCGTGGTTCCGATCAGCAGATCAAGCAGCTGACCGGTATGCGTGGTCTTATGGCAGATACAACCGGTAGGACCATCGAACTTCCGATCAAGTCAAACTTCCGTGAAGGTCTTGACGTACTGGAGTACTTCATTTCCGCACACGGTGCTCGTAAGGGTCTGTCCGATACGGCGCTTCGTACCGCCGATTCCGGTTACCTGACACGTCGTCTGGTTGATGTATCTCAGGATCTTATCATCCGTGAGACCGACTGCTGCGAGGATCAGGATGAGAAGCCGGGTATCTACGTATCCACCTTCCGCGAGGGAGATGAGGTCATTGAGACCTTCCAGGAGCGTATCACAGGACGTTATGCAGCAGAAAGCATCTTCGACAAGAACGGAAATATGCTGGTCAAGAAGAATCATATGATCACACCGAAGCGTGCTGACAACATCATGAAGTATGGTGTTGAGAATGATGCATCCGGTAATCCGATCAATGACCTGCCGTTCACAGATCCGGAGACAGGAGCTGCACGTGTGGATGCCAAGCTGAAGATCCGTTCGATCCTGAGCTGCAAGTGCCACCTGGGTGTATGCGCGAAGTGCTATGGTGCCAACATGGCAACCGGCCAGGCTGTACAGGTAGGTGAGGCTGTTGGTATCATTGCCGCACAGTCCATCGGTGAGCCCGGTACACAGCTGACCATGAGAACCTTCCATACCGGTGGTATCGCCGGTGGCGATATTACACAGGGTCTTCCCCGTGTCGAGGAGCTTTTCGAGGCACGTAAGCCGAAGGGTCTTGCGATCATTTCCGAGATCCCGGGCGAGGTTCAGATCATCGACGCAAAGGATTCTGCAAAGAAGATCCGCGAGGTGGTTGTTACCAATCCGGAAGACGGAGAATCAAGAAGCTATGGTATTCCGTACGGTTCACGTATCAAGGTTACAGCCGGTATGGTGATCGAAGCCGGTGATGAGCTGACAGAAGGTTCCGTTAACCCCCATGATATCCTGAAGATCAAGGGTGTGGAGGCAGTTCAGAACTACATGATCCGTGAGGTTCAGAGAGTATATCGTCTGCAGGGTGTTGAGATCAACGATAAGCATATTGAGATCATCGTTCGGCAGATGCTGAAGAAGGCTAAAGTTGAGGATGCCGGAGATTCCGATTACTTACCGGGTACATTCGCCGATGTGCTGGATGTCGAGGAAGTAAATGAGATCCTGAAGGAAGAGAATGAGATCATGAAGGAGGAGGCCGGCGACGACACCTCCGAGCTGAAGCTGAAGAGACCGGTAGAGGCAACACAGGTACTGCTCGGAATCACAAAGGCTTCACTTGCTACCAACAGTTTCCTGTCGGCAGCATCCTTCCAGGAGACCACAAGAGTCCTTACAGATGCTGCGATCAAGGGTAAGGTAGATGACCTGATCGGTCTTAAGGAAAATGTACTGATCGGTAAGCTGATCCCTGCTGGTACAGGTATGAAGCGGTATCGTTCCGTGAAGCTGGATTCCGAATACCTGGATCAGATCGATGGTATCGAGGATGTCGCTGATCTCTATGATGACGAAACTCCTTATACAGGTGATGAGGGGTATGAAGGATCGGAAGGATCAGATGGATCAGATGGTTCGGAAGAGAATGCCGAGGCAGAATATGTAGAAGAGACAGAAGGCGGATCCGGCGAGGAGTAGGATAATAACCTCCGACGGGGAACTGCATAAAATTCTCTTGACATTACAAAATCATATAGCTATAATAGTAGGGCATGCCAACGCATGCCCTATTTTTGTGCAGTCAGGGGCTGGACCCGCTGCGAAATATTAAAAAAGAAGGAGGTGAAATCATGCCTACATTTAACCAGTTAGTAAGAAAAGGAAGAGAGACTGCTGTAAAGAGATCCACAGCTCCCGCTCTGCAGAGAAGCTTCAACTCTCTGAAGAAGAAGCCGATCAATCAGAGTTCCCCTCAGAAGAGAGGTGTATGTACAGCTGTTAAGACCGCTACCCCTAAGAAGCCGAACTCAGCTCTTCGTAAGATCGCGAGAGTACGTCTTTCCAACGGTATCGAGGTTACCAGCTACATCCCCGGCGAGGGCCACAACCTTCAGGAGCACTCTGTTGTTCTGATCCGTGGTGGTAGAGTTAGGGATCTGCCCGGTACCAGATATCACATCATCCGTGGTACACTGGATACTGCAGGAGTAGCAAAGAGACGTCAGGCACGTTCCAAGTATGGTGCTAAGCGTCCGAAGGATGCTAAATAATCCATATTTACACAAGTCTTTCGAAAAAGTAGTGCTGGTTATGGCATGATTTTGATCATACAGAGCAGCACGTACACATGAACCCGTTTCCGGTACATTTCATGTTCCTTCATTCGAGGAGCAGGAGGCGGGGTGACTATGTGAGTACCTAAGAATTAATTTTTATTAAGGAGGGAAGAACCGTGCCACGTAGAGGACATATCGTAAAGAGGGACGTTCTTGCGGACCCGATTTACAATGACAAAGTGGTTACACGTCTTATCAACAACATCATGTTGGATGGTAAGAAGGGTGTAGCTCAGAAAATTGTATACGGCGCATTTGACCGTATCAAAGAGCAGACAGGCAAGGATCCGATCGAGGTATTCGAGGCGGCTATGGGTAATGTTATGCCCCAGTTCGAGGTTAAGGCTCGTCGTATCGGTGGTGCTACATACCAGGTACCGATCGAGGTACGTCCGGACCGTAGACAGGCACTTGGTCTCCGTTGGCTGACAGATTTCTCACGCAAGAGAACTGAGAAGACAATGGAAGAGCGTCTGGCTTCAGAGCTGATCGATGCTTCTAACAATACGGGCGCATCTGTTAAGAGAAAAGAAGAGATGCATCGTATGGCAGAGGCAAATAAGGCATTCGCACATTACAGATTCTAGTTTTGCTTTGTTTATTAAGATAAGGAGGAAAAGGCCTTGGCTGGAAGAGAATATCCACTAGAGCGTACTCGTAATATCGGTATCATGGCTCATATCGATGCCGGTAAGACTACGCTGACGGAAAGAATTCTTTACTATACAGGTGTAAATTACAAGATCGGTGAGACCTACGAAGGTACTGCTACCATGGACTGGATGGAGCAGGAGCAGGAGCGTGGTATCACCATTACATCCGCAGCTACCACCTGCCACTGGACACTTCAGGAGCAGGCTAAGCCGAAGGCTGGCGCATTAGAGCATCGTATCAACATCATCGATACACCGGGCCACGTAGACTTCACTGTTGAGGTTGAGCGTTCCCTGCGTGTACTGGATGGTGCTGTCGGCGTTTTCGACGCAAAGGGCGGTGTTGAGCCCCAGTCCGAGAACGTATGGCGTCAGGCGGATACATATCATGTACCGAGAATGGCATTTGTAAACAAGATGGATATCCTTGGTGCAAACTTCTACAATACTGTAGATGAAATCGAGTCTAGACTTGGCAAGAAGCCGGTCGTTGTTAATATCCCCATCGGAAAAGAAGACTACTTCGAGGGCGTTATCGATCTCTTCGAGATGAAGGAGTATCTGTATAACGATTCCAAGGGTGAAGATGTCGTTATCACCGATATCCGGGATGATATGAAGGAGCTTGCTGAGAAGTACCACACAATGCTGGTAGAAGCATGCTGCGATTATGATGAAGAACTTATGATGATGTATCTTGAGGGCGAGGAGCCTTCAATTGATCAGCTGAAGGCAGCTCTTCGTACAGCTACCTGCGCACCGATCGAGACACCGGCAGGAGAGAAGGAGCGTGTCGTTCCGGTTCTCTGTGGTTCCGCTCATCAGAACAAGGGTATCCAGAAGCTTCTGGATGCTATAGTAGAGTTCATGCCCGCACCGACAGATATCCCTGACATCAAGGGTACTGACCTTGAGGGAAATGAGATCACAAAGCATTCTTCCGACGATGAGCCGTTCTCTGCACTTGCATTCAAGATCGCAGCAGATCCGTTCGTTGGTAAGCTTGCATTTATCCGTGTATACTCCGGTACACTTTCTTCAGGTTCTTACGTGCTGAACGCAACAAAGGACCACAAGGAGCGTGTAGGACGTATCCTTCAGATGCATGCAAATAAGAGACAGGAGATCTCCACAGTTTACTCCGGTGATATCGCCGCTGTTGTAGGTCTTAAGAATACGACAACAGGTGACACCATCTGTGATGAGAAGCATCCTGTAATCCTCGAGTCCATGGAGTTCCCGGATCCGGTTATCGAGCTCGCTATCGAGCCCAAGACCAAGGACGGCCAGGACAAGCTGGTTGATGCTCTGCAGAAGCTGGCAGAAGAGGACCCGACCTTCAAGACTCATACAAACCCTGAGACAGGCCAGACCATCATCGCTGGTATGGGTGAGCTCCATCTGGAGATCATCGTTGACCGTCTTCTCCGTGAGTTCAAGGTGCAGGCAAATGTAGGTGCTCCTCAGGTTTCCTACAAGGAGACATTTACAAAGGCTGTAGACGTAGATTCCAAGTACGTTAAGCAGTCCGGTGGTCGTGGACAGTATGGTCACTGCAAGGTTAAGTTCGAGCCCATGGATCCGAATGGTGAGGAGTCCTTCAAGTTTGATTCTACCGTTGTCGGCGGAAGCATTCCGAAGGAGTACATCCCGGCAATCGGAGAGGGTATCGAAGAGGCAGCACAGGCTGGTATCCTGGGTGGTTATCCGGTACTTGGTGTTGCTGCAAACGTATATGATGGTTCCTACCATGAAGTCGACTCTTCCGAAATGGCATTCCATATCGCCGGTTCCATGGCGTTCAAGGAAGCTATGCAGAAGGGTAATGCAGTACTTCTTGAGCCTATCATGAAGGTTGAGGTTACTATGCCCGCAGATTACATGGGCGATGTAATCGGTGACCTGAACTCTCGCCGCGGTCGTGTTGAGGGTATGGAGGATGTAGGTAACGGTAAGCTGGTTAAGGCTTATGTTCCGCTGGCAGAGATGTTCGGCTACTCTACAGATCTTCGTTCCAAGACACAGGGACGTGGTAACTATTCCATGTTCTTTGAGCGCTACGAGCAGTGCCCGAAGTCTGTACAGGAAAGCGTACTTTCTACAAAGAGCGGCAAATAAGCTCCCGGGACGGTACATTTCCGCGACGATAACAGAAAATATACGACAAGTAATGAAAGAAATACTTGAAAAGTGTTGCAATCTTTACTATAATTTCAGTTAGGTTGCAAAACGACCCCGGAAAAGATTTGGGGAGAAATTCTAAGGAGGAATTTTAGAAATGGCAAAGGCTAAATTCGAAAGAAACAAACCGCATGTAAACATCGGTACTATCGGTCACGTTGACCATGGTAAAACAACTCTGACAGCAGCTATCACAAAGGTACTTTCCGAGCGTGTAGCTGGTAACGCAGCAGTTGATTTCGCTAACATCGATAAGGCTCCGGAAGAGAGAGAGCGTGGTATCACTATCTCTACCGCACACGTTGAGTATGAGACAGAGAATCGTCACTATGCTCACGTTGACTGCCCGGGCCATGCTGATTATGTAAAGAACATGATCACTGGTGCAGCTCAGATGGATGGTGCTATCCTCGTTGTTGCTGCTACTGACGGTGTTATGGCTCAGACAAGAGAGCACATCCTGCTCGCTCGTCAGGTTAACGTACCTTACATCATCGTATTCCTGAACAAGTGCGATATGGTTGATGATGCAGAGCTGATCGAGCTCGTTGAGATGGAAGTAACCGAAGCTCTTGAGGAGTATGGTTTCGAGGGATGCCCGATCATCCAGGGTTCCGCTCTTAAGGCTCTTGAGGAGCCCTCAGGCGAGTGGGGCGACAAGATCATGGAGCTCATGAAGACTGTTGACGAGTATATCCCGACACCGGAGCGTGATACAGATAAGCCGTTCCTGATGCCGGTAGAGGACGTATTCACAATCACAGGTCGTGGTACAGTTGCTACAGGCCGTGTAGAGCGTGGTACACTTCACCTCAGCGATCCGCTTGAGATCCTTGGTATCAAGGACGAGAAGCTCAATACCGTTGTAACCGGTATCGAGATGTTCCGTAAGCTTCTTGATGAGGCACAGGCTGGTGATAACATCGGTGCTCTGCTTCGTGGTATCAACCGTGACCAGGTTGAGAAGGGACAGGTTCTGGCTAAGCCGGGTTCTGTAACATGCCACAAGAAGTTCACAGCTCAGGTATACGTACTGACTAAGGACGAGGGTGGACGTCACACACCGTTCTTCAACAACTATCGTCCGCAGTTCTATTTCCGTACAACAGACGTAACAGGTGTTTGCAACCTGCCGGCTGGTACAGAGATGTGCATGCCTGGTGATAACGTAGAGATGTCTATCGAGCTGATTCACCCGGTTGCTATGGAGCAGGGACTTCGTTTCGCTATCCGTGAGGGTGGTAGAACCGTAGGATCCGGATCCGTTGTAAGCATCGTGGAGTAGTCGCGAAGCATAAAGCGAGAAGTCAATAAAGGTAGAGCTCGGAGCAAGTTTACTTGCATCCGAGCTCTTTTCTTGTTTCCTTAGCTTTAGCTGCCGCTCAAAGCGAGCCTGTCCGTCGATATAGCTAAGATTACCAGACATTGTCCGGTTTCCTTAGCTTTAGCTGCCGTTCAAAGCGAATCGATCCGCCGGTTTAGCTAATATTTTGACGATTTTCCCTATCGCCTTAGCTGCAAATGCCACAGAAGGCGAGTTGAACCGCCGATTTGGCTAAGATTAGCAGGTGTGGCCCTGTTGCCTTAGCTGCAAATGCCACAGAAGGCGAGTTGAACCGCTGATTTGGCTAAGATTTTCGGGAGGTTTCCCTGTTTTCTTAGCTTCTGTGCTCATGAAGGAGTCATAGAAAAAGGAAGCCCCTGTTCAGGGCTTCCTTTTTTCATGTTTCCTGCTAGCAATCCTGGCAATCCTGGCAATCCTGGCAATCCTGGCAATCCTGGCATTCCTGGCATTCCAATCATCCCATCATCCCGTCATCCCATCAGGGATCGATGTTATCTACGCCGTCTACAATGATCCTGCCGCGTCCATGGGTCTTACCATAGTACATAGCCTTATCGGAACGATCCAGTGTAAGCTCGGTATCCTGTACCGTAGACGGATAGTTTGCCACACCAAGACTGGTGTTGATGTTGATCTCATAATCCTCGAAATGGATCGTGGTTGTGCGGATCCGTTCGTGGAGCTCTGCAGCGATCTCCTTGGCCTTTTCAAGGGGTGTATCCTGCAGGATCAGAAGGAACTCCTCACCACCGAAGCGGACTGCCATACCGCCATACTTCTTAGCTACTTCCCAGTCAGAACGTGCAACGGAGCGGATCGCTTCATCGCCGGCCAGATGGCCATAGGTATCATTGACATTCTTGAAGTGGTCGATATCCAGCATGAGAACGGAGATTGTTCCGTTGTTATCTTTGGCAGCCTGAAGCATATCCGGATAAACCTGATTGAAGTAGATACGATTGTAGATCTTGGTAAGACCATCCTTCTTTGCCATATCCTCGGTCGTAAGATACAGACGATCCTTGATCATGGCGGTTGTAAAGTTACCAAGTGTGGTCTTATAGAAATCGTAGCCACTGTAGAAGAAGTCGTACTTCTCACCGGAAATGATCAGAACACCGTACAGCTCATCCTGCTCGTAAGCCGGGAGTGCGGTGATACAGCATCCGCGGCGCTCAAAGTAGGGAAGGAACTGGTCGTAGTTATCACAGATGATCATGGGTTCGCGGGAACCGCTCTTTTTGAAATCCTGGAAGATCTGATAGGTTTCCTTTTTCAGACGCTCACGTCCGTAGTTCTTATCGGTATAAGCCTCGAAGATCAGCTCCTCGTTCAGGCATACATCCTTTTCGATCAGGAAACAGCAGATATTCGCATCCTTCAGCTTTACCAGGCTCTGGATCATGAAGTCCATGCTTTCGGTAAGATCAAAGGTAGAGGTGAAATACTGTGTGATATCGATCAGCGCCGAGGTCTCAGCACTGCGTTTCTTCAGATCGGATAATGCATCATTTAACTGGATCCGCTGGTAGTTGATGGTTTCATTTACCTCCTCCAGCCGGGTCTGCATATCAACCAGCGCTGTGTTTTCTTCCTCAACATCCAGATTCTTAAAGAAGATATTCGTATACTGACGGTCCATGTAGATCATGGACTGAATGGTGATCTGTCTCAGCAGATGAACTACCATGAAGAGGAATACACCGCCTACCAGAAGCAGGATGGCGATCGCCTTATCAAACATGTCACGATAGGGAAGAATGGCCGCCAGAGCCAGCATCGTGGTCAGGAAGAAGTAATCGCGGTAGGTCAGCATGATGTCATAAACATCATTCAGAAGAACGCTTTCGCATATCATCAGGATCGCATAGATGATGAACATAACCAGAACCGGAATAGGAAGGGCACCGATAAAGCATCCTGCGATCATTCCCCCGATGAACACGAATACCTTATAGACATAGATGCCGGAATAGTATTCGGCTCTCTGGCTGTATTTAGCATAAAACAGATCAAACGCAAAGCATCCGCAGAGCAGCACCAGATAGAATATCATGGTTTTCAGGTCCGTTCCGAGATCTACGCAATAAGAGAAAATAACGGATGCGGCCAGTAAACCAAGGATGATCTGGTGAAACTTGCGCGATGATTCGAGATAAGTTGTCTTTAAGATTGTTAACATATCCCCACTCCTTTGAAGGCTACCTTCGCTACATGATTATTGTATCAAAAAATGCGCCGTCTATCAATTCATTTGTTGCGAAATATACAAAAAATGATTATGATATTGTGTGGTTATGACAGAGAATAAAACCCAAAGGAGACATAGGATATGCAGATCCGTGGACGCGATTATTCCAGGCATGGAAATCATGTATATATCATGGGGATCCTGAACCTGACACCGGACTCCTTCTCGGACGGCGGTCGTCTGAAATCAAAGGATGACGTGCTGTTTGCTGTGGAGGATATGCTCCGTGCAGGAGTGGATGTGGTTGATCTGGGAGCGGAGAGTACCCGCCCTGGGGCTGTACTGGTATCAAAGGAGGAAGAGACAGAACGGCTGCTTCCCATCATAGAAATGATCCGTGCGGAATATGACGTGCCCATTTCCGTAGATACCTACAAAGCAGAGGTGATGGACGCCGCATTTTCGGCAGGGGCTGACCTGGCAAATGATATCTGGGGCTTTCGTTATGAAGAGCTTCACCCGGAGGACCGGACAGGGCTTACCATGGCTGAGGTTGTGGCAAAGCATAAAAAGCCTGCGGTCCTGATGCATAATGACCTTCTGGCCCGCAGCAGAGAGGAAAGGACAGAAGAACAGTGGTTCCGGTCCGGAGTTTCCATGGAGGGACGTGAGAATATACTTCTCAGGGTGAGACAGGGCCTCAGCCGCTCGCTTCAGATCGCTGATGCAGCCGGCATACCGAGGGACCGGATCCTGCTTGATCCGGGGATCGGATTTGCAAAGACCGGGGAAGAAAATCAAAAATGTCTTGCGGAGCTGGCGAAGCTGAAGGTGGAAGGATGCGACATGCTTCTCGGGGCATCCCGGAAGTCGGTGATCGGAGACATCCTCCAGGTGCCGCCTCTGGAGAGAGAGGAGGGGACCATCGTTACCTCCGTTTTTGCAGCTGAAGCAGGTTACAGTTTTGTTCGTGTGCATGACGTATCAGGCAATCGAAAAGCCCTTGATTTTTGGGAAAAGATCAGATCGAAGAGCCTGTAAAGCCCGTAAAATAAGGATTTTATGTAACCCATTTTTCAAAAACCCCGTAAAATCAGCAAAAAATAGTGTTATTTATCGAAAAAAAGCACAATATCTTGCGGAAATGTATTGAAATCCAAAATGAAGCCGTGTATAATAAGCCATGTAAAAAATAAATCCTATCTATGAAAGGAAGCAAAAAACATGAACAAAACAGAACTTGTTGCAGCTATCGCTGCAGAGGCAGAGATTTCCAAGAAGGACGCTGAGGCAGCAGTTAAGGCTTTTGTAGAAGTTGTATCTGATGAGCTTCAGAAGGACGGAAAGGTACAGCTGATCGGCTTCGGTACATTTGAAGTTGGTAAGAGAGCAGCTCGTACAGGACGCAATCCGCAGACTGGTGAGACCATCAAGATCAAGGCAGCTAAGCAGCCGAAGTTCAAGGCTGGCGCAGCTCTGAAGGAGAAGGTTAACAGCAAGCCGACAAAGAAGGCTAAAAAGAAATAAGTAAAGATAAAGAACCCCGGACAAAATAGTGTCCGGGGTTTTCTCTGTCCGGCGAGATCCTTCCGTGCGTTGTTTCCGGGGTGTCATTCCGGCCTATCATGCAAAAAATAGTATATGAAAAATAGTATATGAAAAATGATTTCTTTGTGATACAATAGTAAAGATATTATGTAAATGATGAGGAAGTTGAATTGGCACCAGCTGTTACAGAAACATACTATTACGGGAATTACACACCGGTCGGCGATATTCTTGTTACGTCGATCTGTTTTGTGTTCCTTGTTTTGATGGCTACAGCATATATCGCAAAGAGCCGGACCTATCTGTTGTTCCGGCTTCAGCTGTTTGTTCTCGTGCTGGCGGCTTTTGCGAGCATCACATTTCATGTTCTTCTGTCCAAGCACGCGGTGGTATCTCACAATCTGATCCATACATTGTATGCGGCCTACCACAGCCTTCTTTATCTGGACCTTTTCCTGTATCTTGTCTATATCAAGGAGACGATGCACCTTGGACGGAAAACACTGCTTCGCCTGATCGTACCTGTTGGCGGGATCACGCTTCTGGTGATCGCCCTGGAGTTTCTTTCCGTTCCCTTTGACTGGGGTCTCCATATCACGGACAGCGGAGCGATCTCAGACGGTGCGAACCTCTTTTATATCGGATATCCGCTGCTCTGTGCCGTTATTTTCTACCTGCTGATCCGGTATCGGAAGAGGATCTATAAACAGGTAATGCGGGGAATCTTCGGAAGCTCCGTGATATCCTTTGTTATTCTTTTTATTCAGATGTTTTTGGGAGTGACCTCCTATACGGTGGCCACATTTCTGTTCCCGGCGCTGGCCGTGCTTTATCTGATGCATTCCAATCCCTATGATCTGGAAATGGGAGCTGTGGATGCCTCCGCCTTTGACGATATGGTGGTGGATCAGCATGACAGAAAGCATGAGCTGATCCTGATGAGTGTTCAGTTCCCTGAGCTGGATGATGAGGGCAAACAGTATCCCAATGGTCTGAAGGGCGTTATACGACATTTCACCGCAAGCTTCTTCCGCGGTGCCACCATGTTCCAGGTGACCAACGGGCGGCTGGTGCTTGTAGCAGATAAGGGAAGGAATCCGGATTACGAGAATATCGTGAATAAGATGCTGAACGCCTTTGAGGAGGAGTATCCGAAGTTTAAGCTTCCCTTTAAGATCGTGATCCTGTACTCCGTTGATCAGATCAGTGTGGATCGGGAATATGTAAAGCTGATCCGTTTTGCGGAAAGCAAGATGAAGGAGAATGAAGTCCGTTACCTCACGGATGAGGATGTGGAGGAGTATCAGAATCATAAGTATATCCTGAGTGAGCTTCAGGATATCTGCAAAGGGGAACGTCTCGATGATCCCCGGGTAGAGGTATTCTGCCAGCCGGTTTACAACATCGCCTCCGGGCGCTATGATACGGCCGAGGCTCTGATGCGGCTGAAGCTTCCGGAGCTGGGAAGAGTCTTTCCGGATGTGTTTATTCCCATCGCAGAGGAGCATCAGTTTATTCATCATCTGAGTCTCATCATCCTTCATAAGACCTGCGTTCGTATTAAGGAAATGTTGGATCAGAATTATAATATCATGCGGATCTCCGTGAATATCTCTGCGCTGGAGCTTAGGGATGACAACTTCTGTGCAGATATGGATCGGATCATTCGGGATAGTGGGATCCCCTTTGAAAAGATCGCCATAGAGCTTACCGAAAGCCGGAGTGAGAGCGACTTCATGATCATGAAGGCAAAGATCAATGAGCTGAAGGAGAATGGGATCAAATTCTATCTGGACGATTTCGGAACCGGATATTCCAACTTCGAGCGTATCATGGAGCTGCCGTTTGATATCATCAAGTTTGACCGGTCTCTGGTGATCGCCTCTGCGGCTGATCAGAAGTCGGAAATGATGGTATCCCACCTTGCACAGATGTTCAGTGATCTGAACTACGCTGTGCTGTATGAAGGGGTAGAGAATGTTGATGACGAGCTGCGCTGCATGAAGATGGAGGCCAAGTTCCTTCAGGGCTATAAGTACTCAAGACCGATCCCCATAGAGAAGCTGACGGATTATTTTGATAAGGGTGCATGAAAATGAGGCGGACAACAGTTCCGCCTCTTTACTTTCATGCGTAAAATTGATAAAATAGTAGAAGGTGTGCGCACCAATCGAAGACAATAAAGAAAGGCAGTCGCTGCCGGGATTCCGGTATGTGATATGGGACAAAGATATGTGTGGATTTTCTGGGTTCTTCGGAACCGGAGAGTATGACCGCGAGCAAGTGGTCCGCGCGATGAGTGAGAAGATCATTCACAGAGGACCGGATTCAGACGGGATCTTCGTGGATGACCATGTAGGTCTCGGTTTCCGCAGACTGAGTATCATCGACCTGGAGAACGGTGTCCAGCCGATGCACAGCGCGGACGGACGATATGTGATCGTCTTTAACGGTGAGATATATAACTTCAAAGAGATCCGTAAGAAGCTGATCAGGGAGCATGGAGCCGTATTCCAGACCAATTCGGATACAGAAGCCATCCTCCAGGCCTATATGGTTTATAAGGAGCGAACCGCATCCCTGCTCCGGGGCATGTTCGCCTTTGTGATCTATGACAAGCAGGAGCATACCATGTACGGCGCCCGTGACGCCTTCGGTATCAAGCCATTTTACTATGCAAAGATGCTGGATACCCTTCTTTTCGGATCAGAGATCAAGTCCTTCCTGCCCCATCCGGCATTCCGGAAGGAAGTGAATAAGGAAGCACTGAAAATGTATCTCATTTTCCAGTATTCTCCCATGAAGGAGACCATCTTCCGAAATGTATATAAGCTTGAGCCGGGAACCTACTTCACCTATGACGGAAAGAGCTTCCGGACAGAGCAGTATTTCAATGCATCCTTCCGTCCCGAGGAGTATACCGAGGACGATGCAGCTGCAAAGATCAAGAAGGAGGTAGAGACCTCCGTGAAGTACCACCTCATCGCAGACGTTGAGGTTGGCTCCTTCCTGTCCGGCGGCGTGGACTCCAGCTTTATCGCAACTCTGGCCCGCCCCGACAAAACCTACTCCGTAGGATTTAAGACAGACGGATTTGACGAGAGTACCGATGCAAAGGCACTCTGTGATATTTTGAAGATCAAGAACAAGCGTCGTGAGATCACGGCGGACGAGTTCTTTGAAGCCCTTCCGGCAGTGCAGTACCAGTCGGATGAGCCCCATGCAAACCTTTCAGCAGTGCCGCTTTACTTCCTTTCGGAGATGGCGGCGGAGGATCTGAAGGTTGTGCTTTCCGGCGAGGGTGCCGATGAGTTCTTCGGCGGTTATGAAACCTATCATTCCAGCAAGTCCGGAAACATTTATAAGAAGATCGTTCCCTGGAAGCTCCGTAAGAAGATCGGAGAGAAGATCGGAGAGAAGGAGCATCGGGGACTGAATTTCTTCAAGAGAAATGCGCTGAACCTGGAGGATTCCTATATCGGTCAGGCCTTCATCATGGATAATGAGCAGGCAAATGAGATCCTGCAGGAGAAGTACCGCAGCGACCTCACCTATCAGGATGTGACACGTCCCTATTTTGACCGGGTACGCGGCAAGGATGAGCTGCATAAGAAAATGTATCTCGACATGCATCTTTGGCTGCCCAATGATATTCTTCTGAAGGCGGACAAGATGACCATGGCACATTCTCTTGAGCTTCGGGTTCCCTATCTGGATCGTAAGGTCTGGAAGCTGGCAAGAACCCTGCCCAGTAATCTGCTGCTCGATAAAAAACAGACCAAGACGGTATTCCGCAAGAGCTCTGAGACAGTGCTCCCGGAGGAGTGGGTAAAGCGCAGGAAGAAAGGCTTCCCGGTTCCCATCCGTCAGTGGCTGTGGGAAGAGAAGTATGCATCCCGGCTTCGGGATATGTTCAATCAGCCCTTCGCAAAGGAATTCTTCAACACCGATATCCTTCTGCAGTGGCTGAAGGATCATCAGGAGAAGAAGGCGAACAACCAGAGAAAGCTGTATACCGTTTATGCATTCCTGCTCTGGTATCAGGCGTACTTCATCAATGAGGCCTGATAACGGGATCAGTGAAAGGGAAATAGGAATATAAGGTATTAAAGGAATAAAGGGGGGAAGGAACACGATATGGAGATTAAAGTGACAGACAGCATTCGTTATATCGGAGTTGATGATAAGGACCTGGATCTGTTTGAGAGCCAGTATGAGGTTCCGAACGGAATGGCATATAATTCCTATCTCATTCTGGATGAGAAGATTGCCATCATGGATACCGTGGATGAACGCGGCATGGACGCATGGGTGGAGAATCTGCAGCGCGAGCTGGCAGGAAGAACCCCGGACTATGTTGTGATCCAGCATATGGAACCGGATCATTCAGGAAGTCTGATGAGGCTTCTTGAGCTTTATCCCGACATCAAACTGGTGGGAAATGCCAAGACATTTCAGATGCTTCCCCAGTTTTATTTCGTGGAGCTGGGAGACAAGGCAGTGACCGTTAAGGAAGGAGACACCCTTTCTCTTGGAAGCCATACACTGCAGTTTTTGCTGGCACCCATGGTGCACTGGCCGGAGGTTATGATGACCTATGAGCAGTCGGAAAAGGTATTTTTCGCAGCAGATGCATTCGGTAAGTTCGGAACACTGGATACAGACGAGGACTGGGCCTGCGAGGCACGCCGGTATTACTTTAATATCGTCGGAAAGTACGGTGCTCCCGTCCAGATGCTGCTGAAGAAGGCCGCACAGCTGGATATCCGTGTGATCGCCCCGCTGCATGGTCCCATCCTTTCAGAGGATCTGGGCTATTATATCGGGCTGTATGATACCTGGAGCAGCTACACGGCAGAATCAAAGGGCGTGTTCATAGCAGTCGCTTCTATTCATGGAAATACGCTGGCTGCTGCCAGAAAACTGGAAGCACTTCTCCTGGAGAAGGGAGAAGAGAGAGTTGTGGTAAGCGAGATCTCAAGAGAGGATATGGCAGAGATCGTAGAGGATGCATTCCGTCATGATCGTATGGTTCTGGCGGCCTCCAGCTATGACGGAGGCGTATTCCTCCCTATGCATGACCTGCTGACCCACCTTAGCTATAAGGGCTTCCAGAATCGGAAGGTGGGGATCCTGGAGAATGGTTCCTGGGCGCCCAGCGCAGCACGGACCATAAAGGGACTGCTGGAACCCATGAAGGGTGTCGAGGTGCTGGAGCCGGTGGTTACCATCCGATCAACCCTGAAGGATGCGGATCTTCCCCAGCTGGAAGCGCTTGCAGACGCTCTGATCGAGGCCGGAAAGTAGTATCATAGATTAAAGTAGTATAGATTTAAAGTTTTATTTGATTTAGTAAGGAGAACCTGAAATGGCAGATTATGTAGTAAGTTGTGAATCGGCAGCGGATCTTTCCCCGGAATGGATGGAAAAAAGAGATCTGAAGTATATATGCTTTACCTTCAGTCTGAATGGGGTAGAGTATAAGGATGATCTCTGGATGTCCATGAAGCCGGAGGATCTGTATAAGCGTATGCTGGCAGGAGAAGAGGCGAAGACCTCTCAGGTTGGTCTGTCCGAGTACATCGACCATTTCCGGAAATATCTGCAAGAAGGAAAAGATGTGCTTCACTGCACACTGTCCACGGGAATCTCCGGAACCTACAATGCAGCGGTTCTGGCTGCAAAGCAGCTTCGGGATGAGTTTCCGGATCGAAAGATCTATGTCATCGATTCTCTGGCGGCTTCCTCCGGCTACGGCCTTCTTATGGAGGGAGTTGCGGATAAGAGAGATGAGGGTCTTTCTGTGGAAGAACTTGCAAAATGGACGGAGGAGCATAAGCTGAATGTGGTTCACTGGTTCTTCTCGACAGATCTGACCTTCTATATCCGCGGCGGACGTGTATCCAAGACTGCAGGCTTTGTGGGACAGGTTCTGTCCATCTGTCCGCTTTTAAATGTGGACTTTAAGGGACGGCTGATCCCCAGAGAGAAGGTACGTACCAAGAAGAAGGTTCTGAAGCGTCAGCTGGAGAAGATGATCGAGCTGGCAGATGATGGAGTAAACTACAGCGGAAAGTGCTTTATCTCCAATTCCGATCCGGAGGCAGGTCTGGAAATGAAGAAGATGGTGGAAGAGACCTTCCCGAATATCAAGGATGGCGTTCAGATGTTCCCTATCGGTGCAACCATCGGAGCTCACACAGGCCCGGGAACCGTGGCGCTGTTCTTCTGGGGTAAGAAGAGAGAGGACTAAAAAAAGAACGGGGTTCCTTCCGTTACACGCGATGTCGCGTGTCAGAAGGAACCCCGTTCTTTTTTATTGTTCGTGGTTATGCTTCTTCCGTGGGCATATGGTTTTCCAGCCAGTCATTGATGTAGGCATAAACATCAGCGCGGTCCAGCTCATTTAAGATCTCATGGCGGTCGCCTTCGAACAGCTTGCAGGTGACATCCTGGATGCCGGCCTTTACATACTTTTCATATACCTTCTTTACGCCCTTTCCCAGACCGCCGACCGGATCGTCGGAACCGGAAACCAGCAGAAGAGGAAGATCTTCAGGGATCTCCATTATATTACGCATCTGGTTCGTAAAGAGAACCGTGGAAAGAAGGGCCTCAAAGCCATTCAGCGTGAACAGGAAGGTGCAGAGCGGATCTTCGTAGTACTTCTTAACGATGGCCTCGTCCTTGGTGAGCCAGCTTCTGGACAGGTCCTCTCCGTTGACATCATAATTCTTGTAGCTGGAGTTATAGGTGAGGTTCATCACCTTAACGCTTCGGTATTCCCAGCCATGGGTCTTTGCCATGGAATGGATCAGTACAAGTCCTGCCGTTACAGCAGCGTCCGGCTCCTGGCCGGTTCCCATGATGACTGCACCGGTCAGTCCGTCTCCCTGTGTGGAGAGATAACGGCGGAGCAGATAGGATCCCATGCTGTGTCCCAGCATGAAGTAGGGAAGACCTTTGAAACGGGTTTCCATGCAGAGACGTAAACGATGGATGTCCTGCAGAAGCACCCTTGCGGGATGATTGGGAGCGAAGTATCCAAGCTTCTCCTCACTGGTCACGGACTGACCGTGTCCCAGATGATCATGACCTACAACGGCAAACCCCTGAGATACCAGATAGTTTGCAAAATCATCATAACGATCGATATACTCAACCATGCCGTGGATCAGCTGAACGACAGCCTTCGGCTTTTTGGTCTCGTCAGTCCAGAGTATTGCGTGGATCCTTGTTTCACGATCTGTAGAAGGAAATGTAAAATGCTTCTTCATGCTGCACCTCCGGGTTTTATTTCTGGTTAAAGCGTGCCTGCTGACTTGCGATGAGCTCCGAATCCTCGAAGTAGTTGATTCGCATTGCGGCTCTTACTTCGGCCAGAGTTGCGTCAGCAACCTTTCTTGCGGCCTCGGTTCCTTCCTTCAGGATCTCATAAACCGCGGGAATGTTCTTTTCATACTCGGCACGACGTGCGCGGATGGGCTCCAGCTCCTGATTCAGTACATTTAACAGGAACTTCTTGACCTTTACATCGCCAAGACCGCCTCTGCGGTAGTGCTCCTTCATTTCCTCAAGATTCTTGTATTCCGGGCAGAACTTCTCGAAGTCGGAGTCCTTGCAGAAGGCATCCAGGTAAGTGAATACGGTGTTGCCCTCTGTCTTGCCGGGATCTTCGATTCGGAGATGGTCGGGATCCGTAAACATGCTCATGACCTTCTTCTTCACCTCAGCCGGAGAATCGGAGAGATAGATGCAGTTGCCCAGGGACTTGCTCATTTTCGCCTTGCCGTCGGTACCGGGGAGACGGGAGCATACGGAATTCTTCGGGATCATGGCCTCGGGCTCAACCAGAGTCTCACCGTAGAGTGAGTTGAACTTCCGGACGATCTCGCGGGCCTGCTCCAGCATGGGAAGCTGGTCCTCGCCAACGGGAACCACCGTTGCCTTGAAGGCGGTGATATCGGAGGTCTGGCTTACCGGGTAGGTAAGGAAGCCCGCCGGAATATTTGCTTCAAAGTCACGAAGCTGGATCTCAGCCTTTACGGTAGGATTCCGCTCCAGACGGGATACGGTAACCAGGTTCATATAATAAAATGTGAGCTCTGTCAGAGCAGTAAGCTGTGACTGGATAAAAATATGAACCTTGGAAGGGTCAAGACCTGCAGAGAGGTAGTCCAGAGCAACCTCAATGATGTTGTCGCGAATCTTGTCCGGATTCTTGAAGTTGTCTGTCAGTGCCTGTGCATCTGCGATCATGATAAAAATATCATCATATTCGCCGGAGTTCTGCAGTTCAACGCGGCGTCTCAGGGAACCTACGTAATGTCCCAGATGCAGTTTTCCGGTGGGACGGTCGCCCGTCAGGATTATCTTCTTCATAAGAAACCTCTTTCTCTTTCTGATCTGGTGCCCGGACGCCGGAAAGCGTGCCGAAAGCACACTAAACATCATAATGATTTCGAGGGGAAAAGTCAAGGAGGAGAGGAGCCCGCAGGAGGTTTCCTGCTCATTTTCACAGAAGTTTTGTTTGCATTTCCCAGAGAATGTGCGTAAAATAGTAGGGATAGATTTGTAAAATGAAATTATGACATGGATTCGCATGTTTTTTTGCCGGAGCATATCCGGTTCCGGGGAGGAATTATGATCTATACGGAAATGACAAAAAAAGCGATCCGATTTGCGTTCCAGGCGCATGAAGGACAGCTGGACCGGTCGGGACTCCCATATATCCTGCATCCCCTTCATCTTGCGGAGCAGATGACATCGGAGGATGCCTGCGTTACGGCCCTGCTGCATGATATCCTGGAGGATACGGACGCAACAGTTGAGGATCTTAGAAAAGAGGGCTTCTCGGAGACGCAGATCGAAGCGGTGGAGCTTCTGAGCAGATCGGAGGATGAGGACTACTTTGACTATGTTCGACGTATTCGTTCAAATGCGCTGGCCAAAGAGGTGAAGCTGGCAGATCTGGCCCACAATAGGGACAGAACGCGGCTTGAGCACATTTCCGAGAAGGACGAGAAGAGGTTTCAGAAGTATGCTGAGGCCGTCCGGATCCTGACGGAGGAGTAGAGGATAAGTAATAAGGAAGGATAGAGCAGTGGCTTATATCATTTGTAAGGACCTTGTACTTGGCTATGACGGCCGGGTGGTGACAGAGGGGATCAACTTCTCAGTGGGTGAGGGTGATTATCTCTGTATCGTCGGCGAAAATGGTGCGGGCAAGTCAACCCTGATGAAAACCATACTGAAACTGAATAATCCCATGGGCGGCTCTGTGGAGTACGGTGACGGCATTACCCGGAAGGATCTGGGGTATCTGCCGCAGCAGACCGTGATCCAGAGGGATTTTCCCGCATCCGTCTATGAGATCGTTATGTCGGGAAATCTGTCCCATCTGGGCCTGCGTCCCTTCTTCCGGAAAGAGGATAAGAAGCGGACGGAAAAGTCCATGAAGCGTCTCGGGATCTGGGACCTCCGGGATCAGTGCTACCGGAATCTCTCCGGTGGTCAGCAGCAGAGAGTTCTGCTTTCCAGAGCACTGGTGGCGACGGAGAAGCTTCTCCTTCTGGACGAGCCGGTGAGTGGTCTGGATCCGAAGGTGACGGCGGAAATGTACGATTTGATCCATAAACTGAATAAAGAGGGAGTGACTGTGATCATGATCTCCCATGATATAGAAATGGCAACGCGCTATGCGACACATATGCTACATTTGGGCAGTGAGCAGATGTTCTTCGGAACTACCGAGGATTATAAGCAGTCGGATGCCTGGAAGGTCTTCGGAAAGGAGGCTGCGAGATGACGGATATGGGTATCTGGGATAAGCTCAGTTATTACTGGCAGTTTCCCTTTGTACGTTATGCGCTGATCGTAGGCTGCCTTGTGGCCCTTTGCTCCTCCCTGCTGGGAGTGACGCTGGTGCTGAAGCGGTATTCCTTCATCGGTGACGGCCTTTCTCATGTGGCCTTTGGCGTTATGGCAGTTGCCACGGTACTGAATCTGACCAACCAGATGGTTCTGGTCATGCCCCTCACCATTCTGGCAGCGGTGCTTCTGCTTCAGACAGGAGAGAAGGCAAGAGTAAAGGGAGATGCCGCCATTGCCATGGTGTCTGTCAGTGCACTGGCGCTGGGTTATATGGTAATGAATATTTTCCCGTCGAAGTCCGGAAATATCTCGGGAGATGTGTGTACGACGCTGTTCGGTTCCACCTCCATCCTGACGCTTTCCAGTACGGATGTGGTTCTCAGTATCGTTCTTTCCAGCGTCGTGATCCTGCTGTTTGTATTTCTGTATAACAGGATCTTCGCCGTTACATTTGATGAAAACTTTGTACGGGCAACGGGAATGCCTGCCCGGACTTATAATCTGATCATCGCGGTGATCATTGCCGTGATCATCGTTCTCGGCATGAATCTGGTGGGCTCGCTGCTCATCTCGGCTCTGGTGATCTTCCCGGCGCTTTCCGCCATGCGGCTGATGCATACTTTCCGCGGGGTGGTGGTACTTTCCGCGTGCATCTCGCTGTTTGCGGCGCTTACGGGTATGCTGATCTCCATCCTGTTCTCCACTCCGGTGGGAGCAACCATTGTATCCGTGGATCTGGTGGTGTATGGCATCTGCCTTCTTCTGGGAAGGATCCTGAGGAGATAAGAAGAATAATAAAAAAGAATAATAAGAAAGAAGATGGGATAATATTGAGATATAAAAAATGTTGTATTGCGGCAACGCTGGTTCTTATGCTGGCTATGACCACTGCCTGCGGTGATGCCGGCAAGAAGGGGATCCAGTCCACAAATGCAGTAGAGAATGCGCTTCAGGGACAGATCGCGAAAGAAGAGCAGAAGACTGCAGCGCCTGGGGCACAGGCAGAGACAGAAGCGAAAACCGAAGCGAAGACTGAGGCGAAAACAGTAGCAAAGACAGAAGCAAAGACAGAAGCAAAGACAGAAGCTAAGACAGAGGCCAAGACAGAAGCGGCGACACAGGCAACGACGGAGAAACGGGATGTGCTGGCTGAATTAAAGGATGCCTATGTTGATACGCCGGATCCGTCTGTGGATATCGATCTTACGGCCATGAGCAGTGATATGGTCTATGCGACCGTTGCGAATATGGTTCTCGGTACTCCTGACGATTATGTGGGTAAGACCGTGAAAATGGAGGGGGCATATACCATTGCCGAGTCTTCCGTGACAAATGGGATCTATCATTATGTGATCATCAAGGATGCCATGGCATGCTGTTCCCAGGGAATCGAATTTGTCTGGGGAGACGGAAGCCATACCTATCCGGATGAGTATCCGGAACAGGGCAGTGAAGTCGTTGTGACCGGTGAGTTTGAGACCTATATGGAGGATGGAGATCCCTATCTTTATTCCCGTCTGAAGGATGCCACCATGGAGGTGATCAGTACACCCTCCACACAGCAGCAGGCGGCCACAGAGGCGCAGGTGCAGTAACGCGGGTTCAGAAGCGATACATTTATTGAAAAAACACTTGACAATTCATGTTCATATGAATATACTTTCATATGAAGGGTTGTTCAAGTGTTTTTTAATTGGGAGGATACCTTATGGATGAAAAGTTAAAAGAGGGCAGCAAGGAGTATATCGCTGCACATGAAGAAATCGTTAAGCGGGTAAAGGAGAATCAGCCGGAGGATGAGTATCTGTACGATCTGTCAGAGCTCTTTAAGATCTTCGGGGATTCCACAAGGATCAAGATCCTGTATTCCCTGTTTGATACGGAGCTTTGTGTAAGCGATATGGCAACGATCCTGAATCTTTCTCAGTCCTCGGTGAGCCATCAGCTCAGGATACTGAAGGACGCAAAGCTGGTGAAGTTCCGTCGGGACGGCAAGGCCATCTTTTATTCCCTGGATGATGAGCATGTTCGGATGATCCTGAGTCTGGGCATGGAGCATGTCGAGGAGTAAATGAGTCATCCAGGAACGCGAAAGCGTTCGGAGAGGTCGGCATGGCGAAAAAGCGAATAATCATAACTTTAAAGGAGAATAACAATGAAGAAGACTTACAAGGTTGAGGTAGACTGTGCGGCATGTGCGGAGAAAATGCAGGATGCGATCCGTGCAACAGAAGGTGTGAAGGATGCGACACTCAGCTTCATGACCTTAAAGGTTAAGGTGGAGTTTGAGGAGGGCGTTGATCCGGAGGCTGTTATGCAGGCGGCACGTAAGAACTGCAAGAAGATTGAGGATGATATGGAGATCATTTTATGACGAAAAAGCAGAAAAAAACGCTGATCCGGATCATAATCGCTTTTATCCTTACCGCGGGTCTGATGCTGCTGTTTCATCTGGTGGAGGCGCCCTGGTGGATCCGGGTTCCGGCCTTTTTGGTACCGTACCTGGTGGCAGGATATGATATCCTGTGGAAGGCCTTTCGCGGGATCATCAAGGGGCAGGTGTTTGATGAAAACTTCCTGATGGCAGTGGCGACCATCGGCGCATTTTGCCTGGGCGAATGCCTGGAGGGCGTGGCGGTTATGCTGTTCTATCAGGTGGGTGAGCTGTTCCAGAGCATCGCCGTGGGAAAGAGCAGGAAGAATATCGCTGCACTGATGGATATTCGGCCGGATTATGCGAATCTTCTGCAGGAGGATGGCTCCACGGAGAAGGTGGATCCGGATGATGTGGAGATCGGCTCCGTTATCGTCGTAAACCCCGGGGAGAAGATCCCCATCGACGGCGTTGTGACCGCAGGACAGTCCCTGCTGGATACGGCGGCGCTTACGGGAGAGTCTGTTCCCCGGCATGTGTCGGAGGGAAAGGAGGTCATCAGCGGCTGTATCGCGCTGGATGGGCAGCTCCGGCTGAAGACCACAAAAGAATTTGGAGAATCCACGGTTTCCAAGATCCTGGATCTGGTGGAGAACTCCAGTATGAAGAAGGCGAAGGCGGAGAACTTCATCTCGAAGTTTGCCAGAGTCTATACACCCATCGTATGCTACAGTGCATTGGCACTGGCGCTGATACCGCCTCTGCTGCAGCTGCTGTTCGGAGGCTCTCCGGACTGGGCGGACTGGATCACCAGAGCGCTTACCTTCCTGGTTATCAGCTGCCCCTGTGCCGTTGTGATCTCTGTACCCTTAAGCTTCTTTGGGGGCATCGGATGCGCCAGCACCAGGGGAATCCTGGTGAAGGGCTCCAATTATCTGGAGGCTTTGGCAGATACAAAATATGTAGTGCTTGATAAAACGGGAACTCTGACGGAAGGAGTTTTCGCAGTAACAGAATGTCATCCGGCCCAGGGCTGGGACCGGGATCATCTTCTGGAGCTTGCGGCTCATGCAGAGTGCGCTTCGGGACATCCCATCAGCCTGTCCATCCGTCAGGCCTTTTTGGAGACCGGACGGACCGTGGAGGCAGAGCTTGTTACGGACATCCAGGAGATCGCCGGGCACGGCGTGATCGCTACGGTTTCCGGAAAGCGGGTGGCCGTCGGAAATGAACGGCTGATGACGAAGGAGCAGGCGGAGATTGTATGTGAGCACCCCGGAGGAACGGTATGCTATATCGCGGTGGATCATGTGTTTGCCGGATGCATCCATATTTCCGATGTGATCCGGCCGACCTCGGCAGAGGCAATGAGATCCCTGCAGGAGCAGGGGATCCGGACTGTGATGCTGACGGGAGACCACGCATCTGTGGCAGACAAGGTGGCAAAGGAACTGGGGATCAGCATGGTACGTTCCGAACTGCTTCCGGCGGACAAGGTGCTGGAGGTGGAAAAGCTGCTGGAACAGAAGAAGGAGGGCGAATGCCTGGCCTTCGTGGGAGACGGCATCAACGATGCACCGGTACTCTCCAGAGCGGATATCGGTATCGCCATGGGCGCCATGGGCTCGGATGCAGCCATTGAAGCTGCGGATATCGTGCTGATGGATGATGATCCTTTGAAGATCGCGCTTGCCCTCAGAATATCCAGAAAAACGCTTCGTATCGTAAGACAGAATATCTGCTTCGCCATTGGCGTGAAGGTGCTTTGCCTTATTCTGGGTGCCTTCGGCATCGCCAACATGTGGATCGCGATTTTTGCAGATGTGGGCGTCATGGTGCTGGCTGTTTTGAACGCTGTACGTGCACTTCGCATAAAGTAGAACTTTGAAATGTGCCGTTTTTCACGAAAAACGGTACATTTTCTTGTGATACGCTACTTCAAATCATGAAAATATGTGTTATAATAGGGGATGGTAGTCGATTGTTCCATGATCGTGTAACATGTAGATTTGCTCGTGATGACAAGGGGTATCACAGGATTTGGGGGAGTGAGGTGCAGCATGACAAAAGATATCGATCTATATACACATAGCAGTATCCGGATCATTGAGGGGGACCGAAGGGTTTATATCGATCCGTTCCAGATGAGGAGAGAGCCGAAGAATGCGGACTTTATCCTGATCACGCATGATCATCATGATCATTTCTCACCGGAGGACATCGAGAAGGTGGCCTGCGAGAACACGGTGCTTGTAGTGCCGGAGACCATGCTGGAGAAGGCGAAAACGGTTTATGACCTGGTTGGTGAGATCGTTACGGTGAAGCCGGGAGAGAAGTACACCTTCAATGAACTGAGGCTGGAAGCGGTTGCGGCTTATAATATCGAGAAGCCCTTCCATCCGAAGGAAGAGGGATGCGTAGGCTATGTTGTGATCATCGGCGGTCACAGGATCTATATCGCAGGAGACACGGATATGACGGCGGAGGCGCTGGATGTGATCTGTGACATCGCGCTGGTTCCGGTGGGCGGTACCTATACCATGGATGCCCGTGAGGCGGCGAAGCTGGTGAATAAGCTGAAGCCGAAGATCGCCATCCCCACCCACTATGGAAGTATCGTGGGATCAAAGAAGGCAGCGGAGATCTTCCGCGACCATGTGGATCCGTCCATCGAAGTGGAAATAAAGATGATGTATTGATACTTGATTTTTGAGTGTAAATCAGATATGCTATAGTAGCGTTTTCCGAAAGGGAAGCGCTACTTATTTTTTCCGTAGAAACCAGGAGGATTTAACATGGAAATGAAGCCGATCAAAGAGGGTAAGGTACGTGAGATTTACGATAATGGGGACAGCCTGATCATGGTAGCAACCGACCGTATCAGCTGCTATGATGTGATCCTGAAGAACAAGATCGAGAAGAAGGGTGCAGTACTGACACAGATGTCCAAGTTCTGGTTCGATATGACCAGCGACATCCTGCCGAATCATATGATCTCTGCAGATGTAAAGGATATGCCGGAATTCTTCCAGCAGCCGCAGTTTGACGGAAATTCCATGATGTGCAGAAAGCTCACCATGCTTCCCATCGAGTGCATCGTCCGCGGATATATCACAGGATCCGGCTGGGCAAGCTACAAGGAGAACGGAACCGTGTGCGGCATCACACTTCCGGAGGGACTGAAGGAGTCCGATAAGCTTCCTGAGCCCATTTACACACCTTCCACGAAGGCAGAGATCGGTGATCATGATGAGAATATCTCCTTTGAGCGTTCCATCGAAGTTCTTGAGAAGGCATTCCCCGGCAAGGGACAGGAGTATGCTGAGAAGCTTCGGGATTATACCATCGCTCTTTATAAGAAATGCGCCGACTATGCACTTACTAAGGGTATCATCATTGCGGATACCAAGTTTGAGTTTGGTCTGAACGAGGCAGGAGAGATCGTGCTTGGCGATGAGATGCTGACACCGGATTCATCCAGATTCTGGCCGGCAGACGGTTATGAGCCGGGACATGGTCAGCCGTCCTTTGACAAGCAGTTTGCAAGAGACTGGCTGAAGTCCGATGAGAACAAGGAGGAGCCGGAGAACTGGTTCCTGCCCCAGGAGATCGTAGACAAGACCATCGAGAAGTACCTGCAGGCATATGAGATGCTGACAGGAAAGCCGCTGGCTTAGAGCGTCGCTGAATACGTCTTTTAATACGTCTTTGATTAAATGAAGTGGAAAAGGATCACGCTGTTTACACGGTGTGATCTTTTTCTTTTTTTTCGGCAGAACGAAATTGTGTTTCTACCCGTTGTTTGGTATACTGTTAATAGGTATATCGTATGTATAAGGGGTTATACTATGGCGAAAAAAATATCATTCTCAGATCTGGCGCATGCGCTGGCAAATGACTATGAAAGTATATATGTGATCGATTCAAGTGACGACAGTTACGTGGAGTATTCTTCCGAAGGAGACGATAAGGAACTGGTCGTTCGTTCTTCGGGTGCGAATTTCTATGAAGACGTGCCCAAGAATTGTCGGGAACTGGTATGGCCGGAGGATCAGGGAACCTTCCTCAGAACCTTCCGGAAGGAGAATATGACCGAAGCCCTGAAAAACGGAAAGTCCTTTGATCTCCGGTATCGGCTGGTCATTAATAACGAACCGCAGTATTATTATCTGAAGGTGATCCGCATGCAGGGTGAGGATATCATTATCGGCGTGCAGAATGTGGACAGACAGACCCGGCGGGAACTGGAAGAGGATCGGGAACAGGTGATCTTCGGCGAGATCGCCAGATCTCTTGGAAGTCTCTTCGAGGTGATCTACTATATCGATATTGAAACCGGGAAATATATGGAGTATTGTTCCAGTGAACGTTATTCGGAACTTGGAATCTCCGGTGAGGGAGACGATTTCTTCCGGAATCTTTCTGAGGATATTGAGAAGCACATCTATCCCGATGACAGGGGAGAATTGCTGCGTGAACTTGAAAAGAGTAATCTTCTGGACTCGTTGAACCGTTCGAACAGTTATCAGATCGATTACAGACAGTTTATGAACGGAGATATTCAGTATCTGAGGCTGATCGCTTTTCGGCGTGACAGTGACAGTAACCATTTGGTCATCGCTGTCAGAAATGTCGATGCCCAGTTCAGGCATGAGGAGGAGATTTCTTCCGAGAGTAAGATGTTCAGTGATATCGCCACGGCCCTGGCCCAGAGATATGAGGTGATCTACAGGATCAATATCCATACAAATGAGTATACGGAATTAAGGGCGAAGGGAGGCTTTTCCCGACTCAAAGCAGGTGAGACCGGAGCGGATTTCTTTGAGACTGCTCAGTATACGGTGAAACTGAATGTTCATCCTGAGGATTATCCTATATTGTCAGTTGCACTTCAAAAGGAAAATCTCCTCAGCAGCCTTGCAGATAAAGGAGAAATATTTCTGCGTTACAGGATCCAGAAGGAGAAGATCGCAGGTCTTTATTCAATGTTTGCGATCCGTCCCGAGGAGGATTCCGACCATATCATCATCGCGGTGGCAAATGTAGGAGACTCGAGAGACACAGAACAGAAGTATGGGCAAGCTGTCGGAAGTTCTCTGAACATGCTTAACCGGGATACGCTGACCGGTCTCTATAATAAGCGGTTCTATGCTCAGACGGAAATGAGTCTGGATACCAGGATCGCTAACGGACAGAATGTAGAATTTGCCATCGTTCTCTGTGATGTGAACGGAGTGAAGGAAGTCAATTCCACCCAGGGCAGAAAAGCAGGAGATCAGTGTATCGTCGAGGCCGGACGTATGCTCCGGGGTGTATTTAAGGACAGTGAGATCTACCGGGTCGGCGGGGATGATTTTCTGGTCCTCCTCTGTGATGAAGCATATAAGAATCGGAAACAGTTGCTCAATAATCTCTCCGAGGTTCAGCTTTTCCACAGAGACAGCGGAAGTGTTTCGGTAGCGTATGGTATGGCTGAGTTTGATCCGGAGACGGATTTCGGAGCGCAGGATGTCGTCGGGCGGGCGATTCAGGCGCTGCAGGTGAACAAGAATTCTATTCGGGGACTACTCTCGGTGGGAAGTACGGAGAATCTCCGGAGGCTTTCTACGGATGAGAAAACCATACGCTTCTATGATCTTTATGTCCGTCTGGTATCGGCGATGACGGATTTGACCGGGAATATCCAGGCCCATGTTGCTGAGATCGAGAACCTTCTGGTTGAAATATCCTCCATGCTCCGTCTGTCCAAGGCAGTCACAAGGGTGTACAGGAATCCTCAGGAGGAGGCGGCAGGCGGCGGAGAGACGCTTTGTTGTTTTGATACCGGCATCGAGGGGAAGGAAGTGATGACTCTTCGGGTGATAACCAGTGTCATGTCCATCGCAACCATGACTGTTTATATGGCTCCGAATGAGGAGCCGCTAACAGATGATGAATACTGGAAGGTGGAGCTGGCAATGCGTACCACTCTCACTTATATAAGCAGGAACCGGTTAAAGGATATCGTTAGCGATCTGGCTTATTATGATGATGCAGGCTATCTGAACCATCGCAGCTACTTCAATTACATTATGAAGGTTCGGAATGAGATCGGCGGCATGGTCGCGGTCATGTATAACCTTCTTCACTTTTCCCAGGTCAATCAGGAGCTGGGAAGAGAAAAGGGTGATCTTGTGATGAAGAATCACTTTGAAACCATGCGCAAGATGGTAGGTGAGAAGGGAATTGTCTGCCGGTTAGGCGGTGACAATTTCGTGGCGCTGTTCGGCCGTGAGCGGATGGGCCAGATCTTCGGATATCTGACGGATGCACCGGTTGTATACGATCTGAATGACGGGAAGACGGTCAGCATCAGCACCAGTGTGGGTGTATATAGGATCCCGAATGATATTGTGCTGACTGACCCCGGAGTGGTTATGGAACATATTATCGTTGCATATGGAGCGGCCAAGCACGGAGGCAAGGACCGAATCGTATTCTATGATGAGTCCCTGATCTCTGCAAGAGACAATATCATGAAGGTGCAGCGGCTGTTCCCGGAGGCCTTAAAGAACGAGGAATTCCAGGTGTACTATCAGCCGAAGGTTCATACTGGGACAGGTGAAATCATCGGTGCTGAGGCACTTTGCCGATGGTTCCATGATGGAAAGATGGTCAGTCCGGGAGAGTTTATTCCCGCACTGGAAGAAACAGACGATATCTGTAAACTGGATTTCTATATGCTGGATCATGTCTGCCGGGACATCCGGAGATGGATGGATCAGGGCAGAAAGATCGTTCGGATATCAGTCAATCTGTCAAGAAAGCACCTGATGAACAGAAATCTTCTGGAGCAGCTGCTTAAGATCATAGACAAGCACAATATACCTCACAGCAGTATCGAGATCGAGCTTACTGAAACGACTACGGACGTGGCATTCAGCGATCTGAGACGTATCGTGACCGGGCTGCAGAGTGCGGGAATCTTCGCATCCGTGGATGACTTCGGTATCGGATACTCATCTCTGAATCTGATCCGTGAGCTTCCCTGGAATGTGCTCAAGGTTGATCGAAGCCTGCTGCCTATGGATAATGAGGATTCCAGCAGCGTCGACAGTATCATGTTCCGAAATGTGATCTCCATGGTGAATGAACTGGGGATCGAGTGTATCGTGGAAGGCGTGGAAACAGAAGAACAGCTGGAACTCCTGCGAAAGAATCGATGTCACTATGCCCAGGGCTTCCTGTTTGACCGGCCGCTTCCGGTCAGCGAGTTTGAGGAACGAATGATGATCGGTTACTATCCCGTACAACACTGACGGAGGTTGGAAATAAAAAGAAATGGGGACAGCTCCGTGTCAGAACGGCTGTCCCCATTTTTCGCGATACGGACGGCAAGCGGGAATGCTTGCGCGCATATTTAGTTCTCGTATTTCGCGATGATCTCTGCGTTGGCCTTCTCTGCAGCTTCACGCATCTTGTATGGAGTAGAGAGCATCCTGTCCATCCAGAACAGAACCGGAAAGCGGAACACCGATGACCGGAAGAACGGTCTGGGATGCTACCACGCCCGGAAGTGCAGCGGCCATACCGGCAGCTGTGATGACTACCTCTGTTCCATCCTCATTAATCTCCTTAATGTATGCAGACAGCTGTGCTGCGGCACGATGCGCAGACAGACAGCGAACGGATACATTTACATCAAAGCTTTTCAGAAGCTCGATCGCCGGCTCAACCTTTGCGAGATCGCTGGTGGAACCCATGATGATACTTGCCTTCATATAGTTATCTCCTTTGTTGTTTTCGCAAGAATGAGTATAGCATCTGCACTATGTCCTTGCAAGGGGAACCTGCTATAAGAGCAGGATATGATAGATTGAAGGCAGTACACTCGGTGAGGGATATTGGCTGGCATCGCTGTTTACAGGCACAGAGAAAACCGACCATTTAATAGATATAAGGAGGGCATGTGCTTTGAAGAAGAGAATGTGTGTATTGCTTTTAATTCTGTCGCTAGTGATCAGCTCCTCT
This sequence comes from uncultured Lachnospiraceae bacterium, assembly GCA_902792005.1. Classification (GTDB taxonomy): domain Bacteria; phylum Bacillota; class Clostridia; order Lachnospirales; family Lachnospiraceae; genus Eubacterium_Q. Next base: position 56,843 of record CADAXW010000003.1, read on the forward strand.
GTATTTGCGGCAGGGCAGAAGAAGGGCGTGTGGAAGCATAATAAAAAGGGCTGGTGGTATGAGTATTCGGACGGCTCCTATGCAAAGAGCCAGTGGCTGAAGATCGATGGATCCAAGTACTATTTCAATGCTGCCGGATATCGCGTGACTGGCTGGAAGACCATCAACAAGAAGAAATACCGCTTCAATGCGAAGGGTATCATGCAGACCGGTTGGAAGACCATAGATGGTAAGAAGTACTATTTCAATGCCCAGGGGGTATTAAATACAAAGAAAACCCTGAAGATTAAGGGGAAGGTATATCACTTCAACAAGGACTGTTCCCTGCATACGAAGCATAGCTACAAGCTTGTGTCCAAGAAGGAAGCCACATGCACAAAGAAGGGGAAGAAGACCTATAAGTGCAGTTGTGGTGATACCTATACAAAAACGATAAAGGCTACTGGTCATAAGTTTGGCAAAGAATGGTCTTATGATGATATTATACAGGAACAGGTAATTGAAACTGTTCCATGGTATATAGGTTATAATGGTTATGATTTTAATGCGCATGGATATACAACTAAAAAACAAGTACAAGATAAAATAATTTTTGATCTTGAAAATAATATTTCAGAAGCTGATGGCGGCTGTGGTTGTTTTGGTTATACTCGTACTTGGAAATATATCGTAGTTACTCCATACAAGTATAAGACTACATATAAACATGCATGTAAAAATTGTGGATATGAAGAAGTTACAAAGACAAAAATATATACAAGTAAATGATCTGAAAGGCATAATATTCACCTGAGGGGAAGGAACGATGAAGGTAACTTACTTTGGAACAGCTACACTGCTGTTTGATGACGGGAAGGACCAGATCCTGTTCGACTGTCATTTTACCAGACCGTCATTAGGAAAGTATGTGTGTGGGGCTAAGGTTACCACGGATGAGAAAATGGTGGACAGGCTCTTTAAGGTTCATCATGTGGATCGCCTTCGGGCCATCGTGGTATCGCATTCACATTTTGATCATGTGATGGATGCACCCTATGCTGCGAAAAAGACAGGTGCAGTACTTTATGGCAGCAGCTCCGTGATCAATGTGGGACGTGGCGGAAGTCTTCCGGAGGAGCAGATGGTGGAGTATGTGGACGGGACTGAATTCTCCGTGGTAGATTTTAAGATCCGTGTGATGAAATCACTGCACTCAAAACCGACGATCCTGAATAATGATCTCGGAGAACTGATCGAGAAGCCTCTTCCGCAGCCGGCCGGACTGCGTGAATATAAGGAAGGTGGCTCCTATGATTTCTATATCGAGCATCCGGAGAAGCGGATCCTGATCCGTCCCAGCTTTAACTATATCGAACATCAGCTGGACGGAATTCAGGCAGATGTGCTCTTCCTGGGCGTTGCCGGACTTGGGAAGGCGGATCGGGATACGGAGAAAAAGTTCTTCAGCGAGACGGTGAAGAAGGTGAAGCCGAAGCTGGTGATCCCGGTTCACTGGGACAATTTCTTTTCAAGCCTTGGCAAACCGGCGACAGGTATGCCTGCGCTGATCGAGAAGACGGAGCTGTCCTTCTTTCGCGTAGCAAAATACTGTGAGAAGCATCAGATTGACTTTGTGGTTCAGATACCCAGGACGTCGATGCATATTTAGACAGAGAACAAGAGTAGAAGAGGTACGGAAAATGGAGTTATTTCAGGGCCGTCCGGCGTCGGTGGAAGGGCGCCTGCCCAGGGAGATCAGGACCTACGACTTTCTGGATGAGCTGGGGATCAAATATGAGAGGACGGATCATGAGGCCGCGGATAACATGGAAGCGTGTTACGAGATCGATAAGGTTCTGGGTGTTGTGATCTGCAAGAATCTCTTTCTCTGCAACCGTCAGAAGACGAAGTTTTATCTTCTTATGATGCCGGGGGAGAAGAAGTTTAAGACAAAGGAACTGTCGGCGCAGATCAACTCGGCCAGACTGTCCTTTGCGGATGCGGAGGATATGTTAAAGTATCTGGACATCGAGCCGGGCGCGGTCAGCATCATGGGACTTATGAATGACAAGGCCTGCGAGGTTCAGCTGCTTATCGACGAAGATGTGCTGAAGGATGATTATGTGGGATGTCATCCCTGTGTCTGCACCTCCAGCCTGAAGCTGAAGACGGAGGACCTGATGTGGCGCTTCCTGCCGGCCACCGGACATGAGGCGCTGGTGGTACATTTGGTGGGAGAGGACTGATCAACGGTCCGGATAATGACGACAGAGCGATAGGGGGTAAAAAATGGGGAAGTATATCATGGCGTTGGACGCCGGAACGACAAGCAATCGTGCGATCCTTTTTGACAAGCGGGGGCAGATCATTTCCGTAGCTCAGAAGGAGTTTACGCAGATCTTTCCGCAGCCGGGCTGGGTGGAGCATGATGCCAATGAGATCTGGTCCACCATGCTGGGTGTTGCGGTGGAGGCTATGATGAAGGCTGGCGCAACGGCAGAGGACATCACGGCCATCGGGATCACAAATCAGCGCGAGACCACCATTGTATGGGACAAGGAGACGGGGGAACCCGTTTATAATGCCATCGTCTGGCAGTGCCGCAGAACCTCGAAGTATTGCGACAGTCTGAAGGAGGAAGGCCTGACGGACTTCTTCCGGGAGAAGACGGGGCTTGTGATCGACGCCTACTTCTCAGCCACAAAGCTGAGATGGATCCTGGAAAATGTACCGGGTGTCCGGGAGCGGGCGGAGAAGGGAGAACTGCTTTTCGGAACCGTGGATACCTGGCTTATCTGGAAGCTGACCCAGGGCCGGGTGCATGTGACGGACTATTCCAACGCATCCCGTACTATGATGTTCAATATCACGGAGTTAAAGTGGGACCAGGAGATCCTGGAGAAGCTGAATGTTCCGGAGATCATGCTTCCGGAGGTGCGTCCCTCCAGTGAGATCTACGGGGAAACAGCTCCGGTCTATCTGGGTGGAGCGATCCCCATTGCAGGAGTTGCAGGAGACCAGCAGGCAGCGCTCTTCGGACAGACCTGCTTTAATGAAGGGGATGCGAAGAATACCTACGGAACAGGCTGCTTCCTTCTGCTGAATACAGGAAACCGGCCGGTATTCTCCAAAAACGGTCTGGTCACCACCATCGCATGGGGAATCGACGGTAAGGTAAAGTATGCCCTGGAGGGCTCTGTGTTCATTGCAGGAGCTTCCATTCAGTGGCTTCGGGATGAAATGCGCCTCATCGATTCTGCAGAGGATTCGGAGTATATGGCAAAGAAGGTTCCGGATACCAACGGATGTTATGTGGTGCCAGCATTTACGGGCCTGGGCGCACCCTACTGGAACCAGTACGCCCGGGGGACCATCGTCGGCATCACCAGAGGAGTCAACAAATATCATATCATTCGTGCCACTCTGGAATCGCTGGCCTATTCCACCAGTGATGTGCTTTCCGCCATGGAGGCAGACTCGGGAATTGTCCTCAGCAATCTCCGGGTGGATGGCGGGGCATCCGCAAATAACTTCCTGATGCAGGTGCAGGCCGATGTGATCGGAACCACCGTTGTAAGGCCGGTATGCGTGGAAACCACGGCACTGGGGGCTGCATATCTGGCAGGCCTTGCCACCGGCTACTGGAAGGACAAGAATGAGATCAAGGTAAATGCAGATATCGACCATATCTTCAAGCCGGAGATCACGGAAGAAGAGCGGACAAAACGACTGTCCGGCTGGAAGAAAGCAGTGGAGCGGTCATTTGACTGGGCGGAGCAATGAGCCATGCACATCAGAAGAAAAGGCAGCGCGGGAGCTTGCTCCCAGGCGCTGCCTTTTCTTCTGATGTATACGGCGAACGCCGTCCCGCGATGCGAGCGAAGCGAGAGGAGCGGGCGCATGGCGAAGCATGCGAGACACGAGCGAAGCGAGAGGCGCGGGAGCATGGCGAATAGGTGCGGTACATTTCTTTGAAAAATAAAGCAAAATTGAAATTCAACTAAAAAATACAAAAAAAATATTAAAATACTTAATTTTCTTATTTACAGATTGCCCATATTCATGTATAATTTTTTCAGTTTTGCGGAAACGGGATAAAAGTTTCAGCAGATAAAAAAATATATGAAAAGGAGACAGAGCTATGTCGTATGTTGATGAGGTTCTGGAGCTTGTCCAGAAGAGAGACAAAGATCAGCCGGAGTTTATCCAGGCAGTAACAGAGGTGCTTACAACACTTCGCCCGGTTATCGAGCAGGATGAGGAGAAGTATCGTAAGCTTGCAATCCTTGAGCGTATCACTGAGCCGGATCGTCAGATCATGTTCCGCGTACCGTGGGTAGATGATAACGGACAGGTGCAGGTAAACCGTGGTTTCCGTGTACAGTTCAACAATGCGATCGGACCCTACAAGGGAGGTCTTCGCCTTCATCCCTCAGTAAACCTTGGTATCATCAAGTTCCTTGGTTTTGAGCAGATCTTCAAGAATTCACTGACAACACTTCCCATCGGTGGTGGTAAGGGTGGTTCTGACTTCGACCCGAAGGGCAAGTCTGACAACGAGATCATGAAATTCTGCCAGAGCTTTATGACAGAGCTGTGCAAGTATATCGGTGCTGATCAGGATGTTCCGGCAGGTGATATCGGAACAGGCGGACGTGAGATCGGTTTCATGTATGGTCAGTATAAGAGAATCAAGGGCCTGTATGAGGGCGTTCTGACAGGTAAGGGTCTTACCTATGGTGGATCTCTTGCACGTACAGAGGCTACAGGTTATGGTCTTCTGTATCTTACAGAGGAAATGGTTAAGTGCCACAACGATAAGATGGAGGGCAAGGTAGTTGCTATCTCCGGTTCCGGAAATGTAGCGATCTACGCTACTGAGAAGGCTCAGCAGCTGGGCGCTAAGGTTGTTACCGTTTCTGATTCCACAGGCTGGATCTATGATCCGGAAGGAATCGATGTAGAGCTTCTGAAGGAAGTTAAGGAAGTTAAGCGTGCACGTCTGACAGAGTATGCTGCAGCTCGTTCTTCTGCTGAGTATCATGAGAAGAAGAATGGTGAGCACGGCGTATGGCAGTACAAGGTAGATATCGCTCTTCCCTGCGCAACACAGAACGAGCTGGATATCGAGGATGCTAAGATGCTGGTTGCTAACGGCGTACAGTACGTAGCTGAGGGCGCTAACATGCCTACAACCATCGAGGCTACAGAGTACTTCCAGGCAAATAACGTACCGTTCGTTGGTGGTAAGGCTGCCAATGCAGGTGGTGTTGCTACATCCGCTCTTGAGATGAGCCAGAACTCCGAGAGACTGTCCTGGAGCTTCGAGGAAGTAGATTCCAAGCTGAAGAGCATCATGGTAGGTATCTATCACAATATTGATGAGGCAGCTAAGGAGTATGGCATGGAAGGCAACTATGTAGCAGGTGCTAACATCGCCGGCTTCAAGAAGGTTGTTGAGGCAATGATCGCTCAGGGCGTTTGCTAATTGAGAATTCAGATTGAATCAGGGGTGCGGCAGTTTTGCCGCACCCTTTTTATGTGCGTTATGAGCATTTCCCTTTTGAGTCGATTTTTGGTATAATGGGGCAGTGAGATTCGATCATTATGATGCTATCAGGAAAAATGGGAGGAAGAGAGTTGAGTAAATCAGTGACAGGCGAGAAGCCTCTGGGACTGCGCATCGGAGAGAGCGTGTTCTGTGTGGGTTATCTCATTACTATGATGATCCTGGGCTTTGTTTTTCTTACAAAGGCCATCAAAGGGTTTTCCAATTCGGATCTTCGGGCGGACTATTATCTTTATACATCCCTTGCAGCGCTGACGCTGGTGCTTGGTGATGCATTTCATCTGATCCCCCGGATCGTGCAGAATGTAAGAGGAGAACGGGAAAAGGACGCATTTGCCCTGGGACTGGGCAATCTGATCTCGTCCATTACCATGACCATCACCTATATATTTTTATTTTTGGCGGTACATTTTGCAACATATCCCTTCTATAGCACAGAGGAGACCTTCATGGCGGAGGGCTTCCGTCAGGTGATCCTGATCCTGCTGCTTGTGCTTGCGACGGTAAGGGTGGTGCTTTGCATCTTTCCGCAGAACCGCTGGTTTGACGGGGTGGGAGATCAGCGCTGGGCCCTCCTTCGAAATGTACCGTTTACGGCCATGGGGATCGTTACCGTGGTCTATCTCGTCCGATTCTACATGTCCGGTGTGGACATGGCGAACGGGGAAGGACTCTTCTTCAGCTTCCTTCCTTATTCAAGATTTTTGATGATGGCGATCCTGGTGGTGGTGAGCTTCCTTTGCTATCTGCCTGTGGTTCTGGCAGGAAAGAAGAAGCCCAAGCTGGGAATGCTGATGATACCGAAGACTATTTGCTATATTTGGCTGATATGCCTGTTTTTTGACCTGACATGACAGAGATTAAATACAAACTGATCCGATCCAGACGACGAACCATCGGGCTGGAAGTTCGTACCGAGGGTGTGATCGTTCGCGCGCCGCTCCATACGCCCATGGCGGAGATAGAGGACTTCATGCGGCGGAATGCGGAATGGATCCGGAAGCATGACGAAAAGGCGGAGAAAAGAAGAAAAGAGCAGGCGGAGCTGGAGCCCCTCACCATGGAGGAGATCCGCGCCATAGCCGAGAAGGCTTCGAAGGTGATACCGGAGCGTGTGAGATACTATGCGCCCCTGATCGGCGTGACCTACGGCCGCATCACCATACGGAATCAGCGCTCGAAATGGGGCAGCTGTTCGGCAAAGGGCAACCTGAACTTCAACTGCCTGCTGATGCTGGCACCGCCGGAGGTGCTGGACAGCGTCGTGGTCCACGAGCTGTGCCACCGAAAGTATATGGACCATTCCAAGGACTTTTATGCAGAGGTGCTGCGGGTATTCCCCGAATACCGGAAGTGGGACCGCTGGCTGAAGGAAGAAGGACATCTCATCCTCAGCAGGATGAAAGTGTGACAAAGGGGACAGTCCCCATTGTCACGTTTTCCCGGGAAAACGTGACAAGAGGGACTGTCCCCTTTGTCACACCCTTCGCCGTCAGCGGCTGATGGGTATCAGGTAGATCTTTACGATGGGATCATCCATTCGGATGTTGGTTACGGCGTTTTTGATGTCCCAGTTCTGCTGCCAGAACTTATCCTCGGAGGAGGTGTCTCCCCAGAAGAGGCCGATGTGGCAGTCTTCGCCGGGGTTCCAGTTGGGCTGCAGATAAAGGATGTCGCCTTTCTGGGCATGACCGCTGGCCAGCAGGTCTTCAATGGAATCATATGTCTCATATTTGATCAGGCCGCTGGTGCAGAGCTTCATGTAGTTGTCAGCGTTTGTATAACCGCCGCGGCCGCCCATGTCAGAGATCTTGGAAAGGTCGCCGCCTGCGGACTTCAGCATGTGGGCAATAAAGCCGGCACAGTTCATGTGGCTTTCGTCGCCGTACTCGCCGTAGGGGCGGATCAGCATTTCCGGATCATCCGGATAATCGGTCATAGGATTAAAGTTGGTCTGATAATAGTAATCGGACTGGTGATCCAGCATCCAGCCAAGAAGATCCGTACAGCCCAGATACTGGTCTATGGTAGGTGTTCCGTCGATGACAGCACCGCTCATGTCCATGTGATATTCCGTTCCGTCTATGGTGATATAGGCACCGGGATGGAGCTGTCCGTCGCTCTCGGCATAATACTTCTTTCCGTCTGCTTCCTGCCAGCCGGAAGCCGGGGTCAGTGCGCCCTCGGCATCGGCAGAGTAGAGGTATCCGTCAAAAGAAACAATGGTGTTCTTTGCGATATTTCCCTCATGATCTACATAGACGTCCTTGCCATCCACCTTTGTGATCTGATTCTTCGGAAGAGAGCTCTCTGTTGCTGCTTCCGAGGCCGTTTCTGAGGCTTTTTCGGTAGAAGCTGTGGATGCCTTCGGCTGTGCCGCAGTAGTTGCTGTAGCAGCAGGAGTCTCGGTGACGGGTGTCTGCACCGTCTTTGCAGCCTGTCCGGCATTGTTTTCCGATTTCGCTGGTTTGGACCTGTCATTTGCGATCAGGGATATGGTGAGGCAGGCAACCAGCACAAGTACCACTGCGATGGCAGCGATGAACATCCGCCGGTTCTTCTCGGCGATCCTTGCCTTCTGGCGCTGAAGCCTTGCACGTTCTTCCGCGGTCATGGGGCGTTTTGCCTTTTTGTTCCCGGAAGATGCATGACCGGTCTGGCCGGGCCTCTGATTGTTATTCATTTCTTCACTCATTTTCTGTTCCTTCGATATAAAACGATCGTCAATTTATCTTATTGCTATCTTATTGCTATCTTATTGCTATCTTGCAGCTTCCTGCTTTTTCATCCTAATTTCCGTCGATAGGCAGGAGATAAACCTTTGCAATAGGAGAGGGCATGGTGATCTCTGTGGTACGGCATCCGCCCTGGTCGATACTCCAGAGCTTATTTTCGGAGGAGGTTTCTCCCCAGAATACACCTACATGGCAGTCCGGAGTAACCTCTGCATCCTCATCCTTTACAGGATAGAGGTAGATGATATCGCCCTTCTTTGCCTTGCCGGAAGCGAGAAGCTCCTCAACGCTGTCGAAGGTTTCGTACTTCACAAGCTCCTTTAATGCAAGGTAGAGGTAGCTGTCCGCATCTCCGTACTTTGCATCCATGCCCATCTCAGAGAGCTTCTCCAGGTCTCCGCCTGCCCCCTTCAGAAGGCTTGCAACGAAACCGGAGCAGTTCATACCGCTGTCCTCACCGTACTCGCCGTAGGGCTTGATGAGATTCTCGGGCGTATCTACATTTTCCCAGATCCCGCGATAGGGGGTCTTGAAATAAAAATCATTAAAATGTTCCTCCATGTATTTCAGCAGTCCGGTGCAGCCCATGTACTGATCGATGGTAGGTGTGCCGTCGATGATATAACCGGCGGGTGTGAAATGATAGGTCTCGCCGTCAATGATCTGGTCCTGATCCTGATAGGTCTTGCCGTTCTCTTCGGCGTAATACTTCTTACCGTCCTTTTCCACCCAGCCCTTGGCCTCGGTAACATTTCCGTCGGCAGCAACGGTGTAGAGGTAGCCGTCATGGATCACCAGGGTGTCGGTTGCTCTTGCGCCGTCCGCGTCGAGATAGTAGCGCATGTCATCCTGGTTTACGATCTTATCCTTGATCAGAGAACCGTCGGACTCGCCCCAGTAGGTCTTTCCGTCGATCTCGGCCCAGCCATGGTAGGGCGTTTTCTTCCCTGCGCTGTCCTGGGAGTACAGCTTGTCGTTCTCAATGACGAAGCTTACGATCTCCGGCTGCGTAGTTGCAACCATGACGGTGCTGGCTTCCTGCACGGCAGTGGTAGCTTCACTGGTCGATTCCGTTTTCTTCTCGTTGGTGAGAAGCGGTCTTAAGAATACGAAGAAGACGGTAACCATTCCTGCAAAAAACAGGATAGTCACGATCAGGAGAATGATCTGCTTCGTGGCCTTCTTTTTCCGTACCTGCTTTGCGGCTTCGATCCGTTCCCGGTTGATCTGGGCGCGGCGGTCCAGTACTTCTTCTTCGTCGGTATTTCGGTTGTTCTTACTCATTTTCAGTGTCCGTCCTTAATCTTTTCCAAATTATTCTGAGCTTATTTTGATCTCTTGTCATAGTCCGCAGCCCCCACAGGCGGGAGCAACTGTATCAGTTTAGCATATTGCCGGCTGCGATTCAACCGGTTTCATGCACGGTTTCTGTTAAAAATAATAGGTGGGCAGGAACATGGAGACGATCCGGAAGGTCCGGTCAAAGGAGGAGACATCAAAAAGCACGCCTCCGAGGATGATGGCCATGGTGATCAGGATCGGCAGCACCTTCTGATATACGGAGCTGCTGCGGATCAGAATGCTGAGCACCAGGGAATAAACGATACAGACCAGAGTATACAGCGCCACCTGCCCCAGCAGCAAAAGCCCGTTTCCGCCCTCGGTGATCCAAAGCACCGGCCAGGTGATGACGGACATGGGGATGATACAGGAAATGATATGCAGAAGCCGCATATAGTAGCGCTCCCCGCCACGGAGGCGGAGATAGAGCCGTTCATCAGAATCCTTTAAAAATGTAGCGATGCCGATGAGTCCTGCGGTCAGGATAAAGAGACCGGCCAGCTTACGGACAGGGATCTCCACCTTTTCTTCCCGTGTCAGCTCATTATATACGCCGCCGGTGGTATCCTCCACCCGGAAGATCTCATTTCCGTTCCGGAAATCCTGATAGACCTTGTCGATGGCTTCGAAGAGCTTTGTCTTATCGATGCCCTCGAACAGGGAGCTCTTCTCGATCTCTTCCTTCATGACTCTTACGGATACAAACCGGAAAATGTGCGTAAAGATCTCGTCCCGGCTGAGCGAGGGGAGAAGAGAAGCCTTTGTGGTATATACCTGGATGGGTGTATCGGTTCCTGCATTCAGGGCCTTTTCCGTGAAGCCCCTGGGGATCAGGATGCCGAAGTTTGCGTTCTTAGCAGAGATCTCATCATACATGGCCTCTTTGCTGTCTACCTTATAGAAATGGAAGATGGAATTGGTGGTGCAGAGATCCTCCACCATGGCATTCATATCCGGATCTTCATCTTCACAGATCACAGCCACAGGAAGGTATAAGGACTTCTGGGAAGCGGGGATCTGCCGGTAGATCACAGCAAGAAGAAGCAGGATCACAAGCATGGCCACATTTACGGGCTGTGTGATGCTGCGCTTCAGCATTATGAAAAATCGGTTGAAAAACAGTTTCATGAAAAAGACCTCTTAGAAAAGGATATGCTGTGTCAAACGGATCATGGCTGAGATCGGGTTGTAGGTGGAAAGCTCCTGCAGGAATTTCGGCAGGAATTCCTGCGGGATCAGGCCTCCGGAGAGATACATCAGGAGAATGATCCCGATCAGTATGATCAGATTGGAATATACAGGGTTTCTTGCGCTGTATGCCAGAAGCAGGATGAAGCCTCCGATCACCATAAGGATCGGCAGGATCAGAATAAGCGCGGTAAGTTTCGGACCGATCCCTGCGATCAGCAAGCCGGCAAAAATGATCAGAAATGCGGCGTACAGGAGAAATACGGTACTGATCCATTCGCTGAACAGGATCCCGCCCTTCTTCAGGCCGCAGCCTCTCTGGCGGATGACATAGGCGCTCTTTCTTCCCTGATAAAATGTAGTCAGTATGAAGCAGAGCATGCAGAGGACCAGAAGCGTATAGCTTCCTGCCAGCTGGCTGGTCAGAGGAAGTCCGGTCAGATCGTCAAAGGACTTGGTTTCGAATAAGTTGTCACGGGCCAGAACGTAGGTCAGATTTCCGTGACCCACATCTCCGGCAAACTTTTCCACTTCCTCCTGATCAATGGGAAGCTGACGGCCCACGGCCCTGATGGTATATTCGATGGACTGGGAGGTTCCCAGCATATCTGCACCGGACAGGAGGAGATCGTTGATGATATGCTCCTCCAGAGTGTCATTATTATGGAAGATGATGCGAACGGGCTGATCGTTTTTTCCGTTGATGATACCGCCTACAAATTCATCCGGGATCACGATCAGTGCAGTGATGGTATTTTCCTCCAGAGCCTTATAGCCCTCCTCGGCGGTGGCCATTTCCTTAATGTCCAGAGTCTCGCGGAAGGACTTCATGTCCTCTATCAGCTTCAGGCCGAAGTCGCCGTATTCGGAGTCAGTGGCCATGACAAGCCCTACGGGAACACGCTCATAGCTGTTGGCGTTGAAGAAGAGCTGCTCACCGTTTTTGATGACGATGAGAGAGACCAGAAGAAACAAAAGGGTATAAAGAACCGTGGCGGGAAGGATTCGCACCGCCCGCCTCAGGTCTGTCAGTATGGTTCGTTTCAACTGGGATATGTTCATTTGGATCAGGATCTCCTTAACAAATCGGATATGGATACGTCTGCAGGATAATCCCGGAGACTGGTACACTGATGATCGTGCAGGAGCCATACCTCATCGCAGAATTCAAAAAGCTTTTCATCGTGAGATGCGATCAGCAGGATCCCTCCGTTGGAGCGGAAGGAAAAGATGTAATCGCGAATGGACTCCTTTGCCACGATATCAAGTGCGGCCAGGGGTTCGTCCAGGAGCAGGATGTGGGGCTTGTTGATGAGAACGGTGGCTATGGAAAGCCGCTTCTTCATACCTCCGGACATGCTCCGTACGGGAACCTCCAGAAAGGTATGAACACCAAGGATCGAGAGGTTCGTGTTAGTCAGGGTATCATAAATCGCAGCTTTGTCCAGCGGGGTCCACAGCCGGATATTATCCATGGCGGAGAGCTCGTCGATCAGCGCATTTTCCTGAGTTACATAGCCGATGGAACGCTGGAACAGCTTGGGGTCATCATGGTAGGTCTTTCCTTCCAGTCGGATGGTTCCACCGCTTACGGACTTGGCTCCGGCAATGGCGGAAAGGATCGTGGATTTTCCCGAGCCGTTCAGCCCCAGAAGTCCGATGGCCTGTCCCGGCTTTGCGGAAAATGTAACGTCCCGTAAGATTTCTTTCTTTCTGTATTTCAACAGCACATGCTCTAATTCCAGCATGATGTCCTCCTAGTAGAAAAGGTCTTCCTCGATCACATGGAACTCCAGATAATCGAAATCGATGGTTTCTATAAAACTGTCCGCGGTAAAACGGGTCTTCGCATGGCGGATAAAGTCCTTTTTGTTCAGCTCCAGCCAGATGGGGATCGCAAGATCCAGGCGGTGACAGCCTTCTTCCAGGGCTTTATATACCTTATGCGTACGGGTTTCATCGGGATCATCAATCTCGACCACCGTGTCCTTCAGGAGATGCGTGTCTTTTACAAGCTTCATCCAAACGCGAAACATTTTCTCTTTATTTCTCCTTTGTTTTGGAGTATGATAATAGGGTGTTTTTGTTCACATTTGAACAGAATTTTAACACCCGGTGTCAAAGAATTTTAAATAATTCTCAATAAGTATATCACAATTTTACCATAAAAAAAGATTAAAGTTGTGGCATGTATTGATGATGTATCTGAATAACATACTGTTTTCGACCAGGCGCTGGTTTGGGAATGACGAAAAGGAGGCATACGGTATGAATGATGAATTTGGTACATTCTCTTACGGAGATGAAGAAAGAAGCGAGGCTCCTCAGAAGAAGCATGAGAAAAAATGGACACCGGAACCGTATCGTGAGAAGATCACATCCGCAGATAACTATTCCAGACTGGATTACTCCAGACAGGAGGCACTGAGGCCCTCTGAGAGATATGCCCCCGGAGGGAGCGCGGGAAATACAGGAATTGTAGGAAATACAGGGAATGCAGACAACCTGCGGTTTGCACCGGCTGGATATCAGCCGCAGAGCTATGCTCCTCAGAATGCCGGAGTGAATCCGGCAAATGCAGGAGTGAATCCGGCGAATGCATATCCCCGGAATCCATATCAGGCAAGTCAGACGAATCAGACAAGGCAGGCGAGTCCGGCGGGTCCGGATTCCCCGAAGCCTTCAAAGAATTCAGGTTCGGAGAAGAAAAAAGACTCCTTCGGAAAGAAGATCCTGCTGACAGCAGTCCTGGGTCTTGTGTTCGGACTGGTGGGCGGCGGCGCATTTCTCGCGCTGAATGCAAGTCATATCTTCGGAAAATCGGAGAAGGAGGAGAGTGGTATCGTTCAGACCACCACAACCGCTTCCGCAAAGAATACAGAGGATAACGGCACTTCGACGATCAAGCCGCAGGATACGGTGCATGATACGGAAACGTCTAACACCATCAACTATGATGTGGCAGAGGTTGTTAAGAAGGCACAGCCCTCCATCGTTTCCATCACCACAAAGAGCAAGCAGCAGTATCAGTATTTCTATCAGCAGTTTGAGCGGGAAGCCGAGGGTGCCGGCTCCGGTATCATTTTCGGAGATAGTGATGATCATTCCACTCTGTATATTGCAACAAATCACCACGTGATCGAAGGGGCAACGGAGATCAATGTCGGTTTCTGCGACGGACAGGTGATCAAGGCCAAGGTAACAGGTTCAGACAGTACAAATGACGTGGCAGTGGTTGAGATCCCCATGAGTGACATCCCCGACAGCACAAGAAAAGCCATCTCCTTTGCAGCCATCGGAGATTCCGACAAGCTTCAGGTTGGTGAGCCTGCCATCGCCATCGGCAACGCTCTGGGCTACGGCCAGTCTGTAACCGTTGGTTATATCAGTGCCCTGAACCGTTCTATCTCCGGTAGTGAAGGAAGCTACATCCAGACAGATGCAGCCATCAACCCCGGTAACAGCGGCGGCGCACTGATCGATGCGCACGGATGTGTGATCGGTATCAATTCAGTTAAATATGTGGATAACAAGGTAGAAGGTATGGGCTTCTCCATCCCCATCAACCGTGCAGTGACCATCATAGAACGTTTGGTGGACGGAAAGACCAACGGTAAGGTTTATATCGGGATCAGCGGAGCAAATATAACTTCGGAGTATACACAGATCTACGGCTTCCCGGAAGGCGTGTATGTGAAGAAGGTGAATTCCGGTTCTCCGGCAGAGTCCGCAGGGCTCCATGAGGGAGATATCATTGTAGGTATTGAAGGTCATGAGATCAAGACCATGGAGAGCCTGATCGAGTATATCCAGAACTACTCCGCAGGGACCGAGATCAGTGTTGAGGTTTATCGGGCGAATGCCATGGGCCAGTATGAGAGTATGACCATCGGCGTGGTTCTGGAAAATGAATAAACTACCGTGAAATACACGGCAGAGGAGAAAACAGATTTATGTACAAATTAATCGCAACCGACCACAGGGCGAGAAGCGGACAGTTCATAACGCCCCATGGTGTGATAGAAACTCCGGTTTTCATGAATGTGGGAACCGTGGCAGCGATCAAAGGAGCAGTGAGTGCCGAGGACCTGGAGGGAATCGGCACTCAGGTTCTGCTTTGCAATACCTATCATCTGCATGTCCGACCCGGAGATGAACTGATCAAGGATCTGGGCGGGCTGCAGCCCTTTACGACCTGGCAGGGCCCCATCCTTACGGATTCGGGGGGCTTCCAGGTTTATTCTCTTGCTAAGCTTCGTGCCATCAAGGAGGAGGGGGTCTCCTTTGCCTGTCATATCGACGGCCATAAGATCTTTATGGGACCGGAGGAGAGCATGACCATTCAGTCGAATCTCGGCTCCACCATTGCCATGGCATTTGACGAATGCCCGCCGGCCAAGGCGGACCGCTCCTACATCCAGCCCTCCGTAGATCGGACCTACCGCTGGCTTCTTCGCTGCAAGGAGAAGCTGGAGGAGTTGAACCGGACTCCCGGAACCGTGAATCCCGAGCAGTATCTCTTCGGGATCAATCAGGGCGGAGTCATCGAGGACATCCGCATCGATCATGCGAAGCGCATCGCGGAGCTGGACCTTCCGGGCTATGCCATCGGCGGTCTGGCCGTGGGCGAAACTCATGAGGAAATGTACCGTGTCCTGGACGTTACGGTGCCACATTTGCCCCAGGATCGTCCTGTATATCTGATGGGAGTCGGAACGCCGGAGAATATCCTGGAGGCGGTAAACCGGGGCGTGGACTTCTTTGACTGCGTCTACCCCAGCCGCAACGGACGGCATGGACAGGTATATACTCATTACGGAAAGTTGAATTTAAAGAACAAGTGCTATGAGAAGGACACCCGCCCCATCGAGGAGGGCTGTGGATGTCCGGCCTGCAGACGGTACAGCCGTGCGTATATCCGCCATCTGCTGAAGGCAGGAGAGATGCTGGCCCTTCGTCTGGCAGTGCTTCATAACCTGTATTTTTATAATCATCTGATGGAGGAGATCCGCACCGCCATCCGGGAACAGAGATATCAGAAATTCATGGAGGAAACTCTGGACCGGATGCACAGTGGAGAAGATGGGATTTCATGAAATTTGAGGTTGCATTTTTCTTTATAATAAAGTAATATGTAGAACGTATTTTAATTTGGTTAACGGATAAGGAGATTGAACATGAGTGTATTTTTAAGTGGTGGTACAGGCTCTACGGGCGGAAGCATGCTGATGATCGTTTTGTATCTGGCATTCTTCATCGTTTTGATGTATTTTCTGATGATCCGTCCTCAGAAGAAGCAGGCAAAGAAGCAGGATGAGCTGCAGAACTCTCTGGAGCCGGGTGATAACATCATGACAACCAGCGGTTTCTTCGGAACGATCCTGGATATCGTTGATGATACCACTGTTATTGTTGAGTTTGGTAATAACAAGAACTGCCGTATCCCTATGCACAAGAGAGCCATTGCAGAGGTTGAGAAGGCCGGCGCAGGCGAGGTTCGTGATGACGAGCCGAAGGCCATCGCAAAGGATTCCAAGGATTCCAAGGATTCAAAAGAGAAAGATTCAAAAGAGAAAGATTCAAAGGAGTCCAAGAAACAGGATTCCAAATAACAGGAATCTTTTGTTTTACGGAGGTTGATATGCAGGGCAGAAAGAATAAAATTGCAGCGGTAGTGATTGCTGCGGGACTGCTCATGGGTCTCTCTGCTTGTACAGATGCAGAACCGGAAGACGAGAAGTACGTATCTCCCACATTTAACACGGAAGTCGTGACCAGAGGGGATGACGGTAAGCCGATTGAGAAATCAACCGAGAAGGTGGAGGCAGAGAAGAGCGAGCTGTCTACGGCAGAAGCCATAGAGGGCAAGGATCTTGAGACGGATCTTTCCACAAGCACCACCATTGCCGGTACCTATGAGAACGGGAATTATTACAATCCGTTTGTCGGCCTTGCGATCCAGTCGGATGATATCTGGAGATTCTACGATGCACCCGGGGTTGCGGAAGCCACCGGTCTTACGGAGGATGAGGTAAATGACCTCTGGTACGGGGTTGTGAGCCCGCATTCTGTAAAGACCATGACCTGCTGCATCGCTTATAAGAAGGATACAGGCTCCAACCTGATCATTTCCTATATCAACCCGAAACTCTATTATATGCAGAATATGACAGCCCGGGAATACCTGGAGCTTTCCTCAAGATCCGTAAAGGGTGCTGAGGTAAAGAATGTGGAATATCTGGGCCAGGTCTATGCTACGGTGGAACTGCCGGAGGAAAAGGAGGGAACGGGAAAGAGAGTCCAGTTCGCCATGCGAAAGGATGATCTGATCGTGCTTCTCACCTATACGCTCCAGGGAGAGGATACCATCGAGGAAGCAGCGGATCATGTGACCCGTCTGATCGTTCCATAGGATTTTTCAGGAGTTTACAGGAGTTCAAAAAATGCCCCGCGAGGGCATTTTTTGATTGACCGAAAACTATGGAAATAGTATGATATAGAGTGTATGGGAATGTGCCTTGACAAGGGATTTACAGAGGCATAAACGGATAACAGAGTGAAGGAGTTGGGCATGAAGAACAAGCATGGGGTAATGCATAATCTTGTGATTGGAATGACCGGAACGGCACTGCTGATGATCAGTGATTGGCTGATGGGCGCCTGTGGACAGGGAAATGTAGCAAACGGAGTGGTTCAGAGCAATTGGGCCAAGGGAGCTGCATGGAGATATGAGGCGTCATTTTTAATTGCAGCAGTAGCCGTATTTTTATTATATTCCGGAATGAAGGAGGCAGTGCGGCAGATCCGTATGACCAGAAGCCGTAAGGACATCTGGACGATCCGCATGGCACAGGTCTTTGAGCTTGGCGGAACGGCGACCATAGTATCGACACTGTTCCTTCATGCAAAGGGATGCATCCTTCCGATCCTGTATAAGAAGCTGTATTCCACATCCCTGATGGGAGCGGATATGCTTTCGGTGGTGGATGAGGTATTCTTCTACATTTCCATCCCGTTCTACGTATTGTCCGTGATCGTGATCGTCTGTACCTCGGTTCCTTATATGTATCAGGTCTTCCGGGGAAGACTTCGTGTTCCGAAGTGGTATATCATTTTGAATCCCATGGTATTCTGGGTGGTTGGATGGATCCTTCGTCTGTTCAACGCCTATGTGATCACAGACTTTACCGCATGTATGGTATCCTTCGGTCTCATGATGATGCTTTGGGGCATCCTGCAGCATGTGGCGAAGATACCTGAGAGAGAGTAGTTGTTAGCAAAGGAGGGTTAAAGTTGAAGAAGATTCATGAAAACAATGTTGAAAAGAATGTAAATATTCGTAAGGCAGCCATCATCGGCTGCGGATTTGTGGGTTCCTCTGCAGCATTTGCATTGATGCAGGCAGGGCTTTTCTCGGAGCTGGTGCTGATCGATGTGGATCACTCCAGAGCAGAAGGCGAGGCTATGGATATCAGCCATGGCGTTCCCTTCGCAAAGCCTATGAAGATCTATGCAGGAACCTATGATGATATCGTAGATGCATCCATCATCGTGATCACAGCCGGTGCTGCACAGAAGCCGGGAGAGACCCGTCTTCAGCTGGTGCAGAAAAATGTTGCGATCTTCAAGAGTATCATTCCTGAGATCGCGAAACGGGGCTGCGAGGGCGTTCTTCTGATCGTATCCAACCCGGTTGATATTCTGACCTATGTTGCTCAGAAGCTGTCCGGCTTCCCGGTAAACCGTGTCATCGGTTCCGGAACGGTTCTGGATACTGCAAGACTGAAGGCAAAGCTGGGTGATCATCTGTCCGTGGACAGCCGCGTGGTTCATGCATTCATCATCGGTGAGCATGGCGACAGCGAGCTGGCTGCATGGAGCAGTGCCATGGTCAGCGGTGTTCCGCTTTCCAAGTTCTGTGAGATGCGGGGACATTTCAATCATGATCAGTCCGAGCGTCATATCCAGGAGACCGTAAAGAATGCGGCCTATGAGATCATTAACCGTAAGAAGGCTACCTACTACGGCGTAGCCATGGCAGTCCGCAGGATCTGCGAGGTCATCGCAAGAGATGAGAAGTCGATCCTGTCCGTATCCAGTCTGATGCAGGGTGAGTACGGTCTGACGGATGTGTGCCTGTCCATGCCGGCTATCGTCGGTGCGGACGGTGTTGAGGAGAAGATCCCGATCTCTCTGGATCAGGATGAGATCACAAATCTCATGGCTTCTGCAAGAGCTCTGAAGGAGATCACGGATTCTCTGGATCTTTCGCTTCCGGAGGAGCCGAAGGAGGAGCCGAAGCCGGTTGATCTGAATGAGAAACCCGGTGAGCGTTAGGTGGTAAGTATATGGCAATGACGAAAATGATATCCTGGAATGTGAACGGGATCCGCGCCTGCGTCGGAAAGGGCTTTGAAGAGTCCTTTCAGAAGTTGGATGCTGATGTGTTCTGTATTCAGGAAAGTAAAATGCAGGAAGGACAGCTGAAGCTGGAGCTGCCGGGCTATCATCAGGCCTGGAACTATGCAAAGCGCAAGGGATACTCCGGAACGGCGATCTTCACACGGAAGGAGCCGGAGGCCATCATCTACGGCATGGGTGTAGAGCAGCATGACCAGGAGGGACGGCTGATCACCCTGGACATGGGCAGCTACTACATGATCACGGTCTATGTTCCGAATTCGCAGAGCTTCGGAAGAAGAAGCCGGTGATCGTCTGTGGAGATATGAATGTAGCGCATCAGGAGATCGACCTGAAGAATCCTGCCTCGAATCATCAGAACCCCGGGTTCACAGATGAAGAGCGGGAGAAGATGACGGCGCTTCTGGACAGCGGATTTATTGATTCTTTCCGCTATAAATATCCGGATCTCACGGATGCCTACTCCTGGTGGTCCTATCGATTCCATGCCAGAGAGAAGAATATCGGCTGGCGTATCGATTATTTCCTGGTATCGGAGGAGTGGAAGGATCAGATCGTGGATGCAAAGATCCACAGCGATATCTTCGGATCGGATCATTGCCCAATCGAATTGGACATCGAGATAGAATGATTCGAAAAAAGGGGGACCTGAGGGGTACCTGAATAGTTGCTAATATTGTAAAGGTGTAAGAAATGACACGGGGACAGACCCTTTGGGGACTGTCCTCGATGTATGTCAGAACGTAGATAAAATACTCAGAAGAGGGACGGGAATGGTAGAGAAATGGTAGAGGTTCATAATCTCACAAAAACATATGGAACCGTGCAGGCTCTGCGGGGCGTGGATTTTACGCTGGAGCCCGGAAAGGTTTACGGCCTTTTGGGCGTCAACGGTGCCGGAAAAACCACCACCCTTCAGCTTCTGGCCGGCTATATCACTCCCACGGCAGGAGAGGTGCTGGTGGACGGTATCTCCATGGAGAAGTCTCCGGTGGAGACGAAGCAGAAGATCGGTTATCTTCCGGAGCAGCCGCCGCTTTATCCTGAGCTTACAGTGGAGGAGTTTCTTACATTTCAGGCAGAGCTCCGCCGGATCCCGAAGAAACAGCGGGAAGAAGCTGTGGAGCAGGCTGTACGGGTTGGGAATCTTTCTTCTGTCCGGAACCGTCTCATCGGACAGCTGTCGAAGGGCTTCCGCCAGAGAGTGGGGCTTTCTGCGACCCTGATGGGAGATCCGGAGATCCTTCTTCTGGATGAACCCACCAACGGACTGGATCCGGTTCAGATGGTGGAAATGCGGAAAATGATCCGGTCCCTGGGAAAGGACAGGATCGTGGTGGTCAGCTCCCACGTGCTTTCCGAGATCACAAGGGAAGCGGATGAGGTGTTGATCATTGCAGCGGGACAGCTGGTGCTGTCCGGAAAAATGGATCAGCTCACGGGGGAGACCCGTGTTCTTGAAGTGGAAATAAAGGGAAGCAGAGCAGAGCTGAGACCTCTTATGGACGGCTGTCTGGCAGGCCGTAAGGTGACTGTTACGGCAACCGGGGAGGGAATGCGGCTGCTTGTCCGGGAAAAGGCAGGAGAGGACCTGAGAGAAGCCTTCTTTCATGCGGCGGCAGAGGCAGGTCTGCCGATCCTTTTCATGCAACACCGGACCGAGGATATCGAGGATGTGTTCCTTCGTGCAACGGAGGAGGCATATCTGGCGGAAAACGGACCGGAAGAGGAGGACGAAGAGAATGATTAGTATCTTTAAACGTGAACTTCGTTCCGCCCTCTGCAGTGTCATCGGTTTTCTGTATCTGGCGGCATCTCTGTTCTTCTTTGGGATATATTTTTATGTTATGAACCTGTACCAGGGCATGGCCCACGTGAACTATGCTTTTGCATCGGTGGTATATCTGTTCTCCATTACCATACCGATCCTGACCATGCGGGGCTTTGCGCAGGAATTTCGGGACAAGACGGACCAGCTGCTGTTTACGGCGCCGATCTCTCTTCCGAAGATCGTTCTCGGAAAGTATCTGGCGATGCTTACGCTGTTTCTCCTTCCTGTGGTGGTTGCGGCGTTCTTCCCGCTGATCCTGACCGGTTACGGGGATGTGGCGCTGGCGGAAGCATATACCACGCTGTTTGCCTATATCCTGTATGGTATGGCAGCCATAGCCATTGGGCTGTTTCTGTCATCTCTCACCAACAATGTAGTCATTGCTGCGGTCTCTACCGCGGTTGTGCTTTTCGTGGTTTATACCATGGGAGGTTTCGGTGAACTCCTGGGGGTACCGATCCTTCAGAAGATCCTTGGAGCCTTTCATTTCCAGGCCCGGTTCCTTACCATGGAAACAGGTGTGATATCCCTTCGGTCCGTGATCTATTTCCTCACGGCTGCCGGGGCGTTCCTGATCTTCACCGTGCTGCGTCTGCAGAGATATCAGGGCGGAAGAGGAGGGAATCCGAAGCTCCGAACAAAGCGGCTGGTGTGGCTGCTTGCCACGATCCTGATCACGGTGGGAGTCAATGTGGGGGCAGAGCTCCTTCCGGACCGTATGATGGAATTTGACGTCACCATGAAGGAGTTTCATCTCCTGACGGAAGATACGAAGGAATTCCTGGATGCGCTGGATAAGGATGTGGTGATCTATGTCTTTAAAAAGCAGTCGGATACGGACGGAAATGAAGCGAAAATGCTGAAGAACTACGCTGAATATAACCATGTCAGCGTGGAATATGTGGATCCCGCGGTTTCTCCCAGGTTCCCCATGAAGTATACAAGTGCCGGCCTGACGGAGGGCAGTATTGTTGTAACCCGCGGTGAGGTGTTCCGGATCATTTCCTATGAGAGCATGTATACCTATTCCGATGCGGAAATGGCAAACTATGGCGCGTCGCCCGACGGCTTCGATCTGGAGGGGCTTCTGACCAGCGCCATCGATTATGTGACCACGGATAACCTGCCCAAGGTTTATGAGCTGTCCGGTCACGGAGAACTGCTCCTGGCAGGTGAGTTTAAGACCGCTCTGGAGCGCGAAAATGTAGTCCTTCAGGAGATCCAGCTGGTGAGTGCCAAGAGTATCCCCCTGGATGCGGACTGCGTGCTGATCCTCGCTCCGGCCCAGGATTACAGCGAGGCAGAGATAAATGCACTGAAGAATTATATGGATCAGGGTGGACATCTCTATGTGCTGCTCCAGTGGACGGAGAAGCAGGAAACACATCTCCATGATTTCCTTGCAGAGTACGGAGTTGAGGTTTGCCATGGGGTTGTTTCAGAGGAAAATGCAGATGTGTATTTCCAGCAGCCCTATTATCTGATCCCGGAGATCCGGGAAACCACAGTGACAGAGAAGCTTGCCGGGAATCTGGCACTGTCTGCCGTGACCGTGGGACTGAAGTCCTCGGATCCTCTGGTGGAAGCCATCATAAAGACCACGGAGAAAGCCTTCCTTAAGACCAATCCTCACGAGGCCAAGGGCCCGGAAATGGAAGAGGGCGATATTCAGGGTGAATACCTGCTGGGTGTATATAAGCAGTGGGAAGCCGATGTAACGCCGGAAGGCGGTGCCGAGGGAGGCGCGAAGGTTACAAGAGAAAGCCGTCTTGCGGTTTTCGGATCACCCTACATGACGCAGGATGCGATCGATGATTATATCTCGGGAATGAACAAGAAACTGTTCTCCACGATCATGAGTCAAATGATCAGCCGTCCACAGCTGATCTCGATCCCAGTGAAGCAGTACAGCCAGGAATATGTGGTCGTACCGGAATCGGACGCTACATTTTTCGGAGTGATCCTGTCCGGCGTAGTACCCGGAGTCCTGCTGCTGGTGGGAGTTGTAGTATGGGCGCTGCGAAGAAGGCGGTGAAGAAATTGAGCCCTGCGTGACAAAGGGGACTGTCCCCATTGTCACGTTTTCCCAGGAAAACGTGACAAGCGGGACAGTCCCCTTTGTCACGCCAGCGCGGCTCATTTGTCACATTTATTGATATTTTTTCAGGAGGATACTTGCGTTTTGTCCTCCGAAACCGAAGGCGTTGCACATGGCCACATTTACGGGTGTCTTTCTGGCTTCGTTGGGTACGAAGTCCAGGTCGCATTCCGGATCCGGTGTGGTCTGGTTGATGGTGGGAGGAAGGATGTCCTCCTCCAGTGCCTTGATGCAGGCAATGGTCTCAACCGTTCCGCCGGCGCCCATCAGATGTCCTGTGGAGGACTTGGTGGAGGATACGGCCAGCTTGTATGCGTGATCACCGAACAGTGATTTGATGGCGCCTACCTCGATGATGTCGCCCTTGGGAGTGGAGGTTCCGTGTGCGTTGATGTAATCCACCGCTGTGAGGGGAAGTCCTGCAACCTCCAGAGACTGCTTCATGCAGAAGATGGCTGCGATCCCTTCCGGATGGGGGCTGGTTACGTGGTATCCGTCAGTGCTGTTTGCGTATCCTGCAACGGAGCAGCGGATACGTGCGTCACGCTTCAGAGCGGATTCTTCTTTCTCAATGATCACGGCTCCGCCGCCTTCTGCCATAACGAATCCGTCACGGTTCAGATCGAAGGGACGGCTGGCATGCTCCGGATCCTCATTGTTTCTTGACAGTGCATGGATGGAGGAGAGACCGAGGATCGTGAGGGGAGAGGTTGCAGCCTCTGCTCCGACACAGATCACTGCGTCAGCCATATCCTGCTCGATCAGCATGATTCCGGTGGTGATGGCATCAATACCGGAGGAGCATGCGGTGGAAACTGTAAGGCTGGGACCCTTCAGTCCTTTGGAGATGGCGATCTGGGCAGCTGCGATATTTCCGATGATCCGTGTGATGAAACGGGGGTTCACTCTGGAAGCGGATCCCGTGCTGAATTTATCCTGAGTTGCAGCGATATCGATGATCCCGGAGAAGACGGTGCCGAGTACGATACCGATCCTTTCCTTGGGAAGCGGAAGATTTCCATTTTCATCTTCTGTAAAACCGGCATCCTCCATGGCCTCGGCAGCTGCGGCATAACCGAACTGCATGAAGAGCTCCATTTCCTTTACCTGCTTCTTTGTCATGAAGTCCTCCGGATTGAAGTCCTTCACTTCTCCGGCAAAGGTCACAGGAAGGTCTGTGGCATCAAAGCGTGAGATGGGAGCGATACCGGACTTTCCGCTGATCAGATTCTCCCAGTAGTTCTTTACACCGACGCCAAGCGGTGTCACTGCGCCGATTCCAGTTACAACAATGTTGTTTTTCATGATTTTGTTCCTTTATCCCAATCCTTTTCTTTAATCTCTGTCCGGCGGACTTTGCCGCTGGAGGTTTTTGGCAGCGCCGATACGAATTCAATGGTCTTCGGTCGTTTGTAGGAAGCAAGAGAACCGCGAAGATACTTCATGATCTCTTTCTTCAGGGCTTCCGAAGCCTCAATGCCGTCCGCGAGCACGATGGAGGCCTTGATGGCCTGGCCGCGGAGCGCATCCGGAATACTGGTGGCTGCACACTCCAGCACATAGGGCAGACGCATGATCTCGTTCTCAATCTCAAAGGGTCCTACCCGGTAGCCGGCAGACTTGATGATATCATCAACCCGACCAACATACCACAAATATCCGTCTTTGTCCATATATGCCGTATCACCTGTGTGATAAAAACCATCATGCCATACTTCTTTTGTTTTTGTTTCATCCTGGAAATATCCCAGGAAAAGGCCGTTTGGTACTGCCTTGGAGGTGGCAACGCAGATCTCTCCGATCTCATCGGTCCTGCACTCGGAGCCGTCCGGCTTCAGAACGTGGACGTCATACTGCGGGCTTGGCTTTCCCATGGAGCCGGGCCTGGGCTCGGTGCCCTCCAGTGTTCCGATGAGGAGCGTGGTCTCTGTCTGACCGAAGCCCTCCTTGATGGGAAGACCGGTGGCCTTCAGGAACCTCCGGTAGATCTCCGGGTTCAGGGCTTCGCCGGCAGTCGTTACATTTGTAAGACTGGACAGATCATAATGAGACAGATCCACGTGCACCAGGAACCGATATACGGTGGGAGGTGCGCAGAAGGTTTTGATCTTGTACTTTTCGATCATATTTAAGATTTCTTTTGCGTAGAAATCGGCATAGTCATAGGTGAAGACCGCTGCTTCGCAGAGCCACTGGCCGTACAGCTTGCCCCAGAGGGCTTTTCCCCAGCCGGTATCACTGATGGTGAAGTGCAGGCCGTTTTCCTTGATCCCGTGCCAGTAGCGCGCGGTGATGTAGTGCCCCAGGGGGTACTTGTAGCTGTGGCTTGCCATCTTCGGATAGGATGTGGTTCCGGAGGTGAAGAACATCAGCATGGGATCGTCTCCGCCGGGTGCATCCTCTCCGCGCTCAAAAATGGGAGAGAAGTATTTCACGGAGCGGTTGTAGGATTCCCAGCCGGGCTTCTGTCCGTTTACGATGATCTTTGCCTTCAGCTGATCATAGCTTCGGGCAGCCTTATCGATCTCGTCCGTGATGCCGCCGTCACCGGAAGCAACGACAGCACTGATCTTTCCTGCCTTAAACCGATATTCAAAATCTTTTCTGTTCAGAAGGAAGGAAGCGGGTACGGCGATGGCCCCTATCTTATGAAGGGCGAGGATCAGAAACCAGAACTGATAGTGACGCTTCACGATCAGCATGACACGGTCGCCCCGTTTGATCCCGAGATAGGAAAGATAGTTTGCGGTCTGGTTGCTGTACTTCATCATATCACCGAAGGTGATCCGTCGTTCTTTTCCTACTTTTGATATATGAAGCATTGCAAGCTTTTCCGGTTTTGATTTTGCAATCTCGTCAACGATGTCAAATGCAAAATTAAAATGTTCCGCATCATGAAAACCGATACCGCTGAGGGAACCGGTTTCATCCTTGGATGTGCTTATATATCGGCCGGCTATGCCGGATTCCGGTATAAGTTCCTGATTCATTCGATGCTCCTTTTTATAGTTTGTAACAAGCTGTCATGTAGTTTTAAAAACTACATCATATATTCACATTCTACTATATACATCGTACAGAGAATGTCAAGAGAAAATACCCGTTTCTACATGTAAATAATTCGTAACATTTTCGGAAAAAAGCGCACAAAACAATTTGATCATTTTGCATAATTTTTGTATTGACAAGACGCAGATCATGGTTATAATGAGTTTAGTTAAAAAATTTTAACTAAAACTTTTTAACAATTTTTACACGCGAAAAAGGAGAGGAAAAGAAAGATGTTTGAGGAAATCAAAAGCGTAATCGTTGATACCCTTAGCTGTGATGAGGACAAGGTTGTACCTTCTGCTTCTCTGACAGATGATCTGGGTGCTGATTCTCTGGATGCCGTTGAACTTGGAATGGCTATCGAGGAAGCACTGGGAGTAACCATCGAGGACGAAGATCTTCCGAAGATCAAAACAGTTCAGGATCTGGTTGATTACGTAGAGTCTCACAAGTAATTCAATTATACAGTTTCGACGCGGGCAGTCTGCATGACTTTTGCAATCTGCTCGCGTCGAACTGTGTAAGGACACTTGTCAGCGAGGAGACAGTAGAAATGAAGTTTAATCTGAAAAAAATAAAGAAGCATAAAAAGCCTGATGTGGTGGAAACCGCACAGGCAATGGAAATAAAAACCGATGCAGCCCAGGAGGCAGGGAAACAGGAGCCTGCCATTGATATGCTGACGCTGCTTCGGGAAGCGACAGAGGAGCCGGAGGTGGCTGCGAAGAAGGGACCGGATCCCCAGGCTTCAGAGCTTTTTACCTGCTCGGCCTGCGGATACCAGCTGCTGATCAAGCAGATGCGCAAGGAGCTCTATATCTGTCCGAACTGTGGAAAGCATCATAAGATCTCTGCCCGCAGAAGAGTAAGGAACCTGGTGGATCCGGGAACCTTCCGGAAGCTGAAATGCAAGGTGGGAGATGTGAACCCGCTGAACTATCCGGAGTATGAAGATAAGATCGCAGCACTTCGGGAGAAGACCGGTATGGAAGAAGGACTTCTTGCCGGTGTCGGAGAGATCGAGGGACAGCGTGCCGTGATCGCGGTCATGGGAAGTGAGTTCCTGATGGGCAGCATGGGAATCGCTGTGGGCGAGAAGGTTACGAATGCCTTTGAGATCGCCGAGAAGCTGAAGCTTCCCATCATTATCTTTACTGCCAGCGGCGGAGCCCGGATGCAGGAGGGGATCCTTTCCCTGATGCAGATGGCCAAGACCTCTGCGGCAGCGAAACATTTTAGTGAGAGCGGCGGACTGTATATCGCAGTTCAGACCCACCCCACAACAGGCGGTGTCAGTGCAAGCTTTGCGACACTCGCAGATATCACACTGGCTGAGCCCGACGCGTTGATCGGATTTGCCGGCCCCCGTGTCATCGAACAGACCATCGGCCAGAAGCTGCCGGAGGGCTTCCAGAGAGCGGAGTACCTGGAGGAGCACGGCTTCGTGGATGAGATCGTTAAGAGAAATGAGATGCGTGAGAAGCTGGCACAGATCCTGCGTCTGCATCAGAAGAAAAGGAGGCCGACATTATGACCATCAGAGAGATAGACGAGAGGATGACGGCCATCGAGGAGGAGCTGCGCGGAGACGTAACGCCGGCGCAGAGGAAGGCGCTGGACAGTGAATATGCTTCCCTCTGCAATGCCTGCAGGAATCTGACAGCTCACGATAATGTTTATCTTGCGCGTCACAGACGTCGTCCCAAGGTGGATGATTATATAAATGCGCTGTTTACGGATCTTTTTGTACAGCGGGGAGATCTGCTTTCAAAGGAGGATCAGAGTATCTTCGGAGGGATCGCCATGTTCCACGGGATTCCCGTTACGGTGCTGGGACACCGGAAGGGAAGAAACATCAATGAGAACATGCAGTACAACTTCGGTATGCCGGAGCCGGAGGGCTATCGTAAGGCACTCCGTATGATGAAGCAGGCAGAGAAGTTCGGACGCCCCATTATCACATTTATTGATACACCGGGTGCTTATCCGGGTCTTGAGGCGGAACAGCACGGACAGAGCAATGCCATTGCCATGAACCTGGCAGAGATGAGTGCCATTAAGACACCCATCATCTCCATCGTGACAGGAGAGGGAAGCTCCGGCGGAGCCCTTGCCATCGGCGTTGCCAATAAGGTATTCATGCTGGAGCATGCGGTTTATTCCGTTCTTTCACCGGAGGGATTTGCTTCCATTCTCTGGAAGGATTCCGGACGGGCAGCGGAGGCCTGCGACCTGATGAAGCTGACAGCCCAGGATCTGTACGGGTTTGGCGTAATCGACGGCATCGTTCCGGAGCCGCCCTGCGGGATCCATCATGATCCGGATGTGGTTTATAAGACACTGGACCGGATGATCGTAAAGGAATTCAATGCCATGAAGAGCATGTCCATGAACGAGATCGCCAAGGCCAGATATCAGAAGTTCCGGAATATCGATAAAATGGTTAGAAAATAAAGGATCGTATGGATCGTATATTTGATCAAGGAGAAAAAGGATGAAAATGATCAATGAAATGTTTGGGATCAAGTATCCCATCATTCAGGGTGGAATGGCTAATATTGCAACGGGAAAGTTTGCGGCAGCGGTTTCCAATGCAGGTGCACTGGGACTCATCGCCTCCGGCGGTATGCCGGCAGAGGCACTGGAGAAGGAGATCTTCGACGCAAGACAGGCAACGGATAAGCCCTTTGGTGTCAATCTGATGCTGCTCAACCCGGATGCGGAGAATATCGCAGATCTTCTGGCAAGAGAGAAGATCCGTATCATTACCACAGGTGCAGGAACACCGGGTAAGTACATCGGAATGTGGAAGGAAGCGGGAGCAATGGTGATCCCGGTGGTTGCAAGCACGGCTCTGGCAAGAAAGGTTGAGAAGCAGGGCGTGGATGCCGTCATCGCCGAGGGCGGTGAAAGCGGCGGCCACGTGGGAGACATGACCACCATGGCACTGGTTCCTCAGGTGATCGACAGCGTGGAGATCCCGGTGATCGCAGCCGGCGGTATCGCTGACGGCAGACAGTTTGCAGCTGCACTTTGTCTTGGAGCTGCGGGAATCCAGATCGGAACCAGCCTTCTGGTAAGCGAGGAGTGCCCCATCCATGACAATTATAAGGCAGAGCTGATCAAGGCAAAGGATAACAGCACTACTGTAACAGGCCGCAGCCTGAACGCTCCGGTGCGTATCATCAAGAACCCCATGGCAAGAGAGTATCTGAAGCTGGAGGCCCAGGCGGCTTCCCGTGATGAACTGGAGCAGATCACACTGGGCGGTCTTCGCAAGGCTGTCTTCGATGGTGATATGAAGAACGGCTCCGTTATGGCAGGGCAGGTATGCGGACAGCTGAAGGAGGTTCGTCCCCTGGCAGTGATCCTGGAGGAAATGTACCAGGGTGCGAAGGATGTGCTGGAGAAAACACGCGGCATTACATTTTAATTAAGCAGCCGTTTCGGAGGAAGGAACAGATCAAATGAAACTTGGATTTTTATATGCCGGACAGGGCAGTCAGGCTGTGGGAATGGGTAAGGACTTCTATGATAATTACCCGGCATTCCGGGCAGTTCTTGATGCTGCAGATCCCGGATTTGACGTAAAGCAGGTATCCTTTGAGGGACCTGCAGAAACCTTAAATGAAACAAAGTACACGCAGCCCTGCATGGTGGCGTTCGCTGTCGGAGTTACCAAGGTGCTGGCGGAGCAGGGGATCCGGCCGGATATGGCAGCGGGTCTTTCTCTGGGAGAGTACAGCGCTCTCTATGCCGCAGGTGTAATGGATGAGAAGCAGGTGCTGGATCTTGTGGCATTCCGTGGAAATGCCATGCAGTCCGCAGTTCAGGGCAGGGAATGCAAGATGATCGCGGTCCTCGGCCTGGATCGAGACAAGATATTCCAGGGGACGAAGCAGGTACAGGAGCAGTTCCCGGAGCTCTGCTGTGAGCCGGCAAACTTTAACTGCCCCGGCCAGATCACCGTTTCCGGAGATGCAGAGGCAGTGGATGCGGCGGCAGAGGTGATGAAGGAGCTGGGTGCCAAGCGGGTGATCCCCGTTAAGGTCAGCGGACCCTTCCATACTTCGCTGATGAAGCCGGCCGGAGATGCTCTGGCTGAGCGGTTTAAAAGCGAGACATTTAAAGAAATGCAGATTCCGGTGATCTTCAATGCTCTGGGGCATGAGAAGTCGGCGGAGGACGGGATCCCCGCGCTTCTTGAGAAGCAGGTGCAGACTTCGGTTTACTTTGAAGATACCATCCGTTACATGGCGGACCAGGGCGTAGAGCTCTTCGTTGAGATCGGCCCCGGAAAGGCACTTTCCAAGTTCGTTCAGAAGACAGTGGATGTGCCCTGTGTCACGGTGGAAAAGGTTGAAGATATCGAGATTTTGAAGGAGAAATTACAATGAAAGAGTTTGAGGGGAAGACAGCCATTGTCACCGGAGGAAGCCGCGGGATCGGCCGCGGGATCGCAGAGCGTCTGGCAGAGGGCGGTGCAAATGTACTGATCACCTATGCAGGCAATGCAGCGGCGGCAGAAGAGGTTGTTAAGGTACTTACAGAAAAGGGAGTTCAGGCAGCGGCCGTTCAGGCAGATGCGGCAGATCCGGAATCTGCGGCAAAGGTTGTGGAGGCAGCAAAGGCGCTGGGCGACCGGATCGATATCCTTGTGAATAATGCAGGTATCACCAGAGATAATCTTCTGATGCGGATGAAGGATGAAGAGTTTGATGCAGTGATCGCAACAAACCTGAAGGGCGTTTATTCCATGATGAAGGCTGTGACCAAGCCCATGATGAAGCAGCGCTACGGCAGGATCGTGAACATCAGCAGTGTTGTAGGTGTTTACGGAAATGCCGGTCAGGTGAATTATGCAGCGGCAAAGGCCGGTGTCATCGGAATGACCAAGTCCGTGGCAAAGGAGCTGGGCAGCAGAGGTATTACCTGCAATGCAGTGGCTCCGGGCTTTATTGAAACGGATATGACAGCAGCCCTGACGGATGATGTGAAGGAGAAGATCGCAGCCGGGATCACACTGGGAAGACTGGGACAGGTGGAGGATATCGCTGAGGCAGTTGCATTCCTGGCATCGGACAAGGCCTCCTATATCACAGGCCAGGTGCTGGAGGTGGCCGGCGGACTGCAGTAGACGGACTACAGCGGCCGGAAAGCAGTGAGCAGAAGGAAAGGGTATCGGGCCCTGAAAGATTCTGGAAGATTCTGGAAGTAAGAAAGGAAATATCATGAAAAGAAGAGTAGTAGTAACCGGAATGGGAACCATCAATCCGGTAGGACATAACCTGGAGGAAACCTGGGAGAACATAAAGAACGGCGTATGCGGCATCGACGAGATCAAGAGTGTGGATGTGACAAATTTCAAGCTGAAGCTTGCTGCTGAGGTGAAGGATTATGTGCCGGAAAACTTCCTGGACAAGAAGGAAGCAAAGAAAATGGATCGTTATACACAGTTTGCTACCATTGCAGCAAGAGAGGCAATGAAGGACAGCGGACTGAAGATCGAGGAGGAGGATCCCTATCGCTGCGGAACCATCATTTCCAGCGGTATCGGCGGACTGCAGACCAACAGCTCCGAGCACTGCCGTGGACTGGAGCGTGGTTTTGAGAAGATCTCCCCCTTCTACATTCCCATGACCATCGCAAATATGGCGGCAGGACAGATCGCCATCGAGACAGGCTTCAAGGGAATCTGTACCTGTGTAGTTACAGCCTGCGCCAGCGGTAATAATGCCGTAGGTGAGGCGTTCCGCAACATCCGTGACGGCTATACCGACGTCATGATGTGCGGCGGTTCCGAGGGCTGTATCTGTGAGATGGGAATTGGCGGATTTACAGTTATGCATGCACTGAATCTGTCCCAGGATAAGAACCGTGCATCCATCCCCTTTGACAAGGAGCGTTCCGGCTTCGTTATGGGAGAGGGCGCAGGTATCCTGATCCTTGAGGAAATGGAGCATGCAAAGAAGCGCGGTGCCAAGATCTACGGTGAAGTCGTAGGCTATGGCGCAACCTGTGATGCACACCATATCACCGCTCCGGATCCGGAGGGCATGGGTGCTGCAAACTGCATGAAGATGGCAGTGGAGGACGCCGGGATCCGTCCGGAGGATGTGGACTACATCAACGCACACGGAACCTCAACTCCCCTGAATGATGCAGGCGAGACAAAGGCCATCAAGGCAGCCTTCGGGGATCATGCATATAAGCTGATGGTAAGCTCCACCAAGTCCATGACAGGACATCTTCTGGGCGGCAGCGGTGCTGTAGAAGCCATCATTACCATCAAGGCTCTGCAGGACGGCTTTGTGCCGGCAACCATCAATTACCGGGAGCCGGATCCTGCATGTGATCTGGATATCGTACCCAATGAGGGAAGAAAGGCAGATATTCACTATGCCATCTCCAATTCCCTGGGCTTCGGCGGACACAATGCAACCACAGCATTTAAGAAGTGGGAGGACTAAGGAATGGAACTGAATTCAAACCAGATCAGAGAGATCCTGCCGCATCGCTATCCGATGCAGCTGGTGGACAAGATTGTAGACTTTGAACCGGGTGTCTGGGCAGAAGGGATCAAATGTGTCACCGTGAATGAGCCCTTCTTCCAGGGACATTTCCCTGAGGCACATGTCATGCCGGGAGTTCTCATCATCGAGGCTCTGGCACAGACAGGTGCGGTAGCGATCCTTTCCGAAGAGGAGTATAAGGGCAAGATCGCTTTCTTCGGCGGGATCAAAAATGCACGCTTCCGGAGACAGGTAAGACCCGGGGATGTACTGACTCTTCGCTGCGAGATCACATCGCGGAAGGGACCTGTGGGCTTTGGTAAGGCAGTAGCAAAGGTAGGAGACGAGGTGGCAGCCCAGGCTGAAATCTCATTTGTGATCGGACAGTAGTTATCAGATAATAAGGGGTGTGTCGTATGTCACAGAATCCATTGCATGAAGTTTATTCAAAGTTTCGTGTATATTATTATCGGGATGTATTTCGACGGATTCAGAGCCGCGAGCTTTCGCTCACGACGACGGAGGCCTATTGCATTGAGGTGATCGGTGCCCTTGGGTCTCCCACCATCAACGAGTTTGCCGATTTTATCGGCATCTCGCCGCCGAATGCGACCTACAAGGTGAATTCAATGATCAAGAAGGGCTATCTGACAAAGGTTCAGTCCGGAACGGATAAGCGGGAGTTTCACCTGGAGGTAACCGATAAATACTATAAGTATTGGAATATCAACCGAAAATATATGGACATTGTTGAGCAGCGGCTGGAGCAGACGCTTTCGCCGGAGGAATTTGAACTGTTCAACAGGATCATGCGTCGGGTTTCTACAGAACTCATGCCCGAGGTCCCGATCCCGACGAAAGAAGAGGAGGAAGGCCATGAGTAGTATTTATGGTCACTTTGAGCCGCGTCTCAATTATGTCATGGATATTCTTCGCACGGAGCTGGAGTCCTATGATCGAATGACCTACGAGGAGACAGGAGAGCATATCTATGAGCACCTGACCTCCAGGATCAAGTCGGATCAGAGCATGCGGGAGAAGTGCAGGAAGCGTGGGCTTCCCGAGACTGCATTTTCTGCGCTGCATGAAATGCAGGATGCCATCGGACTCCGGGTGATCTGCGCCTTCCGTGGTGATATCTTCGGGATCCTGGAGCATATCCGGAAGCTTCCCATGGTAAGGGTCATCAAGGAAAAGGATTACATCCGGCATGCCAAGGAGAACGGCTACCGGAGCTACCATCTGATCCTCGGTGTGAAGACGGAGTTTGAGGATGTGGCGGGGAACTGCCCGGGAGAATATTTTGTAGAGGTTCAGCTTCGGACTATTGCCATGGATTCCTGGGCAAGTCTGGAGCATAAAATGCATTACAAGAAGGATATCAAAAATCAGGAGCTCATCGAGTCGGAGCTGAAGCGATGCGCGGATGAACTGGCGGCCTGCGATGTATCCATGGAAACCATCCGGGATCTGATCCGGCAGAGCTGAATCTTTTGTGAACTCAATTGACAAGTAGGAAACAACGGGGATAAGATATGCGAATACTATTAGCAGAGGATGAAAAGGCACTTTCCCGTGCGGTTGCAACGGTGCTGCAGGTGAAGGGCGGTTATGAGGTTGACGCGGTCTATGACGGAGAGGCGGCCCTGGAGGCGGCCAGACAAAACGTCTATGATGTCTGCGTCTTTGATATTATGATGCCGAAAATGGACGGGATCACCGCACTGGAGACCCTGCGGCGGGAGGGAAATACCACTCCCGTACTTATGTTAACCGCAAAGGCAGAGCTGGATGACCGTGTGAAGGGGCTGGACGCAGGAGCAGACGACTACCTGCCCAAGCCGTTTCAGATGGCTGAGCTGCTGGCACGGCTCCGTTCTCTTACCAGAAGAGCCGGCCATTATTCACCGAAGCAGCTTCAGATCGGAAATGTAACGCTGGATCTGGAGCAGCAGGAGCTGAAGGCAGAGAATTCCATTCGCCTGGCGAAGAAGGAAGCAAGACTGATGGAATACGTGATGGCCAATCCGGAAAAGGCCTTTTCCGAGGAGGAGCTTCTGACTCATGTCTGGAAGGACGAGGATGTGGACGGACAGGTGGTATGGGTCTATATCTCATATCTGAGAAGCAAGCTGGATGCCATATCTGCGGAGTATACCATCGAGGGCGAACCCGGAGGGCCTTATCACCTTGTGCCTGACAGCCGGGGATAGAGGCTGGAATAGGAGGTCAAGGATATGATCCGTAAAGTAAAACTGAAGTTCATATTGATCTCGTCGTTCTCCATGCTCCTGGTTCTGATCATCGTGCTTGGCGTCATCAACGGCGTCAGCTATTTCAACTCGAGAGTAGAGATCTTCTCTTTGATGAACCGGATCTCCGAGAACGGAGGTATCCTTCCGGATCATCTGGAATATCACTCCATCATCGGTGATGTGGTGCTGACAGAGGAGTCCAGATACACACTGCGGTTCTTCTCCGCGGTGGTGGACAGCGATGGAAATGTGCTGGAGATGGACCGCGGACATATAGCTTCCATCTCTGATGTGGATGCAAGAGAATATGTGTCTCTTGCCAGTCAGCGCAGTTCCAAAGAGGGCTTCCTGTACGGAAAAAAAGACGCCACATTTGCCTATCAGAAAACGGAGCTGGGGAATAACACCTTCCTCTGTGTCATCCTGGATTGTACGAGACAGCTGCACAGCATGCGGCAGTTTATGCTGGTTTCCGTCTATATCGGGCTGGCCTCCATGCTTCTTTTGCTGCTGATCCTTTCCTTTTTCTCAAAGAAGGCGGTGGCGCCCATTGCCCGGAATATCGAGAAGCAGAAGATGTTCATTACAAATGCGGGCCACGAGCTGAAAACGCCTCTGGCCATCATTTCCGCCAACACGGAGGTGTTGGAAATGATGGAAGGAAAGAACGAGTGGACCGAGAGTACCATGGAGCAGGTGCAGAGGATGAGCGAGCTGGTTTCCCGTCTCATCACCCTGTCCAAGCTGCAGGAGAAGGATGAGGTGGTGCTTTCCAATGTCAACTTCTCCGAGGTGGTGGAAAAGGTTGCAGCTGAATTCCGCGTACTTGCGGAAAAGAATCAGCTTCAGTATACCACGGAGATCGCCAGGGACAAGTACGTGAAGGCAGATGAGGCGGGACTCCGGGAACTGGTGTCCATTCTTGTTGATAATGCGTTAAAGTATTGCTCTGAGGGTGGTCAGGTGCTGATCAACCTGGACAGCAGCAAGCTGCACGGAGCGGTGCTTTCCGTATCCAACACCTATCCGGAGCAGGAGGGCGTGGATTACAGCAAGTTCTTCGATCGCTTCTATCGGGCGGACGAGTCCCATAACAGCGAGAAGAAGGGCTTCGGCATCGGACTTTCCATGGCTCAGCATTTCACGGAAATGTTCAAGGGAAAGATCGGGGTACATTACAAGAACGGAATGATCACATTTACGGTGGCATTCAATGCAAAAAAAGGATAAAAAAAGATAATAAAAAGGGGTAAACGGATGGGTCTTTACAGATCCATCCGTTTACGTTAGTGAAGGTTAAAATATTTAATGATTAAAGAAGATTAAGGGAAATCTCCTTTAACAGGGGGCAAAGTAAATATCTTTCCTTAGAATGTAAATTAAGTATAGCGCAATTCCTTCTTCTGTTATACAATAATTATGTGGTTTATAGGGAAATCGTTGCATCTTTTTCAGGAAAGGAGGCATAAATGGCAGACATAAATGCTGACATCGCGAAGAACTTGTTCCTTGAAAGAGAAGATGATACAAAACACCCGGCGTTTGAAGGTGAAATGGGCCTCTATACCTTGATCGCCAATGGGAAGGTAGACCAGATCGAGACATACCGGAAGGGGAAGCCTGCACCGGATGCCAAAGAGAGGGGGGTGCTTTCGGACAATCCTCTCAGAAATGCCATGTACCACTTTGTTTCGATGACTGCGATCCTTACCCGGGTGTGTATCAGCCATGGGCTTCAGCAGGAGGAAGCCTATAAAATGAGCGATACCTTCATCCAGAAGGCAGATAAACTGTCAACGCCGGATGAAGTGCGCGAGTTTCAGGGGGAAATGATGATCCGCTATGCGAAGGTGATGGCCCAGAAGCAGAAAAAGGGCATTCACTCCAAGCAGGTGGTGAAATGTATGGATTACATCGGACAGAATCTGCATGATAAGATCACCATGGAGCAGCTTGCACAGCACGTGAAGCTGAATGAGACCTACCTGTCCAAGCTGTTTCGGAAGGAGACCGGACTGTCCATCAGTGAGTACATCAGAAACAAAAAGATCGAAGAGGCCATGGCGCTGCTCCGGTATTCGGAGAAGACCAGTATCGAGATCGCAACAGATCTTGGCTTTTCATCCCACAGTTATTTTATCAGCGTATTCAAGAAGGTGTGCGGAATGACACCGAAGGAATACAGAAACCAGCATTTTCGCAGGATGTAGGGAGAGACGTAAATGAGTAGTGAATTAACAGTTACTTCGGAGAAGGTGGAGGAGCTTGCAAAGACCATTTCCAGAAGTGATGATTTTGTGCGGCTGATGACCTATTATCGTTGTGCCATCATGGAGATCCAGACCAAGTTAAATGTACTGAATGCGGAGTTTTCTCTGCAGTATGACAGAAATCCGTTTGAGTCCATCGAGAGCCGCCTGAAGAAGCCGGAGAGCATCGTGGAGAAGATGATCCGCCGGAATATCCCTCTTACGGTAGATGATATGGAGCAGGAGATGACAGATATCGCGGGGATCCGCGTGATCTGTTCTTTTCAGGAGGATCTTTACAGTCTGGCAGATCTTCTGGTAGAGCAGGATGATGTGCTGCTGATCTCCAGAAAAGATTATATCAAGAATCCGAAACCCAACGGATACCGGTCGCTGCATTTGCTGATCGATATCCCCATTTTCCTGTCTCAGGGAAAGAGGCACATGCGGGTTGAGGTTCAGTTCCGGACCATTGCCATGGATTTCTGGGCCAGTGTGGATCACAAGCTGAAGTATAAGAAGACACTGCGCGACCCGAAGCTGGTGGTGGACAAATTAAAGGTATGTGCCGATACACTTGCAAAGATGGACGCTGAGATGGAGGAGATCCGTAGGACCATTGATGCGGACGGAGATTTGATAGAATGAAGAATAAAAAGATAAAGAAAGCCTTGAAGATCAGTCTGATCACGATCATTGTTGCTTTCGCGTTTGTTGTGGTGGGTACCATCGCCATAAACTGTTACATGGTGTTTGTTCAGGGAAGACATATATTAACGCCGGAGGAATGGAAAGAAGAAGATAAAAAGGATATGGACTGTATCATGGTGCTGGGCTGCAGCGTCCGGGAGGACGGGACACCCAGTAATATGCTTCAGGACCGGCTGGATGCGGCGATCGAGCTTTATAAGCTTTCTCCCCAGAAGATCCTGGTTTCCGGAGATCATGCCGGCCCGTATTACAATGAGGTCCGGGTGATGAAGCAGTATCTGGTGGATGCAGGGATCCCCTCGGAAGAGATCTATATGGATCATTACGGGGTGTCCACCTATGAAAGCGTTTACCGTGCCTATCATGTATTTGATGTCCGCAGGATGACCATCGTGACACAGAAATACCACCTGTACCGGGCACTGCATCTTGCAAATGCCATCGGGATCAACGCGGACGGCTGCATCGCCAGGTATGATCGTTATGAGGGGCAGTTCTACCGGGACGTGCGTGAGGTACTGGCAAGGGATAAGGATTTCTTCCTTTCGATCTTCTGGCCGAATTCGGATATGCCGAAGCAGACCATCTCTCTTAAGGAGAACGGAGATTTAACGAACGAGAGGATGGAATAAAAAAGAAGAATGGGCGGACCGGAGAGGTTCACCCGTTCTTCTTTTTTATTTGCTCTTTTTTATTTGCTCTTTTTCAGGTGCGTTTTCAGTAGTTTTCTTCAGATAGATCGAGCTGACCAGGGCCTCGCGGACACGTTCCGGGAGCAGCTTCGTCAGCTTCACGGCTGCCTTATACTTCAGGCCGGCGGTCACCCGGACCGGAGGGTTCTTCCGGTAGGACAGCTGATAGGCGATCTTCGCGACGGACTTGGGAGAAACACCGTTTTGTTCGTCGTTTTCCATCTGGCCCACGGCCTGACGGACTGCGTCGTTATAAGGGGAATCCGGCTTATAGTAGGTTTCCCGCATGGCGGTAAAGCCGGTCTTTGTATCTCCGGGCTCGATGAGGCATGCCTTGATGTTGTAGGGAGCAGCTTCCATCCGGAGTGCATCCACCAGAGCTTCCAGCGCGTACTTGCTGGAGGAGTAGTGGCTCTGCATGGGAATGGAGATCTGCCCGGCCACGGAGCCGATGACCAGGATCAGACCGTGTTCCTTCTCGCGCATGACAGGGAGAACAGCCTTGATACAGCGGAGTGTACCGAAATAGTTTACCTCCATCTGCCGACGGGCGTACTCCAGAGGCGTATCCTCGATGGAGCCTGCTACACCCATGCCGGCGGCAAAGACGGCGATATCGATCTCGGGAAGGTCGCGGATCACGCGCTGGATCGACGGGCTTTTCGTTACATCCATTTTCCGCATGGTAAGGGAACCGCCACCCGGGAAGAGATGGGTCCCTTCCTTACAGTTCCGGGAGACGCCGGTCACATGATAACCGTTCATGCCGTAGAAAAGGGCGATGGCCTTGCCGATTCCGCTGGAAGCACCGGTCACGAATACATTTTTACCGTAAAGAAACTTGTTTTTCATGTTGAAAAGTATAGCATAAATCCGTATAATACGAAAGGGAGGTGCACATTTTATCGATTTTTGAAAAAAATGTGTGTATGACGTGGAAATTATTGACAAGACATGATATAATCTACGAGACTGATCTATTAGGAAAGGAGTAGCAAAAAATGACTATTTCGAAGAATCAAGACGGAAACAACCTGGTGATCGCACTGGAGGGTAGACTGGATACAACAACATCTCCTGATCTGGAGAAGGAATTGAAGGAATCCCTGGATGGGATCGAAAGCCTGACCTTTGATCTTGGAGCCCTTGATTATATTTCATCTGCAGGTCTCCGCGTGCTTCTCTCTGCACAGAAGACCATGAACAAGCAGGGTGATATGGTTGTTAAGAATGTCAGTGAGGAAATCATGGAAGTTTTTGAGGTGACCGGATTTTCTGATATCCTTACGATTGAATAAAGGAATTATTATGCAAAAAACCTGCAGTGATGCAGGTTTTTTGTTTTATTTCCGTTTTCAGTCACATTCAAGTGACATTTTTGTAAAAAAATGGTAAAATAATGGTATCTTTGAGGTATGTTACACCTGGGGCCCTCGACAGAGGAGAAGAAGGTCAGGGGAGGACAACGGAATGAAGGAATTGGAACTGGAGGCTACAGTAGAGAATCTCGATGAAGTTCTCGCATTTGTAGATAAACAACTGGAAGAGTTTGGATGTCCCATGAAGACGCAGATGCAGGTGGATATCGCAGTTGAGGAGATCTTTGTGAATATCGCTCATTACGCCTATGCCCCGGAGGGGGGACCGGCGATCATTCGTACCGAGGTAAAGCAGGATCCCCTGGCGATCGAGCTTACATTTATCGATCATGGTGTTCCATATGATCCGCTTGCAAAGGAGGATCCCGATATCACGCTTTCCGCACAGGAGCGTCAGATCGGAGGCCTCGGTATTTTTATGGTGAAAAAGAGTATGGATGATATGAGATACGAGTATAAGGAAGGACATAATATCCTTACGATCACAAAACATCTCGATCCGAAGCCGAAGAACGGGGGTGTGTAAGGTGGAAGATCAGGAAAAAGAGGTATTATTGATCGAAAAAAAAGAAGAGGGTTCAAAGCTTACGCTTTTGCTGCAGGGACGGCTGAATACCAGTACGGCACCGCTGCTGGAGGAAGAGTTTACCGGAGATAAGCTGGAGAAGACTTCCGAACTGGTGGTGGATATGGCCGGACTGGAGTATCTTTCCAGTGCAGGACTCCGTGTTCTTCTGTTTGCGAAAAAGACCATGGACGGGAAGCCGATGACGCTTCGGAATGCCTCGGATGAGATCGCTATGATCTTTGACATGACCGGTTTTACTGGCTTTTTCACGTTTGAGTAATAAAAGCAAAACTATAATAAGGGAGTACAACAAATGATTAGAAAACTGGCGAAGAGGGGCAATATGAATGACCGTATGGACATTGCCCTGACGAAGTTTCGTTCACGCATGACATCCTATCCGCCCGGTATGTGTCCGCTGGTACTGTACCGGTCGATCCTGCAGATGTCCATGAATCAATCCTGTGGAAAATGTGTCCCCTGCCGGGACGGCCTTGTTGAGGCTGAGCGTATGCTGCGGGATATCCTGAACGGTGATGCGACGGAGGAGACACTGGAGAAGCTGGAAAAGCTCTGCATCATGATCTCCGAGACCGCAGACTGTGCCGTGGGTGTGGTTGCAGCAAACACGGTGCTGGACAGCCTGAAGGAATTTGCGGATGAGTATGAGAGTCATATCAAAGAGAAGAGATGCGTACCGGGAGCAGGTCAGACGGTTCCCTGTATGACACTTTGCCCGGCACATGTAGATGTTCCGGGATATATTGCGCTGATCAAGCAGGGAGATTATGCAGGTGCGATCAATGTGATCCGGGATCGGAATCCCTTCCCCACTGCCTGCGCCATGGTATGTGAGCATCCCTGTGAGAAGAAGTGCCGCCGGTCCATCATCGACCAGCCCATCAACATCCGCGGTCTGAAGAAGTATGCCGTGGATCAGGTGGCTGCGGATCAGGTGAAAACACCCCCCGCAAATGTAAAAACAGGCAAGGTGATCGGCGTTGTGGGCGGAGGACCCTCCGGTCTGACAGCGGCTTACTTCCTTGCACTGATGGGTCATAAGGTGGTGCTCTATGATGAGCATGAAAAACTGGGAGGTATGCTTCGTTATGGTATTCCCGAGTATCGTCTGCCCAAGGCCAGACTGGAT
Source organism: uncultured Lachnospiraceae bacterium (assembly GCA_902792005.1). Lineage (GTDB taxonomy): Bacteria > Bacillota > Clostridia > Lachnospirales > Lachnospiraceae > Eubacterium_Q. The sequence continues at coordinate 98,572 of CADAXW010000003.1, forward strand.
GAGGATATCAATGCCATCCTGAGTGCCGGCGACATCGAGGTACATACGAATACCAAGATCGGCCGCGACGTCACCGTGGAAGAACTGAGAGAAAAGTATGATGCGGTTTATCTGGGACTGGGCGCTCAGCTTGGAAACCGGATGCCGGTCGATAATGCAAATGCGAAGAATGTCATCCCCGCTGCAGACTTCCTGCAGGCAGTTGCAAACGGGGAGAAGATCGATCTGACCGATAAACGCGTGGTACTGATCGGCGGCGGAAATGTGGCAATGGATGCCGCAAGAACCGCGATCCGTCTCAACGCTAAGACTGTACATGTATTCACCAGAAAGCGTGATGATTACACCGCGCTGGAATCCGAGATCGAAAGCGCCATGCAGGAAGGCGTAAGGTTCCGCACGCTGCTTTCCTTCCTTCATCTGGAAGAAAGCAAGGAGGAGCCGGGTGCCATTTCCGCCGTATGGCTGCAGCCGGAGATCGTAGGTGAATTTGACAACTTCGGTCTTGTAAAGACAGAGCATTCCAGTGCTTACCCCTATCGCTTCCAATGCGATTACCTCATCATGGGTGTGGGTCAGCGCTGTGACGTAGAAGATTTTGATAAGGCGGGGATCCCCACGGAACGTGGACGGATCCTGGCAGACGAGTCCTGCACCGTTGAGGGTGTGGACGGCGTGTTCTCCGGCGGAGACTGCGTCACAGGTCCCTCTACGGCCATCAATGCCATAGCCGCAGGACAGGTGGCAGCTCATAACATCGATGAATATCTGGGCTATCATCATAAGATCGTCTGTGAAGCAGAGGTACCCCCTGCAATGCCCAACAAGTGTGTCCCCACGGGACGTGCGGAGATCGAGGAGGTGGATCCCTTCGAGAGAAGAGAGAACTTCCTGCATGTTGAGATCCCCATGACACCGGAGGAAGCGGAACGTGAGTCCGGCAGATGCCTCAGATGTGACCACTTCGGCTGCGGATCCATGGAAGGGGGTAGATGCGCATGGTAAACATTACGATCGACGGAAAGCAGTATCAGGCAGAAGAGGGCGTAAAGATCATCAACTTCTGCAAATCAGTGGGGATCGAGATCCCTGAGCTCTGTCACCTGAAGGATTACAGCGACCTTGGATCCTGCCGTATGTGTATGGTGGAGATCGAAGGCTATTCCAACCTGTTTGCAGCCTGCCGTACCAAGGTGGCTGAGGGCATGGTGATCAAAACGCATTCTGAGAAGCTGACGGAATACAGAAAGGAGATGCTGCGGCTGATCCTTTCCAACCATAATGTAGACTGCATGAACTGTCCGCAGAACGGAAACTGCAAGCTGCAGAAGCTTTGCAATGAATATGATATCAAGGATACGGAGTATGCCGGATCCAGAAGGAAGATCGCACGGAAGCAGCCGAAGCTGACGGATAATCCGTACATTTCCTATGATCCGAGCAAATGTATCCACTGCCAGCGCTGCATCAGCGCCTGCCATCGTGCTGCAGTCAACGGAACCTTGCAGAGCGGCCGTGCCGGCGTGTTCCACACGGTAGAGGCGCCCTTCGGTGCAGACTGGAAGTCCACCAACTGCGAGTCCTGCGGAAACTGTGCGGCAGTATGTCCCACCGGTGCCCTGACCCTGAAGCGTCAGGAGAAGTATCGCAGCTGGGAGACCAGGAAGGTGCTCACCACCTGTCCGCACTGTGCAACCGGCTGTCAGTTCTATCTGATCGTCAGGGGCAATGAGATCGTGGATGTGGAAGCTGCGGACGGTCCGTCCAACCACGGACTGCTCTGTGTTAAGGGACGTTCCGGAAGTTTTGACTTTGTAAATGCGCCGGATCGTATCCGTACACCGCTGATCAAGAACAAGGAGACCGGTGAATTTGAGCCTGCATCCTGGGAGGATGCCATCTCTCTTGTTGCGAAAAAGTTTATGGAACTGAAGGAGAAGTACGGCGGAGACGCTCTGGCCGGCTTTGCCTGCTCCCGTTCCGCAAATGAGGACATTTACATGGTTCAGAAGATGGTACGTACCTGCTTCGGAACCAATAATACAGATAACTGTGCCCGTGTCTGCCACTCTGCGACCGTTGCAGGTCTGGCCAAGACTTTGGGCTCCGGAGCCATGACGAACCCCATCTACGATATCACGCATGATGTGGACGCCATTCTTCTGGTGGGCTCCAATCCGGAGGAAGCGCATCCGGTGGTTGGTATGCAGATCCGTCAGGCGGTACAGCGTGGAACCAGACTGATCGTTGTAGATCCCCGTTCCATCGGACTGACAAAGAATGCAGATATCCATCTGAAGCTTCGTCCCGGAACAAATGTGGCATTTGCCAACGGTATGATGCATGTGATGATCAAGGAAGATCTGATCGATCACGACTATATCGAGAACTTCACCGAGGACTTCGAGAAGATCAAGGAACTGGTGAAGGACTATACGCCGGAGAAGGTAGGAGAGATCTGCCATATCGATCCGCTGAAGCTGATCGAGGCTGCAAGAATGTATGCGACTGCAAAGAAGGCACCTATCATCTACTGTCTGGGTGTGACAGAGCATTCCACCGGTACCGAGGGTGTTATGAGTATGTCGAACATGGCGCTCCTCTGCGGTAAGCTGGGACGCAGCGGCTGTGGCGTGAATCCTCTCCGCGGTCAGAACAATGTGCAGGGAGCCTGCGACATGGGAGCTCAGCCCACGGACTATCCCGGATATCAGAAGGTTCACCTTCCGGAGGTACGGGAGAAGTTCGAAAAGGCCTGGGGCGTACCGCTTAGTCAGGAGCCCGGCTTAAAGGCAACCGAGGTATTCCCGGCAGCCATTGAAGGAAAGATCAAGGGACTTTATATCTTCGGTGAGGATCCCATCGTTACGGATCCGGATACAGAGCATATAAAGAAGGCACTGGAGAGTCTGGAATTCTTCGTGGTTCAGGAACTCTTCATGACACAGACAGCAAAGTATGCAGATGTGATCCTGCCCGGACGCAGTTTTGCGGAGAAGGAGGGCACATTTACGAATACAGAGCGGCGGGTACAGCGGATCCGTACCGCAGTGAAGGTAGAAGGAGACATGCGTCTGGATACGGACATCATCATCGATCTGATGAATGCCATGGGATATCCCCAGCCGCAGCTTACCGCTTCGGAGATCATGGACGAGATCGCGTCTGTGACCCCCAGCTTTGCAGGTATCTCCTTCCAGAGACTGGATGCGGGTGAGACCCTGCAGTGGCCCTGCAAGGATAAGACCCATGCCGGAACGCCTATCATGCATGTCGGAAAACCGGCCCGGGGACGCGCCCTGTTCTATCCTGCTGAGTATAAGGCTTCTCAGGAGCTTCCGGACGAGAGTTATCCGTTCATCCTGACCACAGGACGTATCCTGTATCAGTACAATGCAGCGGCCATGACATTCCGTGCACCGGGACTGGTAGAGATCGCAGGAGAAGGCTTTATCGAAGTAAATTACAAAGATGCAGACCGCCTTGGAATCAAGAACGGAGAGCGGATCAGTGTCAGCAGCCGGCGCGGTAAGATCACAGCAACCGCAAGAGTCGGAAGAAAGGTGTCCGAGGGTGAGACCTGGATGCCGTTCCATTTCCCGGATTCTCCGGTAAATGTGCTGACAAATGCGGCGCTGGACGATTTCGCGAGAATCCCCGAGTATAAGGTCTGCGCGGTCAACATTGAAAAGATTTGAAAAAAGATATGAAAAAAGATATGACGTAACGAATCACGTATATCATAGGAACGGCTTCGACATTTCGGAGCCGTTCTCTGCTATATCTTCGTGTCTAAAACCGGGATGGAGGAAGATGCGAAGGAAGATTGATTGGAGACAGAAAGGTGAGGGGCCCAATGGAAAACAGGAAACGAATGGAGCTGGAGGAGGCACTGGAGCTGCTTCTTTCAGAGATCACGCCGGTTACGGACAGCGAGACTGTGCCGCTGCCTGCGGCGTCGGGCAGAATACTTTCCGAAACAGTGACGGCTAAAGTACCGGTTCCGTCTTTTCCAAAGGCAGCCATGGATGGATATGCCGTAAAAGCGGAGGAGACCGACGGGGCCTCCCCGGAAAAACCGGTACGTCTTACGGTCATGGGAGAGAGTCTGGCGGGTAAACCCTGGAAGAGTAGTACTGCACTCTTGAGGGGAAGTACTGAGCCTCAGAAGGAAAATGCAGAGAAAGACAGCACAGGAACGGCAATCGAAAAGACAGGGGCTTCGGAGACTACAGGTACGGCAGTCCGTATCATGACCGGAGCCGAGGTGCCTCGGGGCTATGATGCGGTGGTCCGTCAGGAGGATACGGACTACGGAACGGAAGCGGTGGAGATCTATAAAGGTGTTACCGCCTATACCAATTACTGCAAGGTGGGAGAGGATATCCGGGAAGGACAGGATCTGCTTTTGGCAGGCCGTCGGATCGGAAGGATCGAAGCGGGAGTCCTGGCCAGTCTCGGCATGGCCGAGGTGAAGGTAAGGAGACCTCTTCGGATAACCATTCTTTCCACAGGGACCGAGCTTTATGAGCCCGGGACTCCGCTGAAGGAAGGTGGGATCTACAGTAGTATCGCCTATACGCTTTCTGCATCCCTGAACCGGGCGGGCTTTCAGGTGAGATCCGGGATCTGTCCGGATGACACGGACGTGATAGCCGATCAGCTGAAGCAGGCGCTGGAGACCTCGGATGTGATCCTGACCACCGGAGGCGTATCCGTGGGCGTAAAGGATCTGCTGCCGGATGCGCTGGAGCGGATCGGGGCAAAGAGGCTCTTTTCCGGCGTAAATGTACAGCCGGGCACTCCCACCATAGGAAGTGTGAAGGATGGGACACCCATTCTCAGTCTTTCAGGAAACCCGTACGCTGCAATCGTTAATTTTGATCATTATTTCTGGCCCCTGGCAGCAAAGCTGACTGGGTGCGAAGCCTTTCTTCCCCAAAGGGAGGAGGCGATCCTTCGGAGTGAATATCCAAAGACCAACCGGCTTCGGAGACTGCTCCGGGCAAGAATCATGAACGGGGAGGTGACCCTTCCGGTAAAGAGTCACGCATCCTCGGTCCTCAGTAATCTGCTGGAGTGTAACTGCTATATCGATCTTCCGGCAGAGACCTCTGTCGCGCCGGGAGACCGGGTAGAGATACTGCGCATGCCGGAGTGATGAGGGACAGGTCGAAGAGAGTAAAGGAGAACAGAAGAAATAAAAGGAGCGATCCAGGTTGTTTAAAGAGGGAATTTGAGATGGGTAACAGAAAAGATAGATCGATAGCCAAAAGACCAGCCAGAAGATTATCGGCGTTTTTGCTCACCCTGGCACTGCTGACCGGCTTCGCCGGCAGCTATGTGATGCCCAGCTATGCGATGCCGCAGGAGGCAGGAGAGACCTCGGTGGAGGCACCTGCAACTGCAGAGGAGCAGGTACATCAGAACGATGGAACGGAGCAGCCCTATGTGAAGGGAGAGGCCATAGTCTGCTATAAGCCGGCAGCCCCGGATGCATCGGAACAGACGGTGAGGAATGAGGCGGAGCAAACGCTGGAAAAGACGGCTGCTGTGGACGATGCGGAGCCCATCCTTATGGTAGAGGATGCAAATGCGGTTGAGACCCTGGTGGATGGTGAGGATCCGGATTCGGAGTCTCAGGAATCGGATGCATCCGACGATCTTCTGACCGGGGATGAGGAAGAGAGCGAGGAACCATCTCCCGGCATGATCACATTGGTTCAGTCGGATACTCTTTCCACAGATGAATTGGTGGCCGAGCTGACGAAGAGAGATGACGTGCTCTATGCGGAGCCGAACTATATCTATCAGGCAGAGAGTACGGATGTACATACGAGTGAGCAGTGGGCGCTGGATACCACCTACGGAATTCACTCGGAGGGATGGAATACATTTGACGGAGATAATCCTACCCCGAAGGTGGATACTTCCGCCTGTGTGGTGGCGATCATGGATACGGGAATCGATTACAACCATGAAGATCTGCAGAAGGCCATCTGGTCGGACGGGGATAAGTATTCGGCACTCATGTCGCTGGGCGGTGGAAAGTACGGGTATAACGGTGTTGCATATGATTCCGATCATGAGACTTATGATCCGGCGGATCCCATGGATGATCACGGACACGGAACCCACTGCGCAGGTATCGTGGCCGCGGACTGGAACGATGTCGGTGTCAGCGGCGTTGCGTCCGGTGCAAAGGTTATGGCTGTTAAGATCGGTGACAACAAGGGGTACTTCCCTCTGGATGCCATGCTGCGCGGTTATCGGTATGTGATCGAGGCAAAGAAGGCAGGCGTAAATATCGTAGTAACCAATAATTCCTATGGGGGATATGTCGAGTCCTGCTCGGAGCTGCTGATGATCAAAGAAGCCACGGACCTCGGGATCGTTAACTGCTTTGCAGCGGCCAATGATTCCAGAAATCTGAATTTCAGTAACTGCGACAGCATTATACGCGGTTATATTCCGGGATGCCTGAACATCGGCTGTTCCAATTCGGACGGAAAGATATCAAGCTTCAGTAATTTCGGAAGCCATTTTGTGGATACATTTGCACCCGGGGAAACCATCTGGTCCACGGTGCCCATGGGAACCGGACCGGCAACCATAAACAGTGATATCCTGCAGGCGGACGGTGTCAGCTATGCAGCGGATTACAGCAGTATTGCAGGGACGGAGGATGACTTCTTTGAACTGCAGGGGACTGATGTGGAAAAAAGCCTTGCCACGGTGGATGGGGATCAGGTGCTCCGTCTGACGTCGACCGTTGAGGATGGTTATGTAGTCTCCTTCATGACAAAGGAATTTGCGGATCTTACCGGTGCAAAGGGCGGCCTCTTCCGGATCTATGTTCCGAAGCGGATGACGCTTGATCTGGAGGTGAGGGAGTATGATCAGGAGGGTGAGTCCCGTGTCATTGCAGATCCGGATCTTTTCCTTTCGGCAGGATACAATGATGTAGGCTTTTTATATTCGGACGGCTACCTTTCGGGGCAGAAAAAGAACGTAAGGCTCGAGTTCGATCTTCAGGTCAAGGATCCGGCAACCGGAACCTTCGCAGACAGCGTAGATCTCTCATTGCTCCGGCTGACATCCGAGGCGGGTAATTATAAGATCCTCAGCGGAACCTCCATGGCAACGCCGCTGGTGGCCGGATCGGTTGCAACTCTGGCGGCGGCATACCCGGAGGATTCGCCGGAGAAGCTGGCGGCAAGAGTGAGAGGAAGTGTTCTTCCTGTGTCTTCCATGAAGGAGAAATGTATCTCCGGCGGTATTTTCCAGCTGGATAAGGCCCTGAAGGGGGATACAGTACCTGTACCGACGGAAGTAACGGTGAAGGGCAGTACATTTACGGTAAAGGGATATTTCTTCGGAGCTGAGAAGGGTACCGTGAAGGTGGACGGAACGGCATGCACTGTAAGCAACTGGACTGATACGGAGATTACCGCTAAGCTTCCCACGGGATATGAGGCCGGAGATAAGCTGGTGGAGGTAACCGGTGCAAAAGGCAGCGGTCGCAGGTATCTCAGGATGGGGAAACAGACGAAGCTTTACGACAGGCTTCCTCTGCCCGGAAGTGCCTTCTCATCCGATGGTGAATACGTGATCTCGGATGAGGCACTGAAAAAGTACGCGGATTTCTATGGCTCTGAGCCCAGAGCCATGGTGGGACTGAATGGATATATCTATACATTTTTGGGAAATGAGCTGGAAGGTACCAGTGTTTACAGATATAAGATCAGTGACAAAACCTGGGAGTTTGTATGTAAAAAGAAAGGCTTTACTCCGGCGGGAGGAGCCTGTGCCTGGAATGGAAAGCTTCTGTTCTCGGCAACGGATACACCGGGAGAAAAGGGGGCCATGGGCCTGCTGGATCCGGTGAAAAAAACCATTTCCTGGAACATTTATCAGGAATATGGATTTGAGGACGGTGTTCGGCTGGTAAATAACGGATATGGGATCTATCTCATCGGAGGTATGGAAGGAGTCAACGAAGGCGGGGCTTCCCTTATGGGACATAGTCAGGTTCGTCAGCTGGATCCTGTGAATATGACGGTCACCGAACTGGACGGGGAGGCACCGGGTTCGGTGGGAACCTTTGCAGGAAGTGATGACAACGGTCATATCTTTGCCTGTGAGATCGGTAAGCTGTGGGGACCGGATTCTTTTGCTCTGTGGTCCATGGATATCCAGGATGATCAGGTCAAATCGAAGAGCTGGGAAAACGGAAAGAAGCTGCTGCCCACCATGGTCCAGGGTGGAATGATCTCCGGCGGTGCAGTGATCACAAAAAATGGATTTCTGATGTCGGGAATGACGGAAGTGGACGAGGACGGATGTGTTACAGCGGACTCCTGGCTGGTGGATCTGAATGCAAAAAAAGCAACCAAACAGTCGAAGCTTCTCAGCCTGCGTCCAACCTATTTCCTGAATGGAACGGGATATCAGGGAACGGCTTACTTCATGGGTATTACTACCGGAGAAAACGGACAGTGGCTGTTCTCCGGGATCCAGGTGGAAACCTATACGAATTTCGGAGAGAAGACATATGCCTCGGAATGGGTGGATGGTATCTGGTACGGAAAGGACGGTTTCCGGGAAAAGAAATATCCCTGCATTTTCTCCTGGAAGAAAACTGCCAAAGGTACAAGATATCAGGATACCAGCGGGGCCTGTCTCATAGGGAAATGGAAAAAGATCGACGGAAAGCTTTACTCTTTTGATGAGAATGGCTATCTGGAAACAAATGCCTACCGGGACGGTTATTATCTGAATGCAAAGGGCGTCCGGGGAGCAAAGAAGGTTGGTGCCTGGGAAACCACTACAAAGGGCAGAAGATATAAAACCACCGGCAAAGGCTATCTGAAGAGCCGTTGGGCAAGGATCAACGGAAAGTACTATTATTTCACTGCAGATGGTTATGCAGAAACAAATGCATACAGAAGCGGCTATCAGCTGTCCGCCACAGGAGCCAGATCGGAAAAGGTGGTGGGAGCCTGGAAGGTGACAAAGAAAGGAAAAGTATATAGAGTATCCGGAACGCCGCTGAAGGGCTGGCAGATGATCAACGGAAAGCGGTACTACTTCGGAGAAGACGGCTATGCGGAAACCAAGGCCTACAGAGACGGGTACTATCTGTCCGCATCCGGCATAAGCTCCGTAAAGAAGCTGGGAAGCTGGAAAAAGAATTCCAAAGGATGGTGGTATGCACTGTCCGGTGGATCCTATCTGAAGAATACCTGGGCCATGATTGACGGAAAATGGTACTACTTCGATCAGAAGGGATACATGGTCCGTAATGCCTGGGTAAAGGGATACTGGCTGAACAAGGACGGAAGCTGGACCTATCAGCCGAAGGGAAGCTGGAAGAAGAATTCCAAAGGCTGGTGGTACGGTGATACCTCCGGCTGGTATGCAAGGAAAGGGACCTATCTGATCGATGGAAAGAAGTATCGGTTTGATGCAGCAGGCTACTGCCTGAATCCGTGATGAACCCCTGACAGATCGGGAATTGTTTTTTTACAGAATCCGTCTTTTCTGCTATACTGTTGGAGGAACGGAGCATGAGATAATGGAGCGAAGAAAAAAGCACGCGCTTTCCGTCGGTATTCTTGCCGGCGGAAAGAGTACGCGAATGGGGCAGAACAAAGCCCTGATGCAATTTCAGAATGAGACAATGATCGAGAGGATCTCCCGCAGGCTGAGCGGCCTGGGTGAGGTTCTTGTTTCCGCGTCCGAACGCGGTCTGTATGAGGCTCCCGGAATCCGCGTGGTCTATGATGAGAATAACAGTATCGGTCCCATCGAGGGTATCCGGCAGCTGCTTCTGGCAGCGGATACGGAGTACGTCTTTGTCTGTGCTGCGGACATGCCCTTTGTAGATCGGGAGATCGTGGAATATCTGGAGGAGTACATTTCCTCGGATTATGACTGCTATGTAGTAACGGATGAGGATCATGTGCATCCGCTCTGTGCCATTTATTCGAAGCGGATCCTCCCTGTGATCGAGGAGCTGATCCGACAGAAGAAGTTCCGCCTGATGGAGCTTTTAAATCGGGTGCGTACCAAATATGTCAGTCTGGAATACACACATTTTGATAAAAGGATCGTAAGAAATGTAAATACAAAGGATGAATTCCTGGCCCTCAGTCTGCCGGTTGTTTTTGCTGTGTCCGGCTATAAGAACAGCGGAAAGACCTGGCTCATCGAGAAGCTCATCAATGAGTTTATCAAGGAAGGGTATTCGGTGGGCGTGCTGAAGCATGACGGACAGGATCATATCACGGTGGCAGAAGGAACGGATACTCATCGCCATCAGAAGGCGGGTGCGGTCGTAACGGCAGTGACCTCGGAGAGCGGATATGTCTTCGAGAGCCGGAGAGCCGAAACCCCGGAACTTCTGATGGAGAAGCTGAAGTGCCTTCCCGAACCGCCGGATATCATTCTGCTGGAAGGCTTTAAGCATTCGGAGTATCCGAAGGTTGAGGTTGTGCGACGTGCCGCAGTACCGGAAAGTGCGGCGGATCCATCCACCCTCATCTGTATTTCCACCGACTGCCTGTCCCCCGAACATGTAAGCTGTCCGTTATACGGCACAGATGACATTCAGGGGATTTTTTCATGCGTAAAACACTATTTCGGATTACCTGACAAAGGAAGAACCATCGGAGAAGAAACGAAATGAAGCTGATCGATACAACCGCTGCGGCGGGGCACGTGCTGTGCCATGATATCACCCGGATCCTTCCGGGAGTGGAAAAGGGGCCGGTGTTTAAAAAAGGCCATGTGGTGACGGAGGAGGATATACCGATCCTGCTGTCCGTGGGAAAAGAGCATCTGTATGTCTGGGAGAAGACGGAAGGAATGCTCCACGAGGACGAGGCGGCGGAGATCCTTCGCCGGATCTGTATGGGTGAGGACACTGCCATGACGGCATCCCTGCCGTCGGAGGGAAAGATCGAGATCCGTGCGGCAAGGGACGGCCTGCTTAAGATCGACCGGGAAAAACTGAGAAGAGTCAATGGACTGGGAGAAATGATGATCGCCACGATCCATGGAGATCTTCCGGTGAAGGCCGGAGACAAGCTGGCCGGAACCAGGGTGATCCCGCTGGTGATCGAGGAAGAAAAAATGAAACGAGCCGAGGAGGCTGCAGCAGGAGGGCCGATCCTGTCCATCCTGCCATTCCGGCATGTCCGGTATGGTCTGGTAACGACGGGAAATGAGGTCGCTGCCGGCCGGATCGAGGACGCCTTTGGCCCGGTGCTGAAGCAGAAGATGGCTGAATATGATACAGAATGTATGGGTCAGGTGATCCTTCCGGATGACCGGGAGAGGATCACGCGGGCGGTTCTGGACTTTGCCGCACAGGGAGCGGATCTGATCCTGTGCAGCGGCGGTATGAGCGTGGATCCGGATGATAAAACTCCGGGAGCCATCCGTGATACCGGCGCAGAGATCATAAGCTACGGTGCACCGGTTCTGCCGGGTGCCATGTTCCTGCTTTCCTACCTGACGGTGGAAAGTAAGGATGGCGAAGGAAGCGCGGAGAAACGCAGAATCCCGGTTCTGGGACTTCCTGGCTGTATCATGTATGCAAAAAGAACCATATTCGATTTAGTGCTGCCGCGTGTACTGGCAGGAGAACGGTTGACGAATGAAGATCTAAGTGACTATGGAGAGGGAGGACTCTGTCTCTCCTGTGAAGTGTGCCATTTTCCCAACTGCCGATTCGGCAGATGAATGATAAAGGTAAAAGATTAAGGAGTAACTGATGAGTGAGTTTACACATATCAATGAGAAGGGTGAAGCAAACATGGTGGATGTGACTGCCAAGGCAGTGACGGAGCGGTTTGCAAAGGCCAGAGGAGTGATCCGGGTGAGCGGTGATGTGCTGAAGGCTTTGGAGGATAAGGAAATAGCAAAGGGCGATGTGCTGGGCGCGGCGCGGATCGCAGGGATCATGGCCGCAAAGAAGACGCCGGAGCTGATCCCTCTTTGCCACACTTTGCTGCTGACAAAGGTTTCCGTGGATTTTGAAGTCCGCGCGGCGGAGCAGGAGATCCTCTGCACCTCGGAGGTGCGCCTCACCGGGAAGACCGGTGCGGAAATGGAGGCCCTGACGGCGGTCAGCGTGGCGCTCCTCACCATCTATGATATGTGCAAGGCCGTGGATAAGACCATGGTCATATCAGAGGTCCGTCTGGAAGAAAAAGACGGGGGGAAAACGGGACATTTCCAAAGACAATAATCTGGAAATGGAGAAATAAAGATAATGAAAAAGAATAATAAAGTCCTGAAACGACTGACTGCGGCAGTGCTCTGCATGGGAATGCTGTTTACCATGGGAGCCTGCGGGGACAAGAAGGACGAGAACACAACTGCAGCAGGTGCAGCCACAGAAGCTACAACAGCTGAAAAAACAACGGCAGAAAAGACAACTGCAGAAAAGACCGGAGAAAAGGTCACCCTGACGGTGCTTGCAGCAGCGTCCCTTACGGATGTTTGTAATGAATTGACTGCGGCATATAATGCAAAGTATCCGGATGTGGAGCTGAGCTTTTCCTTCGCCGGCTCGGGTGCGCTGCAGACGCAGATCGAAGAGGGAGCTCCGGCTGATGTGTTCATTTCCGCAGCGAATAAGCAGATGAATGCGCTGAAGGAAAAGGGCCTCATCCTCGAAGGCAGTGACAGTGTCCTGCTGGAGAATAAAGTCGTTCTCATCACGCCGACGGACAGTCAGCTGAATCTGACTTCCTTTGAGGATGTTAAGAAGGATGATGTTAAAATGATCGGTCTTGGTGAGGTGGAAAGTGTACCGGCCGGTCAGTATGCAAAGAAGGTATTCACATCCCTGAACTGCTGGGAAGAGATAGAGAAGAAGGCAAACTTCGGTGCGGATGTCAGAACGGTTCTGGCCTGGGTTGCATCCGGTGAGGTGGACTGCGGTGTGGTTTATGCTACGGATGCTTATACCTCGGATCAGGTAAAGATCGTATGTGAGGCACCGGAGGGATCCACAGACAAGGTTGTATATCCGGCCGCTGTGGTAAAGTCCAGCGCGAATGCAGAAGCTGCCAAGTCCTATCTGGAGTTTCTGGCAAGTGACGAAGCTATGAAGGTATTTGAGAAATACGGTTTTGTGAAGCCTGCGGAGTAAGCTATGGATTTATCACCTTTATGGTTATCATTAAAGATCGCACTTGTTGCCACAGCATTTACCTTTGTTTTGGGGCTGCCGGCAGCATGGGGCGTAACCTACCTTCGTCGGGCGAAGCACGTGGTGGACGGGATTCTTTCCATTCCACTGGTGCTTCCGCCCACGGTCGTGGGTTTTCTTCTGCTGATCGCATTCGGCAGAAATTCAGCCTTTGGGCGCTTTTTGGATTCTATCGGTCTTGACATGATCTTCACCTGGAAGGGTGCGGTCGTGGCAGGCGTGGTTGTTTCCTTTCCGGTGATGTACCGCGGGATCCGGGGAGCCATCGAACAGGTGGATCCGGATCTGATAGCGGCGGCGCGGACTCTGGGTATGCGGGAAGGCAGGATCCTTTTCCGTGTGATCCTTCCTTCGGCATGGCCGGGGATCGCAGCCTCCACAGTACTGTCCTTTGCCCGGGCTCTGGGTGAGTTCGGCGCAACCATCATGATCGCCGGAAATATCCCGGGGAAGACCCGGACCATGTCTCTTGCGGTCTATACTGCCATGCAGGGCGGGGACCGTACACTGGCCTTTCAGTGGGTGCTGATCATTGTGAGTTTCTCACTGGTCATCCTGATCCTTATGAATTACTGGACAGCCTCCGGCTTTCGAAGGAGCAGCAGAGGAAGGAGGCATAAGGCATGAAGCTTTCAGTGGATATCGAAAAGAAGCTGGGACATTTTCGGCTAAAGAGCTGCTTTACGGCAGATGCGGAACGCTTCGCTTTGCTGGGCGCTTCCGGATGCGGCAAGACCATGACATTAAAATGTATCGCCGGGATCGAGAAGCCGGATCGCGGCAGGATCACCCTGGGTGACCGGGTGCTGTTTGATTCGGAAAAGCGGATCTCGCTTCCGGCCCGGGAACGAAAAGTGGGATATCTGTTTCAGAATTATGCCCTGTTCCCGCACATGACCGTGCGAAAGAATATCGCTGCGGCGGCGAAGGATCCGGCAGAGGTGGACTTCTTTCTGGAGCGGTTCTGCATTCAGGATGTGGCGGATCAGTATCCGGCGGAGCTTTCGGGAGGGCAGAGCCAGAGGACGGCGCTGGCCAGAATGCTGGTGACAAAGCCGGAGGTTCTGCTGCTGGATGAACCCTTTTCCGCTCTGGATAATTATATGAGGACCCGGATGGAGCATGAGATCCTGGATATCCTGGAGGAGTTCCGGGGACCGTCGGTGCTGGTGACCCATGACAGAAATGAGGCCTATCGGCTGGCTGACCGGATCGGTGTCATGGAGGCCGGAAATATCGTGGAGACCCAGGATCGGAGAGCGTTCTTTGACCACCCCATGACGGTGGCTGCGGCAAGACTCACCGGCTGCAAGAATATTTCCGCCTTGAAGAAGGATGTAGATGGTGCCTGGCTGGCAGAGGACTGGGGCATCCGTCTTAAGCCTGTGGAGGGACAGGACTTTACAACTGCCGATCATGTTGGCTATCGGGCACATTTTTTTAAAGAAATATCGAAAGAGCAGCTGCAGGATACCAACTGCTTTCGCTGCAGACTGGAACGGATCGTTGAGGACACCTTCTCTGTAGTGATCTGCTTTACCGAGGAGAACGGGACAGGGGAGACGGCGGACGCGCTGCTTACCTGGATCGTGGATAAGACAAAATGGGAAGAGATGAAGGACAGGGTGCTGTCGGGAAGCTTTTATCTGACTCTGGACCCGGAGCGGCTGATGCTCCTAAAGTCAAATACCCCGACGCAGGCGTGACCGTCTGGTTCATGGCATGTGGCGATAAAGGAAACGGACGAAATGGAATTACGGGATGAATATGAACGGAAAATAGAATATCTCAGGATTTCCCTTACGGATAAATGTAACCTGCGGTGTAAGTACTGTATGCCAGCGGAGGGGATCTCTCATCTGGCCCACAGTGATGTGCTGACACTGGAGGAGATCCTCCGGGTGACCGGGGTTCTCTGCAGGATGGGAGTTAGGAAGATACGGCTTACCGGAGGAGAGCCTCTGGTACGGAAGAATGCCATATCCCTCATCCGAAGAATCGGCGAGCTTCCGGAGAAGCCGGAGCTGGCCATGACCACCAACGGAGTCTTACTGGAGGAGCATCTGGAGGCGCTTTCGGACGCGGGACTTCGCAGCATTAACCTGAGTCTGGATACCTTGGACCGGGAGACCTACCGGGAGCTCACGGGTGTGGATGCACTGGAGCGGGT
Source organism: uncultured Lachnospiraceae bacterium (assembly GCA_902792005.1). Classification (GTDB taxonomy): domain Bacteria; phylum Bacillota; class Clostridia; order Lachnospirales; family Lachnospiraceae; genus Eubacterium_Q. The sequence goes on from CADAXW010000003.1 coordinate 113,967, forward strand.
GATGGGATCTCTGGAAAAGGCGGAGGCGCTGGGCTTTCAGGTGAAGCTGAATGTCGTACCGGTGCGGGGCATGAATGATAAGGAACTTGCGGAGCTTGCAGCCCTGGCGAAGGAAAGAGAAATCTCGGTCCGGTTCATCGAGCTCATGCCCATTGGCTGTGCGAAGGAGCTGCAGGGCATACCGGCAGAAGAGATCGCAAGGCGGCTGGAAACGGTGTATGGAAAGGGAACCCCTGTGACCGGAGCGAGGGGCGCAGGGTCAGGACCTGCAAGCTATCTGCAGTTTCCGGGCTTCCGGGGCAGAGTCGGTTTTATCAGCCCCATGTCCCATACCTTCTGCTCGGAGTGCAACCGGCTCCGGCTTACGGTGGACGGACGGCTGAAGCTGTGTCTTTATTATCCGGACGGAGCGGATCTCAGGACCATGCTCAGGTCCGGCTGCTCGGATGAGGAACTGGAAAAGGAGATACGAAGGGCTGTGCTTCGGAAACCGGAGCATCACAGCTTTCAGAGAGTGGATCAGAAGATCGAGAAAAAAAGCATGGTCCAGATCGGAGGATAAAATGGGTAAGGTGATCGCAGTCTGTATCAGTGAAAAGAAGGGTACAGTCAAAAAGGATGTCGGAGCATGCCGGCTGATCGAGGAATTCGGTCTGGAGGGGGATGCCCATGCAGGGAGCGGAAGGCAGGTGAGCCTGCTTGCCAACGAACAGGTGGAGGCCTTTCGGGAGCGCTCCGGCGGAGTGGTGGAGCTGCCACCCGGGGTTTTTGGAGAGAATCTTCTGATCGAGGGCTATGACCTGAAATCCTGTGCCATCGGTACCGGGTTTCGGATCGGAGAGGTGCTGCTTGAACTGACACAGATCGGAAAGAAATGTCACAGCGGCTGTGAGATCATGCAGAGGACCGGAGAGTGCATCATGCCGAAGGAGGGCGTTTTTGCCCGGGTCGTGAAGGGCGGAATGGTGCATGTGGGAGATACGGTGGAAATGATCCCGGCTCCGTACCGGGCCGCAGTGCTTACCGCCAGCGACCGGTCCTATCAGGGAGTCAGAGAAGATAAGAGCGGTCCCAGGATAAAGGAGATCCTGGAGGAAAAGGGATACCAGGTGGGAAGCATGCTTCTTCTTCCTGATGATGAGGATGGACTTGTGGAAGCGCTGATCCGGCTTGCGGATGAGGAAAAGCCGGATGTTATCTTTACGACAGGAGGAACGGGACTTTCTCCGAGGGACCGGATGCCGGAGGCTACAAAACGGGTAGCAGAGCGGGATGTTCCCGGGATCGCAGAGGGGATCCGTGCCTACAGCATGACCATCACGCCCAGAGCCATGTTGTCCCGTGCCGTCAGTGTGATCCGTGGAAGAACCCTGATCATCAATCTGCCCGGAAGTCCGAAGGCTGTCGCAGAGTGCCTGGAGTTTCTGCTTCCAACGCTGGAGCATGGACTTGGGATCCTGCGGGGCGAAGCAGACGGATAGTGAGGGCTTTGACCTGGGTGTGATCGGAACCCCGGATAGGAAGCAAGAATTGTGTTTTCAGATGGTTTGAAATCATGTAAAATGGAAGTATATTATTGGGATGTTACTTATTTGGTTCACGAAGCAGAATGATCAGATTGGGGAGGTAGTGCTATGTTAAAAGAATGGGTGAAGGAAGAAATGCCTTCAGAAGAAGAGATCGTAGAACGTCTTGCCAAGGCAAGAGCAGAACTGGCAGTACGTCAGACAGCCATTAAGGAGAAAGGACTTCCGGTGCTTGTAGTCATGGACGGCTGGGGGGCAGCCGGCAAGGGCAGTGTGCTGGGAAGAGTGATCAAGGGGCTGGATCCCAGATTTTTCAAATGTGAGACCCTGTCCCAGCCTACGACGGAGGAGACCAGACGGCCCTTCCTGTATCGTTATTTTGTACGGATCCCGAAGCAGGGACAGTTCTCCTTCTTTGACGGAAGCTGGATGGGTGAAGTGACGGCGCATTTTCTTCACGGAGAGATCACAGAGGAGGAGTACCGGTCTCATCTGACCAGCATCAAGCGGTTTGAACGCCAGCTGAATGACAACGGTTATCTGGTGGTGAAATATTTCTTCCATATCGGGGAGAAGACCCAGAGAAAGCGTCTGCAGGAGCTGGAGAAGAATAATGTCACCGAGTGGCGGGTATCTGACGGTGACAAGTGGCAGAACAAGCACTATAAGGAGTGCCTCGATGTCTATGATGAGTATCTGGAGTTCACCAATCAGTTTGTGGCTCCCTGGTATTTCATTGATGCCACCAGCAAGAAATGGTCCGAGCTTCAGATGACGGAGATCCTGGTTGCCAGCATCGATACGGCCCTCAGCAATATGGAGGCTAAGCAGGAGCCGCCCATGCTTCAGAATGTATTCCCCATGAAGAGTATTCCGAAGCTGGCGGACATCGCTCTGGACAAGTCTGTATCGGATGAGGAATATAAGAAGGAACTGGATGCCCTGCAGAAGAGGCTGGGCAAGCTTCATAATGAGCTGTATCTGAAGAAGATACCGGTTATCATTGCCTATGAAGGCTGGGATGCTGCCGGAAAGGGCGGTAATATCAAGCGTGTGGCTGCGGCTCTCGACCCGAGAGGGTACGAGGTTCATCCCATTGCCAGTCCGGAACCGGCGGAGAAAGCGAGACACTATTTGTGGCGTTTCTGGAACCGGCTTCCGAAGGACGGACACATCGCCATCTTTGACCGTACCTGGTACGGACGTGTCATGGTGGAACGGCTGGAGGGCTTCTGCACGGAGAATGACTGGAAGCGGGCCTATAACGAGATCAATGAGTTCGAGAAGGAACTGGCGGACTGGAATGCGGTGATCCTGAAGTTCTGGGTTCAGATCGATAAGGATACCCAGCTGGAGCGCTTTACCGAGCGTCAGAACACGCCGGAGAAGCAGTGGAAGATCACGGATGAGGACTGGAGAAACCGGGAGAAATGGGATCTCTACGAAGAAGCCGTGGATGAGATGCTGCAAAAGACAAATACAAAGTATGCACCCTGGCATGTGCTGGAGTCCAACGACAAGCACTATGCCCGGATCAAGGCATTGAAGATCATCATCAAAGCTATCGAGAAGAAGCTGGCTGAGGTGGATGAAAAGAATGAAAAGAAAAAGAAGTAATACCTGGTTACATTGGGGGTAAAAAATGTGAAGAGAGACCGTGCATATCACAGAGAAAAGGCTGCAGAGTTTTTGGCAAAACTCACCAGGGAACAGAAGCTGCTGGTGATCAACGGAACCGCTGAGGAGCGGGTGGCGGCAGGCCTTCCGAGGCTGGAGGAGTATGGCGAAGCGGCTCATGGTGTGCAGGCACGGCATGATCAGACCTTTGATCTGGGAGAGCCGGTATTTACTACGGTATTTCAGAACCCTGTAGGCTTTGCCGCTACATTTGACAAGGAGCTGATGCGTGAGATCGGAGATCTTACGGGTGTTGAAGCCAGGAGTCTTTATAAAGAGAAAAAGCACAGGGCACTTTGTATGCTTGCTCCCACCGTTGATATGGAGAGGGATCCCCGCTGGGGCAGGAATGAAGAGGCCTACGGAGAGGATCCCCATCTGACCTCCCGGATCGCGGGAGAGTATATCCTGGGTATGGCCGGAGAGGATCCGCGCTATGTCCGCTGCGGGGCAACGCTAAAGCATTTCTACGGAAACAATGTGGAAAATGACAGGAACCTGGCAGACAGCAATATATCGGATTACCTGAAGGATAATTATTATGTTCAGGTGTTTGAAGAGGTCATCGACTATGCGGATCCTCTGAGCGTCATGGCATCCTACAACTATGTCAATGGGGTGCCGCAAACCTTTACGCCGGAGATCACCACCAGACTGAAGGACAGGGGACTTCCCTTTGTCACCGGAGATGGTGGTGCCATCAGCATGGGAGTGATCCGGCAGAAGGAGGCGGAATCATTCACAGATTCTCTGGTACGGGCCATAGGTGTGGGAATGGATGCCTTTCCGGAGGAGCATGCAGTGGTCCGTAAGGGACTGGCAGAAGCTCTGGATTTGGGGAAACTCTCGGAGGAGGCTTTCGACAGAGTTGTGTTGAACAGGCTTACGGCATATTCCCTCCTGGGACTCCTGCCGGAGGATGAAGGTGTGGAGGAAGCCTTTCCGGACAGCGTTTACAACCTGTCCCGGGTGGATTCGCCCGAGGGCCGCGCTTTGGCGCGCCGTGCATCCGCTGAGGCGGTTGTGTTACTGAAGAATGAGAAGAGAGCACTTCCTCTCAGGGAGGAGGAAAGAGTGCTTCTGCTGGGGCCCTTTGCGGATCGGTGCCCCATGGACTGGTACAGCGGCATCACCAGCCATCAGGTGACCCTCAGAGAGGGGCTGGGCGCTGCGGCGGCCGGCTGTGAAGCGCTGTATCCCTATGTTCGTATCCGCATGTCAGACGGAGGTTACGCCGGCCTTGACGGACAGAAGGTGATCTCGGTGGATCAGGAACATGCAGAGGTGTTCCGGATCATGCTGTGGGATGATTCCCGATTCACCCTGCGAGCTACGAGTAACGGGAAGGCCCTGACGACCCACAAGCCGGGGCAGAGGGTCATCAACTCGGAGGAGCCGGAGGACTTCCACCTGTATGCATCGGCAGAGGATGTGTTCAGCTGGTTTGCAAAGGAAGCATTCCAAATGATCGATGCTGCGGGAAAGGCTATCTGTTTCACGGAGGAAAATGCGCTGCATTTCTGGGAGGATGAAAGGATCGCCGGCATCTCCAATTTCGACGGAAGTATCAGGCTTTCCTTTGAAACGGTGGAAACAGCGGAGGAGCTTCTTCGGAAGACCCGGGGGGTTCCGGCCGACCGGGTGATCGCGGTCTTTGGTCTCCATCCCATCGTGAACGGAAAGGAGGAGAGGGACCGTACCACGATCCAGCTGCCGCCCTTCCAGAGAGTGCTGCTCCGGATGATCCGTAAGCAGTATGTACAGGTGGAGCTGGTGCTCCATACCAATTCCCCGGTGGCCATCGTGGAGGAGACAGAGGATCCGGTGGTTACGTCCATTACGTGGATGGCAACCGGAAGTGAGGAGTACGGAAACAGCCTGGCTGACGTGTTTTTCGGACGGGTCAGTCCGGCGGGACGTCTCTGCCAGACCTGGTATCAGAGCGATGATCAGCTTCCGGAGATCACGGATTACGATATTAAGAAGAATAAGACCACGTATATCTATATGGAGGAGGAGCCGCTGTTCCGTTTCGGCTTCGGTCTTTCCTACGCTACATTTGATCAGGAGATCACTGCTCAGTCCGGCGGCAAGACAGCCATGGAAGCGGGAAAAACGGCGGACTATGAGGCAGGACATGTGACCGTAAGAGTGAAGAATACAGGTTCTGTGGTATCGGATGCAGTGGTTCAGGTGTACAGAAAACCGGAGGGCGGATACCGCCTGTTTGAAGATAAGACACTTCCGGGCTGCCGGCTGGCGGCATTTACCCGCCTTCACGATATGGAGCCGGGGGAGGAACGGAGTGTAGACCTTGTCTGCAGGTACTAGTTGACATAACACGAATGATGCTACGAAAACTTGTATTATGTTGAAAGAAAAAAGCGGATTTGTTATAATAACTCTGTTTGTTATTCGGAAAGAAGGCAGAAACATCACCCTGACGCGGAGCAGGGGAATATCAGGAGACAAAAATGAGTTTAGTTGACATACTTCAATTGTTTGGCGGCGTCGGACTTTTCCTGTTCGGCATGAACTTTATGACTTCATCTCTGGAGAAGGTTGCAGGCTCCGGGATGGAGCGTGTATTAGGCCGCCTTACCACCGGCAGAAGCAAGATCGGCGGAAGGATCAAGGGCTGGTTTTTCGGGACATCCGTGACCGCCGTGATCCAGAGCTCTGCAGCGGTCACGCTTATGATGAGCGGCTTCGTAAATGCCGGGATTATGAGTCTCGGACAGGCTCTGCCTGTTGTATTTGGATCAAATGTAGGTAGTACGGCAACGGCACAGATCCTCCGTCTCGGAGATCTTACGTCAGACAGTATCTGGCTGCAACTGCTGCGTCCCTCATCTTTTGCGCCTATGCTCGTTGGAATCGGCGCATTTATCCGTTTGTTTACAAAAAAGAAAACATTAAAGGAAACAGCCGGGATCCTGATCGGTCTTGGTATGCTTTTCTATGGTATGACATTGATGGAGGAGGTGTTCGAGCCCCTGCGTGAGAGCCCGGAATTCCAGTCAATGTTTACTTCCTTTGAGAATCCCTTGATTGGCCTTCTGATCGGTCTCGGTGTTACCGCCGTGATCCAGAGCTCCAATGCATCAGTCGGTATCCTGCAGGCCCTTGCCGCAACGGGTTCTGTTACCTATGCCGTGACGATCCCCATGGTCATCGGTATCAATCTCGGAAAATGTATGCCCATCGTCATCGGCTTGATGGGTTCGGATAAGAAGGCAAAGAAGGTGTCCTGGAGTTACCTCCTGTTCAACATCTTCGGAGCGGTATTCTTCATGGCGCTGATCTACAGTCTCCATGGCATCTTCGGACTCTCCTGGATGTCGGATTCCGTAAACCGAGGCAGCGTCGCAACCGTGCATCTGTTCTTCAACCTGTTCACCAGCATTATCCTGCTTCTGGGTACCGATCGTATGACGAAGATCTGCGACCGCCTGGGCGGAGTGGAAGAGCAGAGCGAGCAGTCGATGGAGCTTGCGAAGCTGGACGATATGCTTCTCAATACCCCGACCATCGCTCTCGAGCAGTGCAAGGAGCTGATCGGTAAAATGACGGAGGCGATCCGGACGAACTATAAGATCGCCACGGATATGATCTACAAGTATGACGCATCCAAGTTCCCGGAGCTGGAGGAAAATGAAGAGTTTCTGGACAAGTGTGAGACAGTGCTTTCCTCCTATATCGTGCGGATCGATCAACGCCGACTGATGGCGGATGATAAGCTGGTGGTCAGTGAGATCCTGAACTCCATCGGAGATCTGGAGCGGATCGGTGATTACTGTATCAATATCGCCTACACGGCCCGGGAAAAGAATGAAAACAACATCCATTTCTCACCCTATGGACACAGGGAGGTGGATACCATCATCAGTGCGGTGGATTATACCATGGAAACCTGCTTCACAGCATTCCAGAATGATGATGAGTCTCTTGCCATCCGTGTAGAGCCTCTGTCTGAGATGATCGACAAGCTGAAGGAGCTGATCAAGTCGCATCATGTGGAACGTCTTCAGAACGGCGACTGCAGTATTCAGGGCGGAGTGCATTTGTTTGACCTGATCAACAGCTTTGAGCGTATCTCATCGCATAGTGCAAATGTAGCGCTGCACATCATTAAGCGTGTCAGCAAGGATCGGGATTTCGACGAAATGCATGGACATGCCAATGACAGCTTCAGTGAAGAATATAAGGCGATGTACCATTACTATACCTCTCAGTATGTGGATCCCCTGATGCGGCCCATGACTCCGGAGGAGATCGAGGCTGTGACAAAGCATCTGGTGGATGATGAGACATTGGCGGCAGTGGAGCAGCAGACGGCATCCGAGAAGAAGCGTTCCAAGAAGAAGGAGAAGCCTGAGAAGATCGAGAAGGCTGAGAAGACCGAAAAGGCTGAGAAGACCGAGAAGATCGAGAAGGCCGAGAAGACAGTTGAGCCTGCTGCAGAGGAGGCTTCGGAGGCGGCTCGGGACAGGTCTCATCAGAAACCCGAAAAGCATGAGAAGCATGACAAACATGAGAAGCGGCAGAAGGAAAAACCGGCAGGAGATAAGCCTGTAAAGGAGAAGCCGGCAGGAGATAAGCCTGTAAAGGAGAAGCCGGCAGGAGATAAGCCTGTAAAGGAGAAGCCGGCGGGAGACAAGTCTGCAAAGGAGAAGAGCCCGAAGGATAAGCAGGATAAGCAGGACAAAAAGAAAAAGTGAGATTAGCGGGTGGGGGCGCCCAACCGCTATATCTTGTATTTTGAAAAAGAATCTGCTACAATAAGAAATGATATTCTGAAGTGACAGGAGGCCTAAGGCTTTGAACTTCAATAAATACAGCTTACAGAAAAAACAGAATCATCTGGTTTCCAAGGGACAGCGGAATGAACGTCGGGTATTTATCACCGGCTTCAAACTGATACTGGCCCTCTTTGTGTTTGCTATTGTCGTGATGGCCGGTGCTGGCTTCGGTATGATGAAGGGTATGCTGGACAACTGTCCGGATATCGATTCCATCAGCATTAAGCCCAAGGGATTTAAGACCGTGATCTGTGATCAGAGCGGGAAGGAGATCGATACACTTTCGACCATCAATTCAAACCGTGTCTATGTTTATTATGATGAGATCCCGAAGCAGATGGTGGATGCATTTGTATCCATCGAGGATGAGCGCTTCTGGGAGCATAACGGTATCGACGCAAAGGGTATCCTTCGTGCAGCGGTACGTCTGATCACCACAAGGGATTCCAGCCAGGGTGCATCCACCATCACCCAGCAGCTGATCAAGAACCACGTATTCAATGTAGGTATGGACGAGAAGACCTTCCTGCAGAGACTTACACGTAAGGTGCAGGAGCAGTATCTTGCCGTTGAGCTTGAAAAGCGTTATGACAAGAAACAGATCATGGAATATTACCTGAACACCATTTATCTGGGTCAGGGTGTCAACGGCGTGGAGGCTGCCGCCAATCGTTACTTTAACAAGAGTGTAAGCCAGCTGACACTGTCCGAGATCGCCATGATCGCAGGTATTACCCAGAACCCCTACCGTTTTGATCCGGTTATTTTCCCGGAGTATAACTCCGAGCGCCGGGATCTGGTGCTTTACAAGATGCGGGAGCTGGGCTATATCAACGATGCCGAGTACGAGCATGCAAAGAATGATAATGTTTATACCCGTGTACAGAAGGTTGCCAAGGTCCGTGAGGAGAATTCGACCTTTAACTCCTATTATATGGACGCTCTGATGTATTCCTTCGTGGATGATCTTCAGGAGGTTTACGGCATTACCGAGTCGGAAGCATGGACGGAAATGTACACCGGCGGTTATACCATCTATTCCACGCAGGACATGAAGATCCAGGACATCTGTGACAGGGTTCTGAATGATGATGAGGAGTATTTCCCCAACAAGAATTCCGTGGCCCTGGAATACAGGCTGACCCTGCTTGATAATGACGGAAAGACTACCTACAACTATGATAACAATTCGCTGGTGGCCTATAACAGGGCCCTGACAGGGAATTATCAGTATAACAACATTTACCCGGATGACGAGAAAGCGCGAGCGGCGGCCGAAACCTATAAGGAAGCCATGATCGAGGAGACAGGTGCGAACTTCAATGCGGAGAGTCTGAAGACGAATCCGCAGCCACAGATATCCTTCACCCTCATGGACCAGCATACCGGCTATGTGAAGGCCATCGTGGGCGGCCGTGGTGAGAAGACGGCCAACCTGAGCTTTAACCGTGCAACGCAGGCCATGCGGCAGCCCGGATCTACCTTTAAGGTGCTGGCGGCCTTCGGTCCGTATATCGATACCGGAGGATGTCTTGCCTGCTGCTTTGATGATGCACCATACAAGTTCGTAAACGGTATCAGCGTATCCAACTGGTATGGCGGCTACCGTGGCGTGAACAGTCTTAGGACAGCCATTAAGAACTCCATGAATATCATTGCCGTTAAGGCGATCACGGAGCTGACTCCGGAGGTGGCATATAATTATCTGATCAATGACGGATTTACTACGGTCACGGATCATTTCACAGCCAGCAACGGAGATGTGCTTTCCGATGTGAACCAGGCGCTTGCCCTGGGCGGTATCACCAAGGGTGTTACGAACCTGGAGAATACAGCAGCCTATGCATCCATCGCCAACATGGGTATTTACAGAAAGCCTGTATTCTACTCCAAGGTTTATGATCATGACGGCAATCTTGTCATTGACAATACGGATCCGGATGATCCGAAGCGGACACACCGGACCATGAAGGCAACGACCTGCTGGCAGCTGATCCAGGCCATGCGTGAGGTAGTTACCGGCGGAACCGGAACTGCAGCCAAGATGAAGACCGGCATCTTCAATGTCGGAAAGACCGGAACCACGTCAGAGGATTATGACCTCTGGTTCTGCGGAATGACACCGTATTATACAGCATCCATCTGGTATGGCTGCGACTCGAACGTAGATAACGGAAATGTACTTGTTCATGAGACCATGTGGCGTGTGATCATGGATGAGATCGCGGAAATGGAAGGACAGGATCCTGAGCGGAACTGGGAAGAACCTGAGGGTATCACCAAGGTTACCCTTTGTCAGGTGACGAACCAGCTGGCCGGACCGGATTGTCCTGAAAGTACGGATCTCTGTGCATCGGATTCCATTCCGGAAAAACGGTGCGGTGGTCATGAGACCATTGAGCTTTGCAATGAGACGCACATGCTGGCAACCAATACATGTCCTGAAAAGACAAAGTTTGTTGTTCAGAAGAAAGAAAACGGTGAGAAGATACTGATCGGCGCAACCTTTGATTATGAGCAGATCAACCTGGTAACTCCGTGTACGACGCACCCTGCCGCACCGGAGACAACTACCATCACCACCAGTGCAGGGCCCGGAGGTTCCATTACTCCGTCAGCAAATGTTGAACTGGGCCAGGATTTCACTGTATATATCTCACCTTCAGCAGGATACTCCATTGCGGATGTTGTGGTAGATGGAGTGAGTGTAGGACCTGTATCATCCTATACCTTCACTGCTGTGAATGAAGTTCATACGATTTCAGCCACCTTTGCCGGTGGAGGAGAACAGCCCGAGCCAGATCCTCAGCCGGATCCTGAACCGGACCCCGAGCCGGATCCTGAACCGGACCCCGAGCCTGATCCACAACCGGATCCGGGTGGAGAAACCGGAGAATAAAGTGAAAAAGCCTGCCTTGTGCAGGCTTTTTTCAAATATAGGGTATTTCACATAGGGTATTTTGTTATTCATTTCAACGAAAAGGGAGTTAGGGGAGGCTCCGGTTGAAACAGACAGATGAAAGGCTTGATGTTCGCGACAGATGAGAAGTATGTCAGCTTCTATGAGGGTTTTATAAAAAAGACTCGTCCGGATGCGAGGATCCTTTATTGTAAGACGGCTTCGGCCGCCAATCAGATCCTGCTGAGAGAGTGGGTGGATTGGATCATTGTCGATCTTACGACCGAAACAGAACATGGAATGGATACCTCGGGGTTGGACTTTCTGAACGGGATACGAAGGATACGGGGGTACTTTCTTGTCCCTGTTGTTTTTGTGTGCGATTTGTCGGATGAGAACGGTCATTTTAAAAGAGACCTGCATTGCTATGAGGTTTTCCAGAAACCGCTGAATCAGAAATCCTTTCAGGATAAGGTGGGACCGATGCTGCTCCATGCGGATGAGAGAAACCTGATGAAGGATATCTGTGCCCTGCATTATATCAAGGACCGGAATAAAGCCCTTCATGTGATGAAGGAGGATGAGATCATCTGGTTTGAACTGCATTCGCATAACGGACATATCGTAACCATGGACGGTGTCTATGACGTGCCAGTGGAAGCCCTTCGCGAGAACAAGGAGCTGCTTCAATCGGATCAGTTTATCCAGGCAAACCGTTCCGATTATGTACATCGAAGACAGATCAGGACCATCGAGCCGACGAAGCTGAAACTGAAAACAGGAGATAAGGAGATACCGTTAACGGGGATCGGTTGGAACAAGATAAAAAGCCTTCTGAAGGACACAAATAGAAGAAAGAATAAAAAGGGAAAAACGTCCGGATGAGTAAGCTGACCATTTTCTCTCGGAATCCTTGAACCGAGGGGCGTTTTCTGATAGAATAGAGAAGTGTTCGTGTACCGGAAGAAATCGTCAGTTTAAGCAAAAAAGGAGTGGCCTATGATCATCAAAAACGGAACAGTTGTAGATCCCACACAGGGCATGGAAGAAATCGGTACCGTCTATATCCGGGGAAACCGGATCGAAAGAATCGTTCCGGGTGAATATCAGCCGGAAGCGGCTGACGCGGAAGAAGAAGTGATCGATGCGAGCGGCAGATATGTAATGCCGGGACTGATCGATCTGCACGTACATTTCCGGGATCCCGGACAAACCTATAAAGAAGATATCGCCACCGGTTCCATGGCTGCTGCGGCAGGAGGCGTTACAACCGTATGTACGATGCCGAATACGAATCCCACCGTGGACTCGGTGCAGACGCTGGATTACGTGATCCATAAGGCTGCCAAGGAGGCTGTGATCCGTGTGGAACAGCTGTCCTCCATCACCATGGGGGAGAACAATGAAGAGCTGGTGGATGTGGCTGCCATGAAGGCGGCAGGCGCCGTAGCCTTCTCCGAGGACGGAAAGAGCGTGATGAACACAGCGCTGTTCCGGGACGGGTTAATGAAGATCGCTGAGGTCGACGGTGTTGTTATGTCCCACTGCGAGGACAGAGATCTGGTGGCAGGCGGTGTGATGAATGCCGGCCCGAAGCAGCTGGAGCTTGGGTATCCCGGGATCACAAACGCGGTTGAGGATGTGATCGCGGCCAGAGATATTTTTATGGCGGCGGAGCAGGGAGTACAGCTGCATCTCTGTCATTGTTCCACAAAGGGGACCGTGGAGCTGATGCGTATGGCAAAACGCCTGGGATATCGGGTGACTGCCGAGGTCTGTCCCCATCATTTCACTCTGACAGAGACGGATATTCCGGGAGATATCGGTAATTATAAGATGAATCCTCCGCTTCGCAGCGAGGAGGATGTTCAGGCACTGATCGAGGGACTGCGGGATGGCATCATGGATGTGATCTCCACAGATCATGCACCCCACAGCGAAGAGGAGAAGGCAAAGGGATTTAACTCGGCCTTCGGTATCGTGGGACTGGAGACCAGTGCGGCACTGACATTCACGGCACTGGTGGCACCGGGCATCATTTCCATGACACGGATGGTGGAGCTCATGAGCAGCAACCCTGCAAAGGTCATCCGGATGGACAGCGAGAGAGGAACGCTGAAACCGGGTGCGCTGGCAGATGTGACCATATTCGACCCCAACTGCGTATGGACAGTGGAGCCGGAGAAATTCTTTTCCAAAGGGAAAAACACACCCTATGCCGGTAAGACGCTGGTGGGCAAGGTGACCACCACGATCTGCGACGGCAAGGTGGTTTATCAAGGATAATAAAGGAGACAAAATAATGATTTCAAAACTGATCGGAGAGATTCAGAAGAAAAATGCGCCAATCGTCGTTGGACTGGATCCGCAGCTTGGCTTTCTGCCGAAGAAGCTGATGGAGGAGGGCATCAAGGAATATGGAGAGACCCTCGAGGCGGTTGCTGCTGCAGTTTTTGAGTTTAACAAGGCGATCATAGATGCAACCTATGATCTGATCCCGGCTGTCAAGCCGCAGATCGCTATGTATGAGCAGTTCGGTGTATCCGGACTTGTGGCATACCGCGAGACCGTGGAGTATGCAAAGTCCAAGGGACTGATCGTGATCGCTGATGTGAAGCGGGGAGATATCGGTTCTACCTCAGGCGCTTATGCTGTGGGACATATCGGTACCGTACAGGTAGGTTCCAAGACCTATGCACCCTTTGATGGGGATATGGTAACTGTCAATCCTTATCTGGGCTCCGATGGAGTTAAGCCGTTTATCGATGTCTGCAACCAGAATGACCGTGGTATCTTTGTTCTGGTAAAGACCTCCAACCCGTCTTCCGGTGAGTTCCAGGACCGCGAGATCGACGGACGTCCGCTTTATGAGCATGTGGCTGAGAAGGTGGTTGCCTGGGGCGAGACCTCCATGGACGGAGCGTACAGCAATGTAGGCGCAGTCGTTGGAGCTACCTATCCGGAACAGGGCCGCATCCTTCGGAAGCTGATGCCGAAGACCTATATCCTGGTGCCGGGCTACGGTGCACAGGGCGGACAGGGTAAGGATCTGGTTGATTTCTTTAACGAGGACGGCCTGGGAGCCATCATCAATTCCTCCCGTGGAATCATCGCGGCTCATACAAAGTCCGAATACAGCAAGTTCGGGGAGGCGCATTTTGCAGAGGCTTCCCGTCAGGCAGTCATTGATATGCTGGATGATATCCGGGGAGCACTCGGAACAAAATAAGAAAAGATTACGGAGAGAATCATGAAGAAGCAAATGACCACAGCAGAGGTTGTAAACCAAAGCCGGATCGCAGAAGATATCTACAGTCTGACACTGAAGGCGCCGGAGATCGCAAAGGAAGCGGTTCCCGGTCAGTTCGTGTCCCTTTATTCCAGGGACTCCTCCCGGCTTCTGCCGCGGCCCATCAGTCTTTGTGAGATCAATCCGGGCAAGGGAACCCTTCGTCTGGTATATCGTGTTGTAGGAGCCGGCACGGCAGAGTTTTCCTGCCTTCGTTCCGGAGATATGATCCCTGTGATGGGACCTCTCGGAAACGGATTCCAGCTGACCTCCAGTGAGCCCGTGCTCATGGGCGGCGGGATCGGCATCCCTCCCATGCTGGAGCTGGCAAAACGGCTGTCACAGCAGGGGGTTCCGAAGAAGCAGCTGCATGTGATCCTGGGGTACCGGGATACGGCCTTTATGGCAGATGACTTCCATAAGGTCGCAACCGTGCATATCACCAGTGACAGCGGAGCAGTGGGAAGAAAAGGAAATGTAGTAGACTGCGCCAGGGAGGAGAATATCCGCGGCGACATGATCTTTGCCTGCGGTCCCACCCCCATGCTGCGTGCCATTAAACGTTACGCCTATGAAAATGATCTTCCGGCCCAGCTTTCTCTGGAGGAGCATATGGCCTGCGGCATCGGTGCATGCCTGGCCTGTGTCTGCAAGACCGCTGAGGTGGATAAGCATTTCAAGGTAAATACCAGAAGGGTCTGCAAGGACGGACCTGTATTCTTCGCAGAGGAGGTGGAGCTGTAATGATCGATACATCAGTAACTATCTGCGGAGTGACCATGAAGAACCCGGTGACGGTAGCCTCCGGAACCTTCGGGTCGGGAATCGAATATGATGAGTTTACAGACGTAAGCCGTCTGGGCGCCGTAACCACCAAGGGTGTGGCTCTGACGCCCTGGCAGGGAAATCCCACACCCAGGATCGCTGAGACATCCAGCGGAATGATGAATGCCGTCGGTCTCCAGAATCCGGGCATCGAGGAGTTCCTGAAGACGGATATCGCGTTTCTGAAAACAAAGGATACCCGGATCATCGTAAATGTCTGCGGACATTCCGAGGAGGAATATGTGGGCGTGGTAGAACGCCTGCAGGATGAGCCGGTGGATCTTCTGGAGATCAATGTATCCTGTCCCAATGTCAAAGAGGGCGGGATCGCCTTTGGTGTGGATCCGAAGGCCCTGGAGCATATCACCGCCGAGGTGAAGAAGAAGGCAAAGCAGCCCATCATCATGAAGCTGTCGCCAAATGTTACGGATATCGCGGAAATGGCCCGGGCTGCAGTGGCAGGCGGTGCAGATGCCCTGTCTCTGATCAACACGCTGACGGGAATGAAGATCGATATCCACAGAAGAAACTTTGCAGTGGCAAACCGCACCGGCGGAGTGTCCGGACCTGCCATCAAGCCCATTGCGGTGCGTATGGTATATCAGGTCTGTCATGCAGTGGACGTTCCGGTCATCGGTATGGGAGGTATCTCCAACTGGGAGGATGCCATCGAGTTTATCATGGCCGGTGCAACGGCGGTTTCCGTCGGAACCGCGAACTTCCGGAATCCCTTTGCAACCGCTGAGATCATTCAGGGAATCGAAGGGTTCATGAAGGAACAGGGAATCCGGTCTCTGGACGAGATCCGGAAGTGCCTGTAGTGAAGTAGAGAATAAAGTACGGAGTGCCCGGTCCAAAGCAGGACCGGGAGCCTCCGGAGAAAAGGAACGAAGAGAGTGTTTTCACCACGAAGATTCAAACGGAAGAAGTATAAGTTTGCCGATGATCAGATGGCTGTGGATACCATCATTTCTCTGATCTTTGCGGTGCTTTCCATCCTGGTGACGGTGGGCTGTATCATTTACAGTGCCATCAAGGGAGGAAAGATATCCGACCGGGTCGGAGTGCTGATGCTCATGGCCTCCATCATGGCATTAACCGGACTGGGCTTCGGGCTTCATTCCTTCCGTGTGGTGGAGGGAGACAATAACGCAAAGCGTATGACTGTCATACTTTCTTTGATCGCCATCGTATTATTGGTGATCTTATATCTGATCTGAATGTTGGTGAAGGGGTTGGAATAAGAAACTGGCAAAAGGGGTTTCCATATGACTGAACTGAGAGAGGAGCTGCAGGAACGCCTGGGACTTGTGCGTGGCAGAATCCTGGAAATGAAAGAGAATATTGATGCAGAGCTTGCAGAACAGATCCCGGCAGAGATCAGGGAATCACTGACTGCGTATTTTTACGCGGCCTGTGATTATCTTGGTTCCTGCTTTTTTGTTATGGATCAGCTGGGAGAGGATCTCTTTCGGGAAGAGGGACCGCGGGTATCTGCCTGGGAGCATATTTCCGCGGAGGAATGGCGTAAGATCAATCAGATGCTTTATGCACCGCTTTCCGGTGACGGCTATCAGGAGGATTTCTCCAATCCGGATCAGGCGGTGAAACTGGGAACCTATGGAGAGACGCTGTCCTTTCTTCTGGCGGAGCTCTATAGCATGCCGCAGTATATCTTCGACGGAAAGCTTTTTATGATCGTAACGCTCCTGGAACTCTTTCTGGAGATCTACGGAAAGTTCTGTCAGGACGAGGCTCCGGCAGAGAGCCGGATCCGGGAATGCATCGCCTATTATGCAGAGGATTATGCCGGTGAGATCGTAGGGGAGCGGACCCGGGATATGTTCTGTCCTGTGGAGAATACGCTGTATCAGGTGCTGATGCGGGAGGATCTGTCTGACGAGACATATCTCTATAAGTACGGTGAATACATCACGGAGAACGAACTTAAAGTATCCCGGTTTATGAACACCCTTTCCGAGGAGGAGATCGACGCCATGGCCCGCACCTTCTCGAAGGGATTTCGCCGTGGCTTTGAGACCATGCGGGTTCCCTTTGAAGGGAAAAAGAGTGTAGCGGTCCGCTATGCCCTCGGCCAGGAACGGATGGTACGCCGTCTGGTGGAGCAGTTCCGTGAGATGGGACTTGAACCCATCCTGAACCGGGCTGCAGGCAGCCGGCTGAACAGGCGGGGCGTGGTAAGATCCGGAGTTTTATCGACACCGGTCTGCCGCCAGTTTGAATATGATCACAGAATGGATGAGGCTCTTTTCCTGAGCCGAAGATATATGGAGCGTAAGCTGGCTGCGGCCAAGGCAGCCTATCAGTCTCTGGAAGCGGAGCTTGCCGGTTATTCCGGGCCTGCCTGGATCGAGACCTTTGGAGAGGCGCTGTTTCTTCCGGAGGCAAAGGAAGGGATCGTCCGGCTCAGTGAAGAGCAGAGAAGCCTTTCCACCGAGCTTATGGGAAAACAGGGACAGCTGCAGGAGGAATATCTTCCGGGAAGCAGCTACAGCTTTGCCATCATTTCCTATCCCATCCCTGAGATCGGAGACCGGTTTGAGGAGATCTTCCGGGATACGGTACGGATCAATACACTGGAGAATGAAGTGTATCTTCCCCTGCAGCAGGCGCTGATCGATGCCATGGATCCGGCGGATCACATCCTTGTAGAGGGCTGCGGTGCGAACCGTACCAGGATGAAGGTGAAGATGCGGACCCTGGAGAAGCCGGACCAGGAGACCCAGTTTGAAAACTGTGTTGCAGATGTAAATATCCCGCTGGGTGAGGTCTTTACATCGCCGGTCCTGGAGGGGACCGAGGGCGTTCTGCACGTCACCGGCGTTTATCTGAACGGCTACTTCTTTCAGGACCTGGAGATACATTTCCGGGACGGTGTGGTAACGGATTACAGCTGCGGCAATTATGAGGATCCCGAGGCAGGAAGAAGGTATATCCGGGAGAATATCCTGTTCCACCATGACACCCTTCCCATCGGGGAGTTTGCCATCGGAACAAATGTACCGGCCTACCTTATGGCCGGAAAGTACGACATCCTGGGAAAGCTGCCCATCCTGATCGTGGAAAAGACAGGACCACATTTTGCTGTGGGAGATACCTGCTACAGTCATTCCGAGGATACGGCGGTCTACAATCCGGACGGAAAGGAGATCATTTCCAGAGAGAATTCCTTTTCCGTTCTTCGGGATACGGAACCGGAGAAGGCGTACTTTAACTGCCACACGGACATCACCATCCCCTACAAGGAGATCGGACGGATCACGGCGGTCTATCCGGACGGCAGGGAAGCGGACCTGATCCGGGATGGAAGATTTGTACTTCCGGGCACAGAGGGGTTGAATGTAGAAGGACAGATGGGGTAAAATAGAAGCGGTGAGTCCTTACGGACAGGAGGACAAAAGGATGCGGGTGATTTGGATCGTTTTGGACAGCGTAGGCATCGGTGCCATGCCGGATGCGGCGGACTTCGGTGATCCCGGGGCGGACACCCTGGGGCATATCGCGGAAGCCTTTCCGGATATGGAGATTCCGAACCTGAGGAAGCTGGGACTTGGAAATATCGATGGGGCTTCGCCCCTGATCGGTTCCGTGCAAAGTCCGGTGGGGATTTACGGAAAGGCGGCAGAGCTTTCCAACGGAAAGGATTCCGTGACCGGTCACTGGGAGATGATCGGCATCGAGACAAGGGTTCCCTTCCAGACCTTTATGAACGGTTTCCCAGAGAGGATCGTGGACCGGTTCGTAGCAGAAGCCGGAATACCCGGAGTTCTCGGAAACTGTGTGGATTCCGGAACAGCCATCATAGAGCGGCTGGGAGAAGAGCACGAGCGGACGGGAAAACCGATCCTCTATACATCACAGGACTCCGTATTTCAGATCGCAGCGTCGGAGGAGACCTTCGGGCTGGATCGGTTATATGAGATCTGTGAAGTGGCAAGAAAACAGCTTATGGGAAAGGATCTGATGGCGCGGGTCATCGCAAGACCCTTTGTCAGAGCAAAGGAGGGGGACGCAAAGTTCCGCAGGACCTCCAACCGGCATGATTATGCGATCCCGCCGGGAGAGGAGAATCTGCTGGCCTACCTGGGAGAAGCGGGGGTGCCTGTGATCTCTGTGGGGAAGATCAACGACCTTTTCTCAGGCTGTGGTATCCGTACCGCATATAAAACAAAGAACAATGAAGATGGTGTGAGCCGCATGCTGGAGGTGATGCAGACGGAGAAGGAGGGTCTGATCTTCACGAATCTGGTTGAGTTTGACTCCACCTGGGGACATAGAAGAGATGTACCGGGATATAAGGCGGGACTGGAGGCGTTTGACCGACATCTGCCCGAGATCCTGGACCGGATGGAGGATGAGGATCTGCTGATCATAACTGCGGATCACGGGTGCGATCCTTCGTATTCCGGAACGGATCATACCAGAGAGTATGTACCGGTGCTTCTGTATGGAAAGCAGTTAAGCGCACGTAATATCGGGATAAGAACTACATTTGCCGATATGGGCGAGACCGTGGGACAGTTGTTAGGGGTTAAGCATCTGCCCGTCGGAACCGCGATTCAACTTTAAACCTAATTAAATTTTATTTACATGGGGAGGTAGCAAATGAACGTATTTACAACAGACAAGATCAGAAACGTAGTCCTGCTGGGACATGGGGGAAGCGGCAAGACATCTCTGGTGGAGGCCATTGCGTATCTGGCCGGAAAGACAAACCGGATGGGTACCGTGGAGAACGGAAATACCATCAGTGATTATGAGAAGGAGGAAGCAAAGCGCGGCTTCTCGTTACGTACCTCAGTGATACCCATCGAGTGGGATGGTGTCAAGGTAAACCTGCTGGATACTCCGGGTTACCAGGATTTCATCGGAGAAGCAGAGGAGGCAGTTGCAGTTGCAGACGCAGCCGTGATCGTCATCTCCGGTAAGTCAGGAATCGAGGTAGGAACAAAGCGTGCATGGGATCTCTGTGAGAAGCGTAAACTCCCGCGTATGTTCTTTGTTACGGAAATGGACGACGACAAGGCCAGCTTCCGTGAGATCGTACAGGGACTGCAGGATATGTACGGAAAGCATATCGCACCTTTCCATCTTCCGATCCGTGAAAATGAGCAGTTCGTTGGCTATGTAAATGTAATCCAGCAGAAGGCAAAGCGCTGGAATGACAAGGGTACCGTAGATAAGTTCGACGTTCCGGATTATTCCCAGGACAACCTGAACATCTGCCGTGAAGCCCTTCTTGAGGCAGTTGCCGAGACCAGTGAAGAGTATATGGAGCGTTACTTCGGCGGAGATACCTTCTCCGATGACGAGATCCGTTCCGCACTTCGTGTCGGCGTACATGAGGGTTCGGTGGTTCCGGTACTTATGGGCTCCAACACCCTGGCACGTGGTATGTATACTCTGATGGCTGATATCATCAAGTATTTCCCGAGCCCGGATCAGTGCAAGCTTGCCGGTATCGATACCGAGAGCAACGGTGTCTTCGAGGCAGACTACAACTTCGCAAAGCCGAAGTCCGCTTATATCTTCAAGACCATCGCCGATCCTTATATCGGTAAGTATTCCCTGATCAAGGTGAATTCCGGTGTACTGAAGCCGGATGATGTTCTGTTCAACTATCACAGAGATGCAGACGAGCGTCTCGGAAAACTGTATACCATCTTCGGAAACAAGGTAGAAGAGGTGAAGGAGCTTCACGCAGGCGATATCGGAGCACTGGCAAAGCTGACAGAGAGCCAGACCACAGATACGCTTTCTACCAGAAAGAATGCAGTGACCTATATCCGTACCACCATTTCCAAGCCGTATGTATATCGTGCATATTCGGCAGTGAAGAAGGGTGATGAGGATAAGATCTCCCAGGCCATCGGCAAGCTGATGATGGAGGATCTTACACTGAAGACCGTAAATGACAGCGATAACGGACAGACCCTGATCTACGGTATCAGCGCGACACATTTGGATGTGGTAAAGAATATCCTTGCCGACAAGTACAAGGTGGATATCCAGCTGTCCAGACCGCGCATCGCATTTAAGGAGACCATCATCGGAAAGACCGATACCGAGTACAAATACAAGAAGCAGTCCGGTGGTCACGGCCAGTACGGACACGTTAAGATCAAGATGGAGCCCTCAGGCGATATGGAGACCCCGTACGTATTCGAGCAGATCGTTGTCGGCGGTGCGGTTCCGAAGAACTACTTCCCTGCAGTGGAAAAGGGTATCATCGAGTCTGTAAAGAGCGGACCGCTTGCAAAATATCCGGTAACCGGCGTAAAGGTCATCCTTTACGATGGAAGCTATCATACCGTAGACTCCTCCGAGCTTGCGTTCAAGGTTGCTACCGAGCAGGCCTTCAAGAAGGGCTTTATGGAAGCAAAGCCGGTTCTGCTTGAGCCCATCGCATCTCTTACCGTAAATGTACCGGATGAGTATACCGGTGATGTTATGGGTGATCTGAACAAGCGCAGAGCCCGCGTTCTGGGTATGAACCCCACCGGAAACGGTAATCAGGAGATCCAGGCAGAGATCCCGTATATGGAGCTCTATGAGTATGATACCAAGCTCTACTCCATGACCAGAGCAAGTGCAGTATTCTCCTATGAGTTCGCACGTTATGAGCAGGCACCGGATGATGTTGCAAAGGCTGAGATCGAGAGAAACAAGGATAAAGAGTAGGAATAGATAATAGGTTTTTACAGCAGCGAGGTTTCCATGAAATATCGGATGTATGACCTGATCGAAAAGAAAAAACATAAGATACCACTTACGTTGGATGAGATCCAGGAGATGATCCTGGCCTATACGGCCGGGGAGATCCCGGATTATCAAATGTCGGCGTTTCTGATGGCAGTATGGTTTCAGGGGATGACAGATGAGGAACTCAGCCATTTTACCCTGGCCATGGCTGCCAGCGGAGATGAGCTGGATCTGTCCAGGGTCTCAGGCGTCAAGCTGGATAAGCATTCCACCGGCGGAGTGGGAGACAAGACCACGCTTGTGGTGGCCCCGGTGCTTGCAGCACTGGGGGTCCCCACGGCGAAAATGAGCGGCCGGGGACTTGGCTTCACCGGCGGCACCGTGGACAAGCTGGAAAGCATCCCGGGACTTCGCTCGGAGCTGACGGAGGAGGAATTCCTGCGGATCCTTCGAACGGTGGGCTTTGTGGATGCGGCGCAGACAAAGGAGCTGGCACCGGCAGATAAACTGCTGTATGCCCTTCGGGATGTGACAGCAACCATTGATTCCATTCCTCTCATCGCTTCCAGCATCATGAGTAAGAAGCTGGCCTCAGGCGCAGACAAGATCGTTTTGGATGTAAAATGTGGCAGCGGGGCCTTCATGCGGGACATTTCCTCGGCGAAGGCGCTGGCAGGCCAGATGATCCGGATCGGAGAACATACGGAACGTGAGATCACAGCAGTCATTTCAGACATGGATCAGCCCCTGGGAAGGGCGGTGGGAAATGCACTGGAGGTCATGGAGTCCGTGGAGGTGCTGAAGGGCGGAGGCGAGGAACGTCTCGTGTCTCTTTGCATCGCTCTTGCAGTGGAAATGCTGCAGCTTTCGGATAAGGCCAGACCTACCCGGGAAGAAGCGGAGGAAGCAGTAAAGGAGATCCTTCAAAACGGAGCCGCGCTGGACCGCTTCCGGGCTTATGTCAGAGAGGCAGGCGGAGATCCTGCAGCCTTGGACCGGACACAGGTTGAAACAAAGTACAGAAAAGAGATCCTTTCGGATCGGGAGGGTTACCTTTTCTCCTGTGATGCCGGCGAGGTGGGTCTTGTATCCGTTCTGCTGGGTGCCGGACGGGCCAAGAAGGGAGATCCCATAGATCCGGAGTCCGGAATCCTTCTTAAGAAGAAGCTGGGCGACCATATTGGAAAGGGAGAAGTACTGGCGGAGATCTTTACCAACAGAGAAGATGTGCTGGAGACAGCGGAGGAGCGTCTGCTCCGGGCTTATCTGATCAAAGAGGAGCCTCCGGAGGCGAAGGGCGTGATCATCGACATTTTACACTCTGAACCGATTTAGGAACGAAAAAATAATTGTAAAACCATGGGTTTCTATGTATAATATGGCTAACGGACTTTTGTCCGAAACAGGGGGATTCATTCACATGGATCTGTAGAATTAAAGGAGGAAGATTACAATATGGGTATCTTGACAAGATTCAAAGACATTATGGCTTCTAACATCAACGCTCTTCTGGATAAGGCAGAAGATCCGGAGAAGATGATCGACCAGACAATGCGTAACCTGACCAGAGATCTGGGCAAGGTAAAGGAAGAGACTGCAGCAGTTATGGCAGATGAGCAGCGTGCAAAGCGCCAGCTGGATGAGGTAAATGCTGAGATCGCTAAGATGCAGTCCTATGCTGAGAAGGCTGTTATGGCAGGAAATGATGCAGACGCAACCAAGTTCCTGACAGAGAAGGCAAAGCTTCAGACCAAGCAGCAGTCCCTGCAGCAGACCTATGATGTGGCAGCAGCAAATGCCATGAAGATGCGTCAGATGCATGATAAGCTGGTGAACGATATTAATGCTCTGAATGATCGTAAGGATGCCATCAAGGCAAAGATCAAGGTAGCCAAGACACAGCAGAGGATCAATCAGATGACCTCAAATGTGGGCGACTCCAGTGCAAGCATTGCTGCATTTGAGCGTATGGAAGCAAAGGCAGACGCTATGCTGGATCTTGCAAATGCCGAAACAGAACTGAACCAGACTGCAGCTTCCTCTGAGGTAGACAGCCTGGCAGCAAAATATGATGCAGCTCCGGATGCAGCCGTTCAGGATGAGCTTGCAGCATTAAAGGCAAAGTTAGGACAGACATCCGCTCAGTAATGGCCGGATTAAATCCAAGACAGGAAGAGGCCTGCTCGTATACCGAGGGGCCTCTCCTTATTTTAGCAGGCGCGGGCAGCGGAAAGACCCGTGTCATTACCCACCGGATCTCGTACCTGATCGATGAAATGTCAGTGAATCCTTACAATATCCTGGCGATCACATTCACGAACAAGGCTGCAAGGGAGATGCGGGACCGTGTGGACGCTCTGGTGGAATACGGTTCGGAGTCCATCTGGGTCAGCACATTTCACTCCATGTGTGTGCGGATCCTGCGAAGGTTCAACGAACGCCTGGGCGGAAAAAACAGTTTTACGATCTATGATGCAGACGACCAGAAGGCGGCCGTAAAGGAGGTCCTTCGTCTGCTTTCTTTGGATGAGAAGCAGTATCCGGTCCGCGGTATGGTGGCGGCCATCTCCAAGGCGAAGGAGGAGTTTCTGTCGCCCTCCGAGTATGAGGAGAAGGCGCTTACCTTCCGGGAACAGAATATCGCTAAAGTGTACCGGGAGTATCAGAAACGTCTTCACAGCAACAATGCCAAGGATTTTGACGATCTGATCAATCATACCATCGATCTTTTCATGCAGCATCCGGACGTTCTGGAGCTGTATCAGGAGCGGTTCCGCTATATCATGGTGGACGAGTATCAGGATACCAATCATTCCCAGTTTGTCCTGGTGAAGATGCTGGCGGCAAAATACAGGAATCTCTGTGTTGTGGGTGATGATGATCAGTCCATTTATAAGTTCCGGGGTGCGAATATCTATAATATCCTGAACTTTGAAGAGGAGTATCCGGATGCGAAGGTGGTCCGGCTGGAGCAGAACTACCGGTCCACGCAGAATATCCTGAATGCCGCAAATGCGGTGATCGCGAACAATGAAGGCCGGAAGGACAAGAGTCTCTGGACCGAGAATCCTGAAGGGGAAAAGGTATGCTTTACCCAGTATGAAGATGACCGGGGAGAGGCTGTGGGCGTAACGAAGAAGATCTTCGAGCTTATGCAGGGAGGTGCAGCTCTTTCGGACATAGCGATCCTGTACCGGACAAATGCGCAGTCCCGTCTGCTGGAGGAGCAGATGATCCGTGAGAATCTGCCGTATCAGCTGGTGGGTGGAACCAACTTCTATGCCCGGAAGGAGATCCGGGATATGGTTGCCTATCTGAAGGTGATATCAAATCCGGCGGATGACATTTCACTTGTACGTATTATCAATGAGCCGGCGCGCGGGATCGGCGGAACCACGGTGAACCGGATGCGGGATATCGCAGGAGAGCGTGGATCCTCACTCTATGATGTGCTGCTGGATGTGAATGAATATCCGGCACTTTCCCGTGCTGCTGCAAAGGTGACCGCCTTTGCGGAGTTGATGGAGAGCTTCCGCCGCAAGGCAGAGGAGGGCTCCATAACAGCGTTGTATCAGGATATCCTGACCATGACGGAGTATAAAGCAAGACTGGAGCAGGAAAAGACGGATGAGTCAAGAAGCCGTCTGGAAAACCTGCAGGAGCTGGTGAATAAGATCAGAGACTATGAACTTCATGCGGAGCAGCCGAACCTGGTGGAGCTGCTGGAGGAGATCTCACTGGTGGCGGATACGGATACGGAGGATAACGCTTCGGATCGACTTACCATGATGACGCTTCACAGTGCCAAGGGTCTGGAGTTCCCGAATGTTTTCATGGTCGGAATGGAGGAACGTCTCTTCCCCAGCGGTCTTTCCCTGGATTCCGATGATCCGGATGCAACGGAAGAGGAGCGGAGACTCTGCTATGTGGGGATCACAAGAGCCATGAAGCAGCTCTTCCTCAGTGCTGCAAGCCGAAGAATGGTAAATGGAGTGACCCAGTATCCGGCCGTATCCCGGTTTGTGGATGAAATCCCGGAAAATCTCCTGAAGAAGGAGGGAACACGTGCTGCGGGCTATGGTGGTTCGGGCTATGGCGGTTCAGGCTATGGCGGGTCGGGATCATCCAATGGCTTTGGACGCGGTTCCTACGGCGGAGACCGGTACTATGATGAATGGCAGGGGACTACATTTCGCCCGAAGGCTTCCTCCGGGATCGGAGGCAGCAAGGGGTATGGTTCTGCCGGAAGCGGCAGGGGCTATGGTTCTTCGGGAGGCGGAGGAGCGAAGCTGCAGAAGGGGGTTCCCCAGTCGGCAGCGATCGATTATACCGTGGGCGATACGGTAAAGCATATCAAGTTCGGCCG